>DAWDCC010000005.1:0-96386 GCA_052355365.1 Prevotella sp. | reverse complement strand
CGGCATCGCGAAAGGATTTTTATGCGGTTTTCATTTTTAGCGGACACCAATAATATATTATAAGGTGTATGGCTATAATGTAAAGCCCCAGATGATCAAATGACATCCGGGGCTTTATTGTTTGATTGCTAAAGAACCGGTAAGATTCAAGTCTACAGCAAAGAAAGATTTCGACCTATACGAATGGAAACTGCTATAATTGCGTGTTTTACATCGACTAAAACGGCGTCATTTCGTTGAAAAATCGCCATTCACAAGATGGTCAAACGGTCGTCGTCCAATTGGCCAACGACCGTCGGCCAATTGGCCAAACATCCGTCAGTCAATTGGTCAAATGAACGTTTGACCGTCTTCGGTCAATGCTTTTTGGGGAACCTAATCATTCTACCGAACGCACGGGACAACTTTCCGAAGTCCAAATGTGGCAAAATCCAGTCGTACAGTTCCAAGAATTTCTGTCAGTAAAACTTGTTGGCTGATCAGAAGAGCTTGTTGGGATATACACCCTCGTCAACCAACTTCTGGATGCGGGCAACAGTACCCGGACGGTCTGCAGAATAGGTAACGCCAAACCACTTGCTCGTGGTGTCGAGCACCTCACAGGTAGCCTTACCCTCATTGATCAGCTCGTTCACCACCCAAGGAATCAAGTACTCAGCCTTAGGATTGGCCTTTGTCTCGGGAGCATCGAGGAACTCCTTGAAGAATTTATCGCTGTACTCGAAGTAGTCTGGTGTCAAGCCCCACACGTTCATACTTACCGGTGTGATGTCAGCAATCTCTACCCACTTGCCGTTCTCGTCCTTGTAAGCCACATTGCCATCGGCCTGGCGCTCGATCTCTGTGCGCTCTACGCAACCGGTGAGCAGGTTCTCTGCATTCTTCGAGCAGACGCCACGAGAGACAGAGCCGTTGTCGCTCAATGTGTTACCAACGCGGAAACCTACCATAGCATACTTGCCTTTGCTGCCTTCCGGCAGTTCTGAGAGGAACTTACCAATCACCTTGAAGCAGTCGCGGTTGTAGAAGTCATCGCAGTTGATGACGCAGAAAGGCTCGTGGATCACCTCTTTGGCCATCATCACAGCGTGGTTGGTACCCCAAGGTTTCGTGCGGCCTTCTGGAACAGAATAGCCATCAGGAATCTTGTCGAGGCTCTGGAACACAAGCTCACAGGGGATATGTCCCTCATATTTAGAAAGGATCTTCTCGCGGAAGTCCTGCTCAAAATCCTTACGGATCACCCAGACGATCTTGCCGAAGCCAGCCTGGATAGCATCATAGATACTATAGTCCATGATAGTCTCGCCGTTGGGACCCAGACCGTCTAATTGTTTCAAACCACCGTAACGGCTGCCCATTCCGGCAGCAAGCAGTAATAATGTAGGTTTCATACTGTGTATTTTTAAATCAGTTAGAAAATGTACTATATAAAACAATGCAAAGTTACGGTAAATAAGCGAAAGAACAAAAAGAATCTCTTCTTTTTTGTTTTTATCGCTCATCATTCGTATTTTTGGATTCTTTTTAGTATTTTTGCACCATTTACAAGCACAGTAGACATAGTATTCACACAAGCATTAAATATATTTCACGCTATAATTATTCATTCATCATCATACTCTGAGAGTAACCAAACACCATCGCTTATGAAAAGAACAGTCCTGCCTCTACTGCTGACGCTGTTGCTGATGCTGACAGCGCTGACAGCAAACGCGCAGAATGACGTGAGGCTCTCCATGGAGTTCAACAACAAAGACCTGCCCAGCGCACTGGCGCGGTTGGAGAAGAATTCCAGTTACCGTTTCCTCTTCCCTACGAAGACTTGGAGCCTTACCGTGTCCGAGGGGCGGTACACAACACGCCCTTCCTGGCTATCGTGGACTTTCTGTTGAAAGGAAAGCCGCTGAAATACACGATCGACGGGAAGTTTATCAACATCTCCAAGGTCAACAACACGGAGAGCCAAACAGAAACACCCAAGTCCGGTAAGCTGGAGTCTGTCGGCGGATATGTCTATGACGTGGCCACGAAAGAGCCGGTGATCGGTGCACAGGTGAGGATTCTCGGTACGAATATCGCCACAGTGACAGATGTCAACGGTGCGTTCAGCTTCGACTACCTGTTGCGTGGCGGTGAGTCTGCCCAGATCAGCTACGTAGGCATGAAGACCCGTGTCGTGAAGATGACCAAGATGATGAACATCGGACTGGAATCTGATGTCAAGCAAGTCGGCGAGGTTGTCGTCACAGGCATCTTCCGCAAAGCCAAGGAGAGCTACACCGGTGCTGTCTCTACCGTAGGCAAGGAAAAGCTGGAAATGTTCCGTGGCAGCAACCTGCTGCAAACACTGAAGAACGTGGACGCCTCGCTCAACTTCCCCATCAACAATGTTGCGGGTAGTAACCCGAATGTCTTGCCTAACCTTGACATCCGTGGCACCTCTACCCTACCAATGAACGTAGAGGAGTTCAACACCAACGCGGGACAGACAGTCAACACACCACTCATCATCCTCGACGGTTTCGAGATCAGTCTGACCAAACTCATGGACTACAACGACGACCGGATCGAGAGCATCAACATCCTGAAAGATGCTGCCGCCACAGCCATTTACGGTTCACGTGGTGCCAACGGTGTCATCATCGTCGTCACCAAACAACCCAAGGAGGGACGTCTCCGTGTGACGGCAAAAGCCGGCATCAGCCTGCAGATACCCGATCTTTCAAGTTATCACCTTCTTCATGCAGCCGACAAACTGCGGTTGGAGAAGGCCGTCGGACTGTATGATCCCGACAAACTCGACGACAAGCTCAGATATGCCGAGTATTACGACGAGCGTCTGCAACAGGTGCTCAACGGCGTAGACATCGACTGGATCCACAAGCCCGTCCACACCGGCGTGGGTCAGAACTACAACATCCGGCTCGACGGTGGCGCCGGCGCTTTCCGCTGGGCCGCCTCGTTAGGCTACAACGACATACAAGGAGCCATGAAGGGCAGCAGCCGTAAGAACCTCAATGGCGACATCACCCTGATGTACAGCGTCAAGAACCTGATCTTCCGCAACTACACCAGCGTGACGAGCAACCATGCCAAAGAAAGCAAGTACGGCTCGTTCCAGGACTATGTCGACATGGAGCCCTACGACAGTCCGTACGACGAGAAGGGCAATCTCGTCAAGACTTTCTATGATTACAACCACAGCAAGAATCTCATCGGCAATCCGCTCTACGACGCTTCGCTCAACACCATCAACAAGAGCGAGTACTTGTAGTTGATCAACAACTTCTCTGTGGAATGGCAGATCCTGGAAGGACTGCGACTGCGTGCCAAGCTCGGTGTGACCACCAACCGCAGCAGCTCCGACTATTTCCTGCCGGCCGAGAGCTCCTACTTCACTTCCGACGATTACCAGACCGCCAGCGGACAGCTGCGCAAAGGCCTGTACACTTACGGCAACGGCACTGACAACCTCTTCAGTGCCAACGTCACGGCCAGCTACTCACGCACATTTGCTGACAAGCATCAGATCTATGTCGGCGTGGACTACTCGATGAGTGATGAGAAGCTCTACAACTACAGCTTTACGGCAGAAAGCTTCTCCAACTCTAATCTCAACCTTATCTCCAACGCTGCACAGTATCAGCTCGACAGCCATCCCAAGGGTGACCGCACGAAGACACGACTGGTAGGATTCACGGGCAACGCCAACTACACCTACGACGACCGCTACTATATCGACCTGAGCTACCGCATCGACGGCAGTTCGAAGTTCGGCAGCGACAAACGCTTCGCACCCTTCTGGAGCACCGGCATCGGCTGGAACATCCATCGTGAGAAGTGGATGAAAGACCAGAATATCTTCAGCAACCTGCGCCTGAAGGCTTCCTATGGTATCACGGGAACGCAGAACTTCACCACTGAGAGCGTGTACACCACCTACGACTACTCCAACGACAACCGCTATCTCAGTTGGGCTGCCGCACGAATGATGGGACTGGGCAACAGCTCTCTGACCTGGCAGAAAACCAAGGAAGTCAACATCGGCACAGAGATTGGTGTTCTTGACAACCGCGTCACCGCTGAATTCAACTACTATATCAAGACCACGAGCAACCTGCTCTCTGCCATGGACCTGCCCTTGAGCAGCGGTATCTCGCAGTACACGGCCAACGTGGGCAAGATGCGCAACAACGGTTTCGAGGCATCGCTCAACGCCTACATCATCCGTGACAGCAAGCGGCGCCTCAACTGGATGGTCGGCGGACAGATGGTCTACAACAAGAACAAGATCATCAAGCTCTCTGATGCCATTAAAAACCAAAACGAGCAATATCTCGCGCAGAATGTCGACGTGAGCAATCTCTTCTATGAGGGTCGCCCACTCAATGCCATCTATGCTGTACGCTCAGCTGGCATAGACCCCAGTACCGGTCAGGAGGTATTCTACGATCGTAGTAGCAACCTCACCAGCACATGGAGCGCAAGCGACAAAGTCTATCTCGGCCCCTCGCAACCATTGTGGCGCGGCAACTTCCGCACGATGGTGATGTGGCACGACTTCACGTTCAACGTATCCTTCGGCTATCACTGGGGCGGCAAGCTCTACAACTCTACGCTGCGCGACCGCGTGGAAGTGACCAAGAACGTCATCGGCTCAAAGAACGTTGATGAGCGTGTGCTCTCCTCGCGCTGGATGCATCCCGGCAACGAGACCTTCTTCCGCAACTTCGACGATGAGACGACCACACCGCACGCCACGTCACGCTATGTCTTCGACGACCGTGTATTGGAACTGCAGAGCGTCAGCCTGCAATATCGCTGGAACAATAGTTGGTTGCAACACCACACGGGATTGGAGTCTCTCGTCTTTGGCATCAACGCTTCTGATCTGTTCTACTGGTCGTCGGTCAAGTATGAGCGAGGCACCAGCTATCCCTATGCCCGCAATGTGCAGGGCCCGTCACGCTCACCTTCTAATTGTTTTTCCATTTAGAACCATACACCTTATTATATATCAGTATGGCGCGACTTCAGCAGCCTGATGTGGTATTGGTTCGGCAACTGGGGCAAGGTGAAACACCAGTTCATGATCGACCATACCGGAAAGAACTGGGACGATGCCTACATCAACAGCATCAGCAACAACCAGGACTTGATGCACTATTATCAAAACAAATTGCAGAAAGAGCTCGAAGCCCTCAACCAACAGCGCGCCGCGCAAGGCTTAGATCCGCTGAAAGAAGCCGATGGCACACTGGTCGACTTCGCCGGTGGCTTCTGCGAGGCTGCCGACGGCAAGACTTATTTCCTCTTGCAGGACAACAACGACACGTCAAAGAAACTGCTCTATGCCATCGAATGCGCCATGACGAAAGCCACCGTCAGCAGTGTGCGCGCCATCAGTCCTGACAGTCATTTTGCCAAAGCTTCCCTGCGCGCCCTCAACAGCCGCACGGCAACTATCGGCTACGCTGTCGACAACAATAAGCTCTACAGTTATAATCTCGTACAGGAAGAGACTGAGAAGCAACTCTCGCTGCAAGGCATTCCTGCCGACGAGGAGATCACTTTTGTCAGCAACCGCTACTTCGTGGGCAGCTCATCGTTTGACTATCTCATCATCGGCACGCAGAAATCAGGAACATATCACCTCTATTTCTACAACATGGTTGGCGGTGAACCTACCGGCGCACCCGCGTTCACGATCAGTGGCGAAGGCAAGCTCAAGAGTTTGGGCTATGTCAATCCGCTCGTGAAAGAGGGCGACGATGCCACTTTGCTGCCGATACTCGACGAATGAGGAAAAAAGTAAAAAAGTAAAAAAGTAATATCCATAACAACATGACATTAAAACATTACCTTCTCGCGGCTGCACTACTTCTTTGCGGCTCGTCTTCCACCTACGCCATCAACCGCGCTGAGCTCATCAAGTACGCGCAGACGCTGAAAGGCAAGAAAGGTGCTGAACTCAAAACGGCGTTGCACCCACTTCTGAAACCCCAAAAGGTACTCAGCTACGGTAGCGGAAATCAATGTACTTGGTGGGGGTTCTGGTACACAGACCGGGATCCGAAGACCAACGAATGCTACAACCGCTACAGCTCCGGCAAGTTCTATTTCTCTAATAATAATACTGGGCAAGCTCTTGACGGCATGAATATCGAGCACTCCTTCCCAAAGAGTTGGTGGGGAGGTGACAAGAATAATGCCTACAAAGACCTGTATAACCTCTATCCTTCTGATTCCAAAGCCAACACATCCAAGGGTAACTTTCCTATGGGCGTGGTGACCAAGATCAAAACAGAGGATAAGGGCTTTGACAAAGTAGGTACAGGAACGATCGACGGACAGTCCGGCGTGCAGTGCTGGGAGCCCGGTGACATCTATAAAGGCGACTTCGCTCGCAGCTATATGTACATGGCAATTGCATACAGCGATTTAACGTTCGCAGGTGACGGCTTGAAGACCATGGCCAACAACGACTATCCCGGTATGAAGTCGTGGGCTACCACGCTCTACATCCAATGGAGCAAGACTGACAAGGTCGACAGCCTGGAGCGTGTACGCAACAATGCGGTGGCCAATATCGAGGGCAACCGCAACCTGCTCATCGACTCTCCGCACTTGGCTGAGTATGTTTGGGGCGACAGTACTGACATAGCATTCACCCCAGAGACTTCCATCACTACGGCCGACGACGACAACCGCTATCTCAAAGAACCTTCACAGCCAGTGACTCCGCCAAGCGAGGACAAGTATACTTTCGTGCAGGCCGATAAGGTAGAATCGGGCAAGAGCTATCTGATCGTGGCACAGAGCGGAAGCAATTATATTGCCGCCAAGCCTATCAGTAGTAAGTATGGCTATCTGTCTACAATAGACGTGACCGTCAACGATCAGAAGCAGATCACGGTAAGCAGCAAAGCCAACGCTTTCATCATCACACAGCAAAGCGACGACAAGTACTATATTGTGGACAGCAACAACCAATATTACTATAACGATAATCGATACCAGAACTTCAACGTCACAAGCTCTCCCTCCGCAACAGCTCTGTGGACACTCACGCCCAACAGCGACAACACATGGAAAATTGTATCGGCAACCAACCACTGGATACAGTATTCGAGCGCACACACCTCGTTTGGCTGCTATGCTAAACAACAAGGCACGATGCCACTGCTATTCGTCGAAACGAAGACACCAACGACTATCCAAGCTGTGACGCTCCATCAGCGTCAGTCCAGCGACATCCGCTACAACCTCAAAGGTCAGCGAGTCGATGAGCACTACAAAGGCATTGTTGTCGTCAACGGTAAAAAGATAATTGTGAAATAATAAAAGTAACTTTTTACTTTTTTACCCTTTTACTTTTTTACCTTTCAAAGGTGCAGTGCCTCCATGAAGCGACGGATCACCTCCGGATTGCCAGTGTGCTTGCCTGTGTCCTCACTGATCTTGCAGGTGTCGTTGTAGAACGGCCACGACTCGGTAATCTTAGCTGCTATGAGCTTGATGACGATGTTCATCGGGCGGATGCCGTCGAAGTCATTGGTAAAGTGTGTGCCAATGCCAAACGACGGCTGCACATACTTCTCCGCTTCTTGCTGCAAAGCTATGGCACGGTCGGTGTCCAGAGCATTGGAAAAAATGACCTGCTTCGACTTGGAGTCAATACCTAAACTCCGGTATTTGGTACAAATCTTTTGCAGTTGCTCCAGATTATCGCCGGAATCAACGCGCAGGCCCTTGAAGAGGTTGGCAAAGTCTTCGGAGAAGTTCAGAGAGAAGATGTTCCAGCCGAAGGTGTCGTAGAGAAAGGTGCCGAGCGCTCCGTTGAAGGTGTGTCGCCAGGCGTTCATGGCGATGTGGTTGGCCATCTGCGGACCATACATACCTCCTATGGCTGCTATGAACTCGTGCGCCATCGTGCCGACAGGCGTCAAATCGTACTTCATGGCGAGATAGACGTTGCTCGTACCGACGAATCGGCCTTTCCAGTCGCGTGCCTCCTGGCAGTCTTTCATGGCTCTGACCACAGTGTCCTCAGCTTGGAATGACGCACGGCGGCGTGTACCAAAGTCGGAGTAAGTACATCCGGCAGCGAGCAGCCGCTCCGCCTTGTGGTAGCTTTTTGGGTAATATGCGTCATAATCAAACCTATCTTCTTCGCCGCGCACGATGTAGTACAGCTCTGAAACGATGGCAAGCATTTTCACCTCCAGCAATATAGTCTCTGCCCAAACGCCCTCAAACTCTATGTGCAAATGCCCGTCCTCGTCCTGCCGGGCGTGAACCCACTTGCGGCTGAAGCGGAAGCCGCGCAGATAGATATAGAACCAGTCGGGAAGATAATAGCATTTGCGACGCATGAAAGCAATCTCCTCGTCGGTGATGGTGAGCTGTTCCAGATAGCCCACCTGCTCCATGACAAGGTCGGCAAACCCTTTGGGATAGACGGTATTGTCACGGTCGTTGAATTCATACTTCACCCATGCGCGTGGATAGTTGTCGATGACAGCGCAGCACATCGTGAACTTGTACAGGTCGTCGTCGGTAAAATGGTTGATAATCTGCCGCATCATATAACAATAATGTATAAAACGTGTAAAGGCATTGGGCAGTTAAGCGACAAGCTGCATCAATGATTACTTGATGAGTGTGTCGCGACTGCCGAAGCCAACTTCAATACAACGGGCTCCTCGCCTGAATATTGCCTCTCAACATGGCCATTATCTTCACGATCCACAATATTCATGACCACCTATCGTAGTGGATGTCTTGTAAACCAGAAAGACGGATCAATGCTGAAACGTATTGACAAAAGAACCTCATCCTGAAAATACAATCTAGAGAAGCCGCAATGAGGAAAATGCCAAATTTGTGGCTTCGAAAGATGAAAAAACGATGCGCTCACTATCAAAAAGGCTTGCTGACCCTATCAAACTACCGAGATGACAAGGTCAAACTACCGAGATGATCACATCAAACTACCGAGATGACAGCATCAGAAAGGCACTTTGACGAGAAATTCTTTAGAGAATTTCTCGTCAAAGCGCCTTTCTTGCTATACCAAATTCGGCAAAACGCAGTTATCTTCTTATCAATCAGACAGTTAAGAAAAACCGCTAAAAATTCACGAAAATCCGAGCAAAGGACGACTTGTTTTTGAGAATTGAATTCTCAGAGCCGTTTTTTTGTCAGTTTCTTCAACAAGTAGCCTTTCAACAGGCCTTTAGTCTTTCAGCGAGTAAGTGACGGTGGTGACGACGCGCACGCGCTTGATGTAAGGAGTGTTGGCGTCGCGGTCGTCAATGGAGAACTGCCCCTGATCAGCACTGACGATCTTGTTGAGCTTGGAATGGCTGTTCTTGGCGAATTGCTGAGCCGTCTGCTCGGCATTCTCGATGGCCTCTGTCATCATCTGCGGCTTCATCTTCTTGAATGAAGTCAACTGATAGCTGACGTTGTTGGCCGCGTCGTAGTCACCAGCCACCACGGCGACACCCTGCTTGAGCAACTCGCCCTGGCGCGCGATGATCTGGCGCACATGGTCGACATGCGTTGAGGTGACGGTCACCACCACCGTAACATTGTAGCGGTAAGGCTTGTCGTTGCCTGAATACTGTTCCGCGTTCATGTCGATCACCTTTGGCGCTCCGGTGCTGATCTCGCTGGGCTGAATGCCATTGGAGAGCAGGAACTGCCGGATGGTCTTCTGTTTGGCAGCGATGCGGTCATAGAGTTCAGGCAGGTCGTTGCCGATTTCCTTGGTGATGATCGGCCACGTTACCTTGTCGGCCTTGACCTCCTTCTCGGCCAATCCTTTCACGGTGACCTTGCGGTCTTTCTCCGTGAAGTTGTCCATACCTGCTTTCAGGAAGATGCCGAGCAATACGATGCCCAGGGCAACAATGGCAGAAGAGAGAATACGTTCTTTCATGGTCTTATACTTTTAATGGTTGATTGAGATTCCTATCTGATGGTTGCAAAATTAAGAGATAGACTTCAAAGTCGCAAAGGGAAATCCCTATTCTTTGTGGGGATTTCCGATTGTGTGAGAGAAAAAAACGGGAATGACTCGTGTGCGATTAGAAGAAAGTACACGCGAAAAGAACGGGAAGGTGTGAGTCCTCACGTTCTTTGAAGAAGCACTGTTTTGAAGTTTAACGCTCCATCTTCGATGGAATAACGAAGATGAACGAATATCGAGAATATATTTTCAAAATATTCGGTTATATTCTTTATTTCGCGTAGCGGAGCGTTAACAAGAAAAGACAGAGTAACAGACTTATACTCTACAAGGCGAAGCCTTCTCTATGTCTCCGTGTGAGATATAAAAAAAGAATTTTCTTATTTTTTTCTTTGTATTGTATTCGGTTTGCTGTACCTTTGCACCTTAAAAGGAAAAATATGAGAATGCTGAGTGACGACGAGCTGGCTATGCTGCTCGACAAAAAGATCTTTCACACCATATCGGAGGTGGCCGACGGCCTCGGCGTAGAGTGCTACGTCGTAGGAGGATATGTGCGCGACCTCTTCCTTGAAAGACCGTCCAACGACATCGATGTGGTCGTCGTCGGAAGCGGCATCGACGTGGCGCAAACACTGAAAAACAGACTCGGTCGCGCCGCCCATCTGAGCGTCTTCCGCAACTTCGGCACCGCACAAGTCAAATACCGCGACACTGAGGTGGAGTTTGTAGGTGCCCGCAAGGAAAGCTATAGCCACGACAGCCGTAAGCCGCATGTCGAGGACGGTACGTTGGAGGACGACCAGAACCGACGCGACTTCACCTTCAACGCGCTGGCCGTCTGCCTCAATGCCGACCGTTTTGGCGAGCTTGTCGATCCTTTCGACGGACTCGCTGACCTGAAGGACGGCGTCATCCGCACACCACTCGACCCTGACATCACCTTTTCCGATGACCCGCTGCGCATGATGCGTTGCGTGAGATTCGCCACGCAGTTGAAGTTCTATATCGAAGACGAGACCTTCGACGCACTGACACGCAACGCCGAACGGCTGAAGATCATCAGCGGGGAGCGCATCGAGGAGGAACTCAACAAGATCATCCTCGCCGACCAACCCAGCCGTGGCTTCGTGGACCTGCACCGTGCGGGTCTGCTCACACTGATTCTCCCTGAGCTCACCGCGCTCGACAACGTGGAGACACGCAAGGGCCGTGCCCATAAAAACAATTTCTACCATACCCTCGAAGTCCTCGACAACGTATGCCGCCGACAGGACGAGCGCCGAAGCTATCTCGTGGAGAAGCTTCAGGGCAAGGAGGCCGACGAGAAGCAAAAAGAGGAGTGGAAAACCGACTTGCAGCATCTCGACGAACACCGTCTCTGGCTGCGCTGGGCAGCACTGATGCACGATGTCGGCAAGGCAAAATGCAAACGGTGGGACGACGCGCAGGGCTGGACCTTCCACAATCACAACTATGTCGGTGCCAAGATGGTGCCGGCGATCTTCCGTCGCATGAAACTGCCGATGGACATAAAGATGAAATATGTGCAGAAGCTGGTGGACTTGCACATGCGTCCCATTGTCATCGCTGACGAAGAGGTCACCGACAGTGCCGTCAGACGACTGGTCAATGACGCCGGCGACGACATCGACGACCTGATGATGCTCTGCGAAGCCGACATCACCAGCAAGAACAGTCAGCGCAAGCAGCGCTTACTGGAGAACTTCCGCATGGTGCGTGAGAAGATCACGGACCTGAAAGAGAAGGACTACAAGCGTCTGCTGCAGCCATGCATCGACGGCAATGAGATCATGGAGATGTTCGACTTGAAGCCTTCAAGAGAGGTCGGCCAGCTCAAGCAAGCCTTGAAGCAGGCTGTCCTCGACAACACCGTGCCCAACGAGCGTGAGCCCCTCATGACACTGTTGCAGGAAAAAGCAAAGGCTCTGGGACTGAAAACAAAACAAGTATAAGAAGACTAAGCAAAGCTGGGTAAAGCTTGCTCATGGCTATAGACCATAAGAAAGAGGCTGCAGCCTAACGGATGCAGCCTCTTTTACGTATGTATCCTTGAAAACGAATCTTACTATTGAAGGAAATATACCTGCAACTATACAACAACGATTACTCAACGTCCTCATGTACATCTTTGACGGCCCGACCGCTGGGCTCATTCATGTTTTTGAATGACTCGTCCCAAGCGAGGGCTTCAGCAGTGGAACAGGCGACACTCGGCACGCTGGACACTGAGCGCGCGGCAGAGTCGCTGGGGAAGTGCTCGGCAAAGATGGAGCGATAGTAATACTCCTCTTTGTTGCGTGGCGGGTTGATCGGGAAACGCTCAGCAGCGTGCGCCATCTGCTCGTCGCTGACAGCAGAAGCGGTAATCTGCTTCAATGTGTCGATCCAACTGTAGCCTACACCATCGGAGAACTGCTCTTTCTGGCGCCAAGCCACTTCCTCGGGGAGCATGTCGGTGAACGCGTCGCGCACTACCTTCTTCTCGATCGTCTTGCCCGGACACATCTTGTAACTCGGATCAATCGTCATGGCTACATCCAGGAACTCCCTGTCGAGGAAAGGCACACGACCCTCTACACCCCACGCAGCCAGACTCTTGTTGGCACGCAGACAGTCGTACTGATAGAGTTTGGACAGCTTGCGCACGGTCTCCCTGTGGAACTCCTCCGGTGACGGACACTTGTGGAAATAGAGATAACCACCGAAGATCTCGTCAGCACCTTCGCCCGAAAGCACCATCTTGATACCCATCGACTTGATGACACGGGCCAGGAGATACATCGGCGTAGAAGCACGCACGGTGGTCACATCATAGGTCTCGATGAAGTAGATCACGTCACGGATGGCGTCAAGACCTTCCTGAATGGTATAGTTGATCTCGTGGTGAACGGTGCCGATATAGTCAGCGACAAGTTTTGCTTTGGCCAAGTCCGGCGCACCTTTCAAGCCGACAGCAAAGCTGTGTAGGCGGGGCCAATAGGCACGGGTCTCGCCTCCCTCCTCGACACGTGTGGAAGAGAAACGCTCGGAAATGGCAGAGATCACAGAAGAGTCCAGTCCGCCGGAGAGCAGCACACCGTAAGGCACGTCGCTCATCAACTGACGCTTCACGGCAGACATCAGTCCCTGACGGATCTCCTCAACGGCCTGACCATAGGACAGAGCGCTCTGCTGGCGTGTCTTTCCATCCATCCAATCGCGGTGATAATAGCGTTTCATGCCCGGGTCTTTGCTCCAATAATAGTGACCGGGCAGAAAGGGCTCGTAATGATCGCACTGTCCCTCCAAGGCCTTCAGCTCGCTGGCGACATACACTTTTCCGTCGGGATCATAACCTATATAAAGAGGTATCACGCCGATCGGGTCGCGGGCTACGAGGAACGAGCCATCCTCGGCATCATAGAGGGCAAAGGCAAAGATGCCACTGAGCTTCTCTATCATGCTGACGATGGAAGCATGCAAAGCCTCGGCAGACGTCAGCGAGCGTGCTTTCTCCTTCCACTGACGGCACAGGGCCAGGATCACCTCGCAGTCGCTACCCGTCTGGAAAGCATAGTCGGGAAAGGAGGCCCGGATGTCGAGATGATTGTAGATCTCACCGTTCACGGCGAGCACTTCCTTCTTGTCAGGCGAGAACAGCGGCTGCTTGCCGCTCTCCGGGTCTACAATGCTCAGTCGCTCATGACAGAGGATGGCTGAAGCGCCGGTGTAGATACCACTCCAGTCGGGTCCGCGATGACGGATCTTCTGACTCATACGCAACGCCTTCTGGCGCAAATCAGGGGTCTGCTCCTGAATGTTGAAAATTCCTACTATTCCACACATGGTTGTAAAAGCTGTTAAGTTTGTGAATGTATACGTTGAAACTCCCAAGAGCAACAGTCACCGTAGTGTGGATACCCTGGGAGGTGTGTTTTTCAATTAGAGATTAAATGCTGATTCTCCGTGCTCGTAGATGTCAAGTCCTTCTTCCTCCACGCGCTTGTCAACACGGAGTCCGACAGTGTGTTTGATGGTCCAGAAGAGTACGATACCGCAGGCGACAGCCCAAGCATCTACACAGAGTACGCCGAAGGCCTCTGCACCAAGGAATCCGAAGCCGTGGCCGTAGAAGGCACCCTCACTGGTAGAGAACAGACCGGTCAGCAAAGTACCGAGGACACCATTCACCCAGTGCACTGAGCTGGCACCGACAGGGTCGTCGATATGAAGTTTCTGGTCGATGAACTCAACAGCAAACGGAAGTGCAATACCGCAGCAGCAACCGATGATGATAGAGCCAACCACTGACACGCAGTCGCAACCAGCTGTGATACCTACCAAACCAGCAAGAATACCATTCAGTGTCAATGAGAAGGAAGGCTTGCCATACTTGACCCAAGTGAGGAACATGGTGGCCAGACCGCCACAAGCTGCTGCCATGTTGGTTGTCAGGAATACATGGCTGATAGCCTCACGGTTGACCTGACCACTTGCTGCAAGCTGAGAGCCCGGGTTGAAACCGAACCATCCAAACCAGAGGATGAACACGCCGAGAGAAGCCAACGTCAGGCTGTGACCCGGAATAGCGTTGCTCTTGCCGTCCTTGCGATACTTGCCCAAACGGGGACCAAGAAAGATGGCACCTACCAAAGCCAGCACACCGCCGACAGAGTGCACAACAGTGGAACCGGCAAAGTCATGGAATGCATGACCGAAGGTGTTCATCATGAAACTGCTGTCAGCAGCGTTGCAAAGCCAGCCGCCGCCCCAGGTCCAGTGACCCTCGACAGGATAGATGATCAAAGAGATGAAGAACGAATAGACAACATACATGTTGAATTTCGTACGCTCAGCCATAGCACCGGAAACGATCGTGGCCGATGTGGCACAGAAAACGGTCTCGAACATCAGGAAGCCTTCTGTAGGCAGACCATTGGCATTGTGGTAGAAAGAGAGATCGCCGAAGTTGGGCATGCCGATGAAGCCCTGGCCATCAGAACCGAACATAAAGCCGAAACCGACAAACCAGAAGAGCACAGAGCCCAGCATGAAGTCGACGAAGTTCTTAAACAGGATGTTTGTGGTGTTTTTACGCCGGGTAAAACCCGCCTCACAATAGGCGAAACCTGGTTGCATGAAGAATACGAGCATGGCTGCAAGCAGCATCCATACGGTATCTATAGAAATGCTTAAATCTTGAACTGTCATAATACGATCGATTTTTTGTTACCCTCATTATGTTTCTATGTTCTCTCTATTTCTTCCACCTTCTTTATATTTAGGAAAGAAAGCGTGCAGAAGCGTTACTTCTCCTGCTCTGCGTTGTACAGGGCAATGTCTCCGCGCTCGCCGGTGCGGATGCGGATAGTGTCCTCAACCGGAATGATGAAGATACGTCCATCACCGATCTCACCTGTGCGTGCGGCGTCTGTGATGGCTTTCACAGTCTTGTCGACGTTTTTGTCACGCACGACAATATTCATCAACACACGCTCGATACTGCTCGTATCGTACATCACGCCACGATAGATTCGGGCCTGGCGCATCTTGCCCTCGCCACGGACATCGTAATAGGAGAACCATTCGATGTCAGCAGCAAGCAATGCTTCCTTTACATCCTCAAATTTAGTCTTACGGATGATCGCTTCAATCTTCTTCATAACTTACCTTTCTTTATGGTTAAACTTACGGTTGCTTACGTATTGTAATCTTTCGACTGCAAAGTTAATACATTTTGTTTATATAGACAATCGATAATTCTCTTTTTGTTATCGTTATTTTTTTAATTGCTTGCAAAATGCCATATAAAATGGTAGTTTCATTGATAAATTGTAATGATTTTCAGCTTCAGACATTACAATTCAATACTTTTATAGAAAAAGTTTCTAAAAAATGTCGTACAACTCTTTGCAGTTCTATCTTTTTGTATTAACTTTGCAACGTATTCAAAACATTAAGTCAATCAATAAGAAATAAATTGCTTCATTATGTCAAAGACCATTCACTTCACCAAGATGCACGGGGCTGGTAATGACTATATTTACGTCAACACCTTATTATATAATATCCCCGACCCGAGCGCAGCATCCATTGCATGGAGCAAACCGCACACAGGCATTGGCAGCGACGGACTGGTGCTCATAGGCAAACCGAAGGATGAGGAGAAAGCCGACTATTCGATGCGTATCTTCAATGCCGATGGTTCTGAAGCAATGATGTGCGGCAATGCCAGCCGGTGCATCGCCAAGTATCTATATGAGAAAGGTATCACCGGTAAGACTAAGATCAGATTGGAGACACTCTCCGGCGTGAAGGTCCTCAGCCTGCACCTGAAAGCAGGTAAAGTGGAGAGCGTCACAGTAGATATGTTAGAGCCTGCCTTTGATGTCAAAGAGCAATATACAGGGCACACACCTGAGGAGCTGAACAGCATCAAGGCCTTGGCTGACCACATCCTACGTACGGAAGAAGGAGAGTTCAAAAGCCTCTTCGTAAGCATGGGCAACCCACATTACGTCATCTTCGTGGACGATGTAGAGAACATGGATATCACAACGTTAGGAAAGATATTGGAGAGAGAGGAAGCCTTCCCACAGCGATGCAACATAGAGTTTGCACAGTTGGTGGGTCAAGGCAAGCTTCGCACCCGTGTCTGGGAGCGGGGCAGCGGCATCACAATGGCTTGTGGCACAGGAGCATGTGCCACAGCCGTAGCCGCCGCAAAGCTCGGTGTCAGCGACAAGCACTCTATCATCGCCATGGACGGCGGAGATCTTGACATCACATGGAATCCCAACGACAACCATGTATATATGACCGGACCGGCAGCCTTCGTCTTTGAGGGAGAGATAGATTTGCCAGAAGAGAAATAAACTGACACTGAGAGAGGTACAGAAAACTCCCCAAAAAGGCATAGGAAACGATAAGGACAAACTTAACAAACAACATAAAAGGAATTCAAGAATATGGCATTAGTAAACGAACACTTCCTGAAGTTACCCGGCAACTACTTGTTTGCCGACATAGCTAAAAGGGTCAACGCCTTCAAGGTGTCGCATCCTAAGGTCAAGGTGATCAGCCTGGGTATTGGCGACGTGACGCGTCCTTTGGCTCCGGTGGTCATCGAAGCCATGCACAAAGCGGTGGAGGAAATGGCCAACAAGGCTACTTTCCGTGGCTACGGACCGGAGAGAGGTTACGACTTCCTGCGTGAAGCTATTCAGAAAAACGATTTCCTGCCAAGAGGAATCCACATCGATCTCAATGAGATCTTCATCAACGACGGTGCCAAAAGCGACACCGGAAACATCCAGGAAATCCTGCGCTGGGACAATAACATCGGCGTGACAGATCCTATCTATCCCGTCTATATAGACTCCAACGCAATGATCGGACGTGCAGGAGTCTTCGAGAATGGCAAATGGACGGATGTCACTTATTTCCCATGCACGGCAGAAAACGACTTCGTGCCACAGATTCCTGACCGCCACGTAGATATGATCTACCTGTGCTACCCCAACAACCCGACAGGTACGGTGCTTCCGAAAGAGGAACTTCGCAAATGGGTGAACTTTGCACTACGCAACGATTCCATCCTCTTCTACGATGCCGCTTATGAAGCATATATCACTGATCCGGAGATTCCACACTCTATCTATGAGATCAAGGGAGCACGCAAATGTGCGATAGAATTCCACAGCTACAGTAAGACAGCAGGCTTCACGGGTGTGCGTTGCGGCTATACGATCATTCCGAAAGAGTTGACAGCCGTGACCGTAGACGGTAAGCAGCGCGTCAATCTCAATCAGTTATGGGATCGCCGACAGAGCACAAAGTTCAACGGAACAAGCTATATCAGCCAGCGCGCTGCTGAGGCCATCTACACACCGGAGGGCAAGAAGCAGATCCAAGAGACCATTGACTACTATATGGAGAACGCGAAGATCATGCGCGAGACGCTCAGCAAGCTCAGCTATAAAGTTTATGGCGGTGTCAACGCTCCTTACCTGTGGGTCAAGACGCCCGATGGCATGGACAGCTGGAAGTTCTTCGAGCAACTCCTCTATGGATGCGGCGTTGTCTGTACACCGGGTGTGGGCTTCGGTCCAAGTGGTGAAGGCTATTTCCGCTTGACTTCCTTCGGCAATCGTGAAGACGTACGCGAGGCTATGCGTCGCATCGCAGAGTGGTCACTGAAGAACTAAGACATATCTGGAATACAGCCAGAGACGCAAGAAGCAGCGAGATGTTGCAGATGCAGAAAGAGACATACATGTCGTAAGACATCGGTCTTAAAGAGAAAACCGAGAGAAACGCAAGTGAGAGAAAATGGCAGAGGGTCTTTCGGGACGGTACTGCCACAATATGAACCATTAAAAATAAGTCGTTATGAAAAAGGTAAGAAGAATGATGTGTCTGGCTGCCATTGCCATGACAGCGCTCACAGCAAAGGCTCAGGACAAAGTAGAAGGTACGATCAGTACCGATGTTGTCAACCAGTACATCTGGCGTGGACAGGACTTAGGCGACGTGAGCGTCCAGCCAACACTGGGCGTAGCTTACAAAGGTTTTTCTCTATCTGCATGGGGCAACGTAGGACTGTCTGACAAAGACGACACCAAGGAGTTCGACCTCACAGCTGCATACACGGTAGGAGGTTTCCACATCGGCGTGACAGACTACTGGTTCAACTCACCCAACGACAAGTACTTCGCATACAAGGCTCACGAGACGAGCCATGTATTTGAAGGAAACATCGGTTATGACTTTGGCCCGTTGGCAGTCAACTGGTATACCAACTTCGCCGGAAACGACGGAGTGAACAAAGACGGCGACAGAGCCTATTCGTCCTATGTAGAGTTGACCGCACCCTTCAAATTGGCTTCTCTCGACTGGACAGCGACAGTAGGTGCCGTACCTTACCGTACTTCGTTCTACGCCAAAGCCGACGGTTTTGCAGTCACCAACCTGGGATTGAAAGCCAGCAAGGACATCGAGATCACCAACTCCTTCTCTATCCCGGTCTTCGCAGGCATATATGCCAACCCCAGCACACAGAAGGCTTACTTCGTTTGCGGCTTCACACTGCATCCATAACTCTCAACCATTTGCAGGAACAACCTGCATAATAAAAACAAAAAATCAATGTGGTGACCTCCTCAACGAGGCACTACCACTATACAAGAACTTTAACATCAACATTAAGAAATATGACTAATTTACGATTTGATGCCGTCGCTGAGGCATCGCGCAGAAAGCCCGTTGAGGTCATCTCTCCGGTAGAACGTCCTTCAGAGTTCTTCGGCAAGAAAGTGTTCAACCGTCAGAAGATGTACAAATATCTTCCGTCGAAAGTGTATGACAAGCTCATTGATGTCATCGACAACGGTGCACAGCTCGACCGCAGCATTGCCGACGCTGTAGCAGCAGGCATGAAGCAGTGGGCTGACGAGAATGGTGTCACACACTATACTCACTGGTTCCAGCCTCTGACAGAGGGTACCGCTGAGAAGCACGATGCTTTTATCGAGCATGACGGCAAAGGCGGAATGATTGAGGAGTTCTCCGGCAAGCTGCTCGTTCAGCAGGAGCCTGACGCATCCAGCTTCCCCTCCGGTGGTATCCGCTCTACTTTCGAGGCACGTGGTTATTCAGCATGGGATCCTACATCACCTGTGTTTATCATTGACGACACACTGTGTATCCCGACGATCTTCATTTCGTACACCGGTGAGGCCCTTGACTACAAGGCACCTCTGCTGCGCGCCCTCCACGCCGTGAACGTTGCCGCAACCGATGTTTGTCATTATTTCTATCCCGACGTGAAGAAGTGTATCAGCAATCTGGGATGGGAGCAGGAGTACTTCCTCGTCGACGAGGACCTCTATGCTGCACGTCCTGACCTCGTGCTGACCGGCCGCACACTGATGGGTCATAGCTCTGCCAAGGATCAGCAGATGGACGACCACTACTTCGGAACGATTCCTGAGCGTGTACAGGCTTTCATGAAGGATCTCGAAATCCAGGCCCTTGAGCTTGGCATTCCTTGCAAGACACGCCACAACGAGGTTGCACCTAACCAGTTTGAGTGCGCTCCTATCTTCGAGGAGACCAACTTGGCTGTCGACCACAACATGTTGCTGATGAGCTTGATGAAGAAGGTTGCCCGCAAGCACGGCTTCCAGGTACTGCTTCACGAAAAGCCTTTCGACGGCATCAACGGTTCTGGTAAGCACAACAACTGGAGTCTTTCTACCGACACGGGCGTGTTGCTCCACGGTCCAGGCAAGACTCCTGAGGAAAACCTGCGCTTCATGGTATTCATCGTCGAGACACTGATGGGCGTATACAAGCACAATGGTCTGCTGAAGGCCTCTATCATGAGCGCTACCAACGCCCACCGTCTGGGCGCCAACGAAGCACCTCCAGCAATCATCTCCTCTTTCCTTGGCAAGCAGGTATCCGACATTCTTGACCATATCGAGAAGGCTGACAAGAAGGATCTGTTCAACATCAAGGGCAAAGAAGGTGTGACGATTGACATCCCTGAGATTCCTGATATTATGCGCGACAACACCGACCGCAACCGTACCTCTCCTTTTGCCTTCACCGGCAACCGCTTTGAGTTCCGTGCTGTAGGTTCCGAGGCTAACTGCGCCAGCGCTATGATCGTGCTGAACACAGCTGTCGCTGAAGCTCTGACAGACTTCAAGAAGCGTGTCGACGCCATCATTGCCAAGGGCGAGGACAAATTCTCTGCCATCATCGATGTGCTGCGCTCTGACATCAAAACTTGCGCTCCTATCCACTTCGACGGCAACGGTTACAGCGACGAGTGGGTTGCTGAGGCTGAGAAGCGCGGACTGGATACAGAGAAAAGCTGTCCGGTAATCTTCGACCGCTACCTCGACGATACCAGTATCAGGATGTTTGAGTCGATGGGTGTGATGAAGAAGAACGAGCTCGAAGCACGTAATGAGGTGAAATGGGAAACCTACACCAAGAAGCTGCAGATCGAGGCTCGTGTGCTCGGGGACCTGAGCATGAACCATATCATTCCGGTTGCCACTCACTATCAGAGCCAGTTGGCCAAGAATGTGGAGAACATGATGGCCATCTTCGGCGCCGAGGAAGGCAAGAAACTCAGTGAGCGCAACCTGAAGATCATTAAGGAAATTGCTGAGCGTACCTCCATCATTGAGAAGGGCGTAGAAGACCTTGTCAATGCCCGGAAGGTCGCAAATAAGATAGAAGATGCCCGCAAGAAGGCTGTCGCCTACCACGATACAGTGGAGTCGAAGTTCCAGCCGATCCGTTATCAGATCGACAAGCTGGAGCTTGTAGTTGCCGACGAACTTTGGACCCTGCCCAAGTATCGCGAGCTTCTGTTCATCCGATAAGCAAGGACAATCTATTTCTTTTATTGGTTGTTTAAGTTTGCTTGGTGCTTTTGCCGTGAGGCAAGAGCACCTTTTTTATATACATAATGAGTATCAGGCGTATGTTTAACAAGAAACACACATATTGCTGAATAAGAAACACAGATATATTCAACTGTAATCGAACCTATGTTCAACACGAATCATGAGTAGAAAATAGAAGCCAAATTGATGATGAGAACAAAAGAAACCACGAATATAGCAAAGCTAAGCTCCGCTATATTCGTGATAATCAGTAAGCTTTGAAAGAAGCAAAGTCGTTATTTCATCATTGTCTCTACAGCCTTCTTGAGCTGTTCGTCGTCTCCACAGAGATAGTCCTCGGGGGTATTGTAGACTTCCACGTCAGGATCGAGCTGATGATTCTCGCCATACTGTCCGTTCATATCACGGCAGCCGACCTGTGGAATGCCGAAAACAAGGCTGCGGTCCATCAGCGTCTCCCACCAGACAGCGGTCATCGTACCTGCCACCGGCGTGCCGATGAGCTTGCCAATGCCCAAAGTCTTATACACAAACGGGAAGCCGTGACCATTACTGTAGTCATCCTCGCAGATCATCACGCAAGAAGGTTTCACCCATTTGTTCCATGGATCACGTCCAACGTACTTGCCGTGGGCGATGAACTCCTGATATTCCTTACCACTGAGCAGCGTACAGAGATCGTCGTGAAGCCATCCTCCGCCATTGTGCCGCTCGTCGATGATCGCTGCTTTGCGGTTGCGGTTCTTGTCATTGAGCAATTCACTGAACACCGTACGGAAGCTCTCGCTGTCCATTGCCCTGACATGCACGTAAGCCAGTTGCCCATGCGACAGCGAGTCGACGAGGTCACGGTTGTGATCCACCCACCGCTTGTAGAGCAGTTCACGCTGCGCGTCGCGTGAGATCGGGCACACCTGTACGTCGAAACGCTTGCCATTTTTAGGATTATAAACGCTCACACGAAGATTCTTTTCGGCCCGGCCGTCCATCAGTGATGTATAGTCTGAGTCTCTGAGAATCCGTTGTCCGTCGATCTTCTCGATGATACAACCCGGCGTGACGCCTGTATTTCTCACGGCAAAAGGGCCACGCTTAATCACCTCTGACACTTTCAGTCCATCACCCCGATAGTGGCTGTCATAGAGCAGACCCAGCTCTGCTGTCTGCAACGATGCACCGTTGGGATAGTAGCGGCAGCCCGTATGCGAGGCGTTGAGCTCACCGAGCATCTCCGAGACCATCTCACTGAAGTCGAAGTTGTTATTGATATACGGCAGGAAGCGGGCATAGTTGTCGCGATAGCCTTGCCAGTCGACGCCATGCAGTTTCAGATCATAGAACTTATCCTTTACCTGTTGCCAGATATGATCAAAAAGATAGCGGCGCTCCTGATAAGGCTTGTCGTTGAATCGTGCCTCAAAGTCCACATCCTTAATCTCGCTTTTTGCCAGATCGATCTTCTTGATCTTGCCTTCACTGATGGCAAAGAGACTCTTGAAAGTACTGTCGGCCTGCAGATCGCCGCCATTGACTTTCTTCATCACCAACGTAGTCTTTCCCTTGCGCATCTCGTGTCGCCAAAGGTCATAACCGTCCTCAAAGCGAGCTTCATAATAGAGCGTGTCGCCACCGGGCGAGAGGATAAAGTCTCCAAGATCCGATGAGTTGACAGTCAGACGGACGATACGGTCACGGCAGTTTTCCGTGTCAAAGCGTAAAGGCATCACTTTGGTGTCCTTCTCATCTTTCTTCTGTGGTCTCTTGCCTTTTTTGTTTTTCTTCTTATCCTTTGACTTATCCTCCTCCTTTTTCTTCTCTTTCTGTGCCTCGTCGAAGCGCTCCTTCTCCTCCTTATTCATCTGGAACCGCTCATAAGCATCGAGATCCAGGAACATCAGATAAACATCCTGCTCAGCACCCCAACTGCCATGACTGCGATAACCGGCACGGTCTGAGGCAAAGGCGATAGCCTTTCCCCCCAAAGCCCAACGTGCCGCACCGTCATTGTATCCGCTTTCCGTGAGGTCCACAACTTTTTGCGAACCGTCAGCGGGCACCAAGGCAACGTCGGCATTGTTCCATCCGCCATTACCAATATAGTTGGTGATGATCCAGCGCGAGTCAGGACTCCACTGATAGTCAATATCGCCATCAGAATAAGAGAAGATGTTTTTGCCGTCCATGAGCGCCTTGACCGTGTGGCTCTTCACGTCGACAGACTTCAGCGTACCGCGGTCTTCAACAAAGGCCACCGTCTTACCGTCAGGACTGAACTTCGGCATGAACGATGTCCGGTCGCTTTTCACGAGCTGTTCTTCCACCAAGTCACCGGCATAGGCAAACTGTTTCTCCTTGGCATCTTTGATCTTTGTCAGATAGACCTGCCAAAGACCGTTGCGTTCAGAGGCGTAGACAAGTGAGCGGCCATCGGGCGAGAAGCTGAGGTTCCTCTCCTGCTCGGGCGTATCGGTAATCTGTTTCGTCGTCTTATAGTCGGTCGACGTGACGAAGACATCGCCATGATCGATAAACGCGATCTCCTTGCCAGAGGGTGAGAGACAGAACTCCGTTGCGCCACTTGTCAGCGTGCGGTGCACCACATCATTGTCGTTTGAATCAGTGACAATAGAGACCTCAACCTTCTGTGGCTGCTGCCCGGGCACGAGCGTATAAAGTTCCCCGTTCTGTGAGAAGCAGAGCTTGCCGTCATTCGATACTGAGAGAAAGCGCACCGGATTGCCACTGAAGTGGGTCAGCTGCGTCGTATTGTTACCATGCAACGGCCGTTGATAGACGTTGAACGTACCGTCCCGCTCGGACAAATACCAAAAGCCATCACCCTTGCTGTTCCACACCGGATTACGGTCCTCACCTTTGAACGACGTCAGTTTCGTGAATTTACCATTGTCATTGAGCCAGATGTCACGTGTGATGGGGGAAGTATGATGCTTACGCCACGTGTCCTCATAGCCTTTCTTGTCGTGATAGAGGATCTGTCCCTTGGCGTTGAAATTCATGTCTTCCATCGTGATGTCGGAAAACTTCACCGGACGCGAGCCGTTGACGTCGACTTCATAGACCTGCGGAAATTGTCTCGACGGGAAGATGATCGACTTCGGCTCCGTCCACAATGCGGCAGAGAAGAGCACATGACTGTTGTCGCGCCAAGTGACCGGCGTTTCGTCGCCGCTGTCCGTTGTCAGCCGTTTGGGCGTACCTCCATCTTTACTCATGACATAGATGTCCATGCTTCCTTCACGATTAGACATGAATGCAATCCGCTGTCCGTTGGGACTCCAGACGGGATTGCCGTCGTAGGCAGCGTTTGAGGTCAGTTGTCGCGCCTGTCCACCAGCGGCAGACACCGTGAAGATGTCGCCTTTATAACAGAAGGCAATCTGCGCACCGTCTGGCGAGATGGCGCAATGCCGCAGCCACAGCGGATGATCCTCAGCCTGCGCTGACACCGCGAAGAAAGCAGCAAAAGCCAATGGAAAAAATCGGAATGGTCTTTTCTTCATAGTAGAATCTCTTTTTTGTAACAAAGTAATAACCGATATTGCAAAGTTAACGATTTTGCAAGACTCACGCAAAGGAATCAAGAAGATTTAGAAGCCTCCCCACCGTACCCCTCTCCAAAGGGAGAGGGGAGTAATTACCTTCAAGGGGGATAGAAGGGTATTGCAATTTCCTCAAAAGGGGAGGACTTGTTTTTTCTTTATTCCGCGTAGCGTAGCGTTAACTCTAAAACAACTCGCAGGTTTTATTCTCGCAAAAACGCAGAGAACGCAAAGGGCTAACGTACACCCATATACCAATAGAAGCCTTTATTTCCTCCCCTTCTTAATTCGTGTTGGAATTGTTTATCCAACATTTCACTCCCCTCTCCCTTCGGAGAGGGGTTAGGGGGTGAGGCCGTCTCTGTGTTCTTTGTGTCTCTATTTGAAACGTAAAGGCATCAAAGGCCTTTGAGGAAACTCTCCACAGCATCAACGATCTTGTTGAGTCCCGATGCCGTTGCGCTGTCAGCGTTTTGGTTGATTTCCTTTTTAATCTCCTTGCTGACATCCCTGCTGACACGGTGCACGACGGTGCGACCGACCCTGTTGCCCATCGACACAATGGTATCGGTGACCTGTGTAGCGACGTCACCACCATTGTCATCGCCGTCGTTGTCGCCACCGGTGAAGATCGTTGTGGTCGTCGTGTCCTTCTTGTCGTCCTTGTCACCCGTGGCTTTAGCCACAGCCTCGGCGATGGTAGCCTCGTCAGAGGTAAACACCTTACCGAAGACGCCCAAGGACGTACGCTGCTCTCCGGTACCCGGAATGTCAATCGTTGTCGTCGACCAGAAGACATAGTTGTGGTATTGCAACAGGTTGTCGATAGCGCTATTGATGACCGGACCGGCCAACGCCGAGATCATCGAAGACGCCAGTGAGGCAATACCGCTGTTGTCATTGCCGCTCAGTCCCCGGTGGAAGCCAGCCGTGATATGGTCTTTGATGACCTGACGGTGCTCATCCTTAGACGGATTGGTAATCGCCATGATCAGGAGCAGTAAAGCCACTGCGATGCCCACATAGGTGAGCACCTTCTTGCGGTTGCTCTTTTCCGGCTGATAAGGCGGCGTAGTACCTCCCGTACCGGGTTCGTGGTAGCTGCCGCCGGGCGTGTTGCCGGGTTGCGCACCCTTTTGAGTTCCGTACGGTGGTGACGTCGGGCCCTGCCGAGCAGCAGTGGTCTGGGCCGCCTGAGCATCGTCATAGAAGAGCGGACGGAGTTCCTCGACCTGCCAGGCCGGTGTCCATTGCGGCATTCCCTCGGCCCATACCAGCGTGTCGGAAGTGATATTGCGCTGACGCAGTTCGTCGATGCTGAACGGACCTTGCTGTACGTCGTTGATAACAATGAAATATTGCATATACTAAATTGCTTGTTTAAAAACACGAAGAGACGCAAGAGAGCGCTGTCCCTGCCCTACTCCACGGTCACACTCTTGGCGAGGTTGCGCGGCTGGTCGACGTTCAGTCCCTTCTCCACGGCAATGTGGTAAGCGAGCAGCTGCAAGGGGATCACGGTGAGCAGCGGTGCCAGCGGTGCCAATGTCGGCGGTACGCTGATCACCTCATCGGCGATCTTCTGCACCTCTGTGTCGCCCTCAGTGACTACGGCAATGATACGGCCACCGCGAGCCTTCACCTCCTGCATGTTGGAGACAACCTTTTCATAGCCTTCGTGATGCGTAGCTACAAAGAGCACAGGCATCATGTTGTCCACCAGCGCGATAGGACCATGCTTCATCTCTGCGGCCGGATAGCCCTCAGCGTGGATATAGCTGATCTCCTTCAACTTCAGTGCTCCCTCCAATGCCACGGGATAGTTCCATCCACGACCGAGGTAAAGGAAGTTGGTAGCGTAAGTATAGGTGCGGGCCAACTGCCTGACACAGTCGTTCTCCTTAAGCATCTTGTCGATCTTGTCAGGAATCTGACCCAGCTCTTTCGTGAGGCTGATGAACTCATCGTGTCCGACAGTACCTTTGGCGTTGGCGAGTGCCAGGGCGAGCAACGTCAGACAGGTGAGCTGACCGGTGAATGCTTTTGTCGAGGCCACGCCGATCTCCGGACCTACGTGGATATAGATACCGGTGTCGGTCTCACGTGCGATACTGGAGCCGACGGCGTTGACGATGCCAAAGATAAACGCGCCACGCTCCTTGGCCAACTTGATGGCAGCCAGCGTGTCGGCAGTCTCACCACTCTGCGAGATGGCGATGACCACGTCGGTAGGCAGGATCACGGGGTCGCGATAACGAAACTCCGAGGCATAGTCCACCTCCACGGGAATCTTGCAATAGTGTTCGATGAGCTGCTTGCCGATGAGTCCGGCGTGCCAACTCGTGCCGCAGGCCACAATGATGAAGCGTGTGGCTGAGAGCAGACGGGCACGGTTGTTGCGCACAGCCGACAGGATGACCTTGTCGTTGAAGAGGCGGCCGCTCATGCAGTCACGCAGACAACGTGGCTGGTCAAAGATCTCCTTGAGCATGAAATGGGGGAAGCCACCACGGTCGAGCATGTCGAGATCCATATCGATCTGCTTGACGCTGACATCCACCTTCTGGTTTTTCAAGTCGATGATCTGCAGTTCCTTGCCAGGCCGACACACGACGATCTGCTCATCATCGAGGTAGACGACCTTCTGGGTATAGCCAGCGATCGGCGTAGCGTCTGAGGCGACAAAGAACTCGCTGTTGTCCTTACCGATGCCCACGACGAGCGGTGAGCCTTTGCGGGCAGCCACCAGCGTATTGGGATCGCGGCGGTCGAGCACGGCGATGGCATAGGCACCGATGCATTTGTTCAGTGCGTGGCGCACAGCTTCGGCCAGTGAGCACTTATGCTTGTCCTGAGCATACTGAATGAGTTGCACGAGCACCTCGGTATCTGTCTCACTTTTGAAGGTGAAACCCTTCTCGGCGAGCTGCTTGCGCAGGATGCCATAGTTCTCTATGATGCCATTGTGCACAATGACAATGTTGCCGGAGTCCGACACATGCGGGTGGGCATTGCGCACCGAAGGCTCTCCGTGAGTAGCCCAACGGGTATGTGCGATACCCACCGTGCCCGAGCAGTCCTTGCCGGCGGCAGCCGTCTCCAAGTCAGCGACCTTACCCTTGGCCTTGTAGACATTGAGTTGGTCCTCGGCATTGATCAGTGCCACACCGGCAGAATCGTAGCCACGGTATTCCAGACGGTGGAGTCCGCCAATCAATATGTCATAGGCCTTACGCTGGCCAATGTATCCTACTATTCCACACATAAATAATTCCGAATTAAGAAAACGTTGAAATCTTCAGTCCATCTCCTGCAGACACATCGGTCAGCACTCCTTGAACTGCTTCTGATGTTCATTCCATGAGAAGCCATGCTCAGCAAGATAGTGTTTGAGATGGGCCGGTTCACAATTGAAACAATAACAAAGCTCTGACAGCGAGTCAAACTCTTCGTCGCGCAACAGCATGTTCACTGCCGAGACGAGCATTGCCGGGTCTTTAGGTAAATGATCCATGATCTATTCAAAATAATAGAGGAACTGAGCCTCGCCCTGCAGTGCGGGCTTACGTTGACCTTCCACTTCTATCTTAAAGCCGATATAAGCCTTGCAGATGCCACGCAGGTTTTCGATCTTGTTGAGCTTGGCATTCAGTCTGATACGGCTGCCGGTGATGACGGGTATGCCAAAGCGCATCTTGTCCATACCATAGTTGACCATCATCTTCAGATTGTTCACCTCGATGATCTGTCCCCACAGATAGGGCAGCAGCGAGAGGGTCAGATAGCCATGGGCGATCGTGCTCTTATAGGGGCTTTCCTTCTTGGCGCGCTCCACATCAACGTGGATCCACTGATGATCGAGTGTAGCATCGGCGAACTGGTTGATGCGGTCTTGGTCCACCTGTAGCCATTCTGATATACCTAATTGTTGTCCCTCGTGAGAAGCAAACTCCTCCAAGGAATTGATAACAAGTTTTTCCATGTATGTCCTAATCTAATGATATTACTCGCAAAATTACTGTTTTTTTCTTAAAGAAGCATCGTTTTCACGTTATTTTCAATATGTATGCATCCCAAAAGTATTGTTTTCAGCCTTTGATGACGCCAAAATGTATGAGTGCATTCTTCACGCCCTCGTCGTCAACAGCCGTGGTGATGTAGTCAGCCACAGCCTTGACGTTGTCGGTGGCATTGCCCATTGCCACGCCGATACCGGCCTGCCGGATGATGGGGATGTCATTGCCACCATCACCAAAGGCTATCGTCTCGTCAATGCCAAAGTGCTCATAGGCCGCCATCGCCACGAGTCCTTTGCCCTTATCGGCATTTTCCTGCGTGATGTCGACGAACTCCTTGGTCCAACGGGCACCGACGCAATGGGGAATCATGGGCATGAGTTGAGTCTCTTCCTCGTCCGTGATGAACGGCGTCACCTGCAGGATGTCCTGCCGGAGCACGTTACTGAGCTCATCAAAGTCGATGTCTGTCAGCCCCAGCCCCTCGCCGAACGCCTTGTCCACGATGGGCTGACGGTTATAGACGGCAATGGTCTTCTGCCCAACGACGACGGCAGCCCGGTCGAAACGGCCGCAGGCCTGCAAGATCTTTTGCACGTCAGCAGGATCAATAGCATGACGACTGACGGTGTCCTCGCCCACAAAGCAGTAGGCGCCATTGGTCGTGATGTAGCCATCGATGAGATGTTCGATCTGCGAGAGATTGGTGATAAACTGTATAGGCCGGCCCGTGGAGATGAAAATCTTCACGCCACGGGCCTTCGCCTCAGTGAGTGCGTCGACGGTTGCTTGCGGGATGCGATGCGTGCGAAAGCTCACCAGCGTACCGTCGATGTCGAAAAACAATGATCTGATCAATTGCTATATATAATAAGGTGTAAAACGTATTATTCCTTTTCCTTGTTCTTGTGGCGCTCCATAAAGGCTCCGGCTGCAATCAGCAGGGCGAGGATGCCATAAGAGAAGTAGGCCAGCGTCTCGGTCGTGCGGATGGAAGCGGGGTGGAAGTCAAGGACGACCTCATGCTTACCCGGCTTCACGTTCAAGGCGCGCAGGATATAGTTCACGCGTCCCAGCTCAGCCTTCTGTCCGTCGACGGTTGCTGTCCACTCGGGATAATAGATCTCAGAGAACACGAGCACGCCGCCCTTGTCGGAGTTGACCTCATAGGTCAGGTGGTTGGGCTCGTAGCTCTTGATGACCGCCATGGAGGTGCCGTCCTGCTTGACGGCATTACCGAGTTGCTCACTGAACTTCTTGTCGGCGACAGCCTCATGGTGCAGGTCGATCTTTCCTACACGGTCGATCTCCTGGTTGGCGTTGTCGACATAGTCAACCTTATCCACAAACCACGCGTTGCCCTGCACATAGGGATTCTGCAAGGGCACGGTCTGTCCGCTCTGCAAGGGCAGGATGAAGTATTTGGCGTTGAGCATGTTCAGTACAGGCCACTCTTTCGATCCGTCGACCTTGGTCATGTCGCCGCCGGCCTTCGAGATGGCAGGCATCATCTTCTGCATCTCAGGAGCAATATAGGCGTCGATCATCTCCTGATAGCGGCGCAGCTTGGCAGGATGATAACCGCCGATACTCTTGTGATAATAAGAGGTCTCGTTCTCGTTGAACGTACTTGTCGCAAGGTTCAGCACACGATAGTCGAGTCCCTTGTCCTTGAGGATCTGTCGGTCGGTGGCTGTCATCGGCTGGTCGCTGTTGCGCACGCTGGCCTCTACAAACATGCCGTCGTTGAGATAGCGCTTGTTGACCTGCCACATATCCACGAGGCAGAGCACCGTCACGCAGCACACGAGCAGCTTGGCGTTGAGCTTCTTATACTTATAGAGCATGAGAAGTGCCATGCCGAGAGCCACGACGATAAACGAGCGCAGGGCATCGGAACTGAAGATATACTCGCGGATGGCGGTCAGATTGGATTTCAGCGGGCCGAGATATTCAGCCGGGATCTGTGCCAAGGCCTGGTTTTCCTGTGCTGAGATATAGTCGGTGAAGAACACCGAAGGCATCAGCCAGAAGAGCAGTGCGATGCCGCCGGTCAGCGCAAAGCTCGCCCACACCCAGCGTATCTTGGTCTTGAGGATCTCCGGCTCGTCGACGATCTTCTTCAAAGCCATCATGGCGAGCAACGGAATCGTGAACTCGGCGATGACGAGGATGGAAGCCACCGTGCGGAACTTGGCGTACATCGGGATGTAGTCGAGGAAGAAATTGGTGAAGCCCATGAAGTTGCGGCCCCACGAGAGCAGGATGCTCAGGATGGTGGCGCCGAGCAATGCCCACTTCATCGGCCCTTTCACGATGAACAGACCTAAGATAAACAGCATCAGCACAAAGGCACCGACATACACCGGCCCACTTGTCATAGGCTGGTCACCCCAGTACTGTCCCATCTGCTGATAGATCTGCATGAAGTTGGGATCGGCTTTCTCCATGGCCTTGGCGTTCTGCGCCAGTGGCACGGAGGCGCCGCCCTTGGTATTGGGCACGAGCAGCGTCCATGTCTCTCCGATGCCGTAGCTCCACTGCGTGATATAGTCACGGTCGAGTCCGCTGCTGGTCTGGTTGCCGGAATTTTTCTTCACCAGTTCGCTCTTTCCACGCATGCTCTCCTTGGTATATTCCCACGTGTGATAGAGGTTGGAGATGTTGATCAGCACGCCGAGCAGGGCACCGACGGCACAGACCACCGAGCCCTTGACAAACTGCGGCAACTTCTTGTCACGGATGGCCATGACGAGCCAGGCGATGACCATGAAGAGGATGATGAAAAGATAGTAGTAGGTCATCTGCACATGGTTGGCATTGATCTCAAAGGCGGTGAAGATGGCCGTGACGATCAAGCCCCACAGATATTTGCCGCGGTAGCACAGCACAATGCCGGCAATCATCGGCGGCAGATAGGCCAGTGCCATGACCTTCCAGATATGGCCTGCGGCAATGATGATGAAGAAATAGCTGGAGAAAGCCCAAAGGATGGAGCCCAGCACAGCGAGATACTGCTTGAAGTCGAAGGCGCGCAGCAGGATGTAGAAGCCCAAGAGATAGGCAAAGACATACCACACGTTTTCAGGCAGCCACAGGTGGTAGGCATTCTCCATCTTGCCCAAGAAGTTGGTCGAGGTATAGGACGGCGAGACCTGATAGGTGGGCATTCCGCTGAAGGCGGAATTGGTCCAGCGGGTGCGCTCGCCGGTCTTTTCGAGATAGAGCTTGCTCTCCTGACCGAGTCCGCGACCTGCCGAGGAGTCTTCGCGGTAGAGGACTCTGCCGTCGATGTCAGCAGGCATGAAGTAGACAAAGCCGATGACGGCAAAGAGGAGGATGGCCAAGATGTCCGGCAACCATTTCTTCAATGTTTCCATAACATAATATTCTATAAACGTTTATATTCTATGGGCAAAGTTACATATTTTTTCGCTGATAGTTAAAAAGCAGACGTTAAAAGTCGCCATAATACCTTTTTTTTGTAACTTTGCATCGCATTTCTGCACTCGCCCACGAACTTGCGAGCACAGAGACTAACAAAAATCATCGATAAGTGAAAAAGATTGGCATCATTGTCGCAATGGACAAGGAGTTCACGCAACTCAAGACATTGCTCGACGAGACGCAAACCGAGCGTCATCATCACAAGGATTTCATCCGAGGATATATTGGTCAGACCGAGATCATCATGCAACAGTGTGGCATTGGCAAAGTCAATGCTGCCATTGGCGCCGTGGAGATGATCGACAACTACGCGCCTGACTTGGTCATCTCCACGGGCTGCGCCGGCGGTGCCGATGTCGCTCTCAACCCGCTCGATGTGGTCGTGGCCTCGGAGTGTGTCTACCACGATGTCTACTGCGGCAACGACGTCGCCTATGGTCAGGTCATGGGCATGCCCACCCGTTTCAAGACACCTAAGGACCTCGTCGAGACGGCCTTAAGCATCAAGATGGCTGAAGGCTCGAAGGTCGTCAAGGGTCTCACTGTCAGCGGCGACTGGTTTGTCGACAAGCGCGAGAAGATGCAGGCCATCATGGAGCACTTCCCCAATGCCACGGCTGTGGACATGGAGAGCTGTGCCATCGCCCAGACTTGCTTCATCTATAAGACACCGTTCATCTCGTTCCGCATCATCAGCGACGTGCCACTCAAGGACACCAATGCCTCGCAGTACTTCGATTTCTGGAACCGAATGGCCGAGGGCAGCTTCGAGATGACGCGCGACTTCCTCAAGAAACTCGCTGAGAGCGACGATAACACGAAAGCATAAACACATACAGAACACATGAATAAGATTCCATCTTTTACCATCAACCACGAGAAACTCCTGCGCGGCATCTATGTCTCGCGCAAGGACGAGGTGGGCAACGAGGTGGTCACCACCTTCGACATACGCATGAAAGAACCTAACCGCGAGCCGGTGGTCCACGCCGGTGCCCTGCACACCATCGAGCATCTCGCCGCCACGTTCCTCAGAAACGACGAGGAGTGGAAGGACCGCGTGATCTACTGGGGTCCGATGGGCTGCCTGACGGGCAACTATCTCTTGCTCCGTGGTGACCTCGAACCGAAAGACATCGTGCCGCTCATGCAGCGCACGTTCCGCTTCATCGCCGATTTCGAAGGGGAAGTCCCCGGCGCCGCTCCTCGCGACTGCGGCAACTACTTGCTCCACGACCTGCCGATGGCCCGTTGGGAAGCCCGCAAGTTCCTCGACGAGGTGCTCATGAAGATGACAGACGTAAACATGGTTTATCCGCAGTAAAGGACTTAGGAGGAGCTGAGCAATATTGCTGAATAAGTCTTCTGCGAGTAAGAATCATCAAATAAAAGTTATTAACAAAAACACATCACCGACAGCTTTCAATCTGGAGAGCGCGGAAGTGGAGAAAAACGAAAAAATCGTGGAAAAGGTCTCAAAATTCTGAGACCATGTCATCAGAAAGGCTTCCTGATACTATCAAAAGGCCTTTCTGACCTGGTCATCTCGCCTTTCTGATGAGGTCAGAAAGGCGAGATGACATATACAAAAAGGTACTTTGACCGGACTACTACGCAAGAAAAACATCGCCAAAGTACGTCTTTTTGTCAACCAGCAAACCACAACATTCGTAATCATCTATATATCAACAATTTATCAAAAAACGCCTAAAATTCGCGAAAATCAGGGCAAAGTACTTCTTTGTGCAGAAAATCGCAGCCACGAGGGCGGAAAAATGTCAGTTTATCCAACAAACAAACATGTATATGCCGCGCTGAGAAAAGTAGACTCTGCCACAAAATTCCACGTAGGCTCCCAGCATGATCATAGCGTATAAGATGCTCGTGTAACCTTTCAAGTTCACCTTGGCAGTAGACAGAGACTCCCCCCATCCCCGGTCTGCACCCGTTCCTCGCCAGGCAGGGGCTACCTATACTTTAGCCCCATTGGGACCGGGAATGGCATAAATAGTGGAACCTCTAACTATTCAGCAATCTATTTTTTGTCAATTCAATCTATTTTTGTATCTTTACAACCAATAAGACATCTGACATGAACCGGCATTGTTATCAACAACTGAAGGCATTATGGATTTTAACTTTATTGTTGACCTGCGTCATCACTGCCCAAGCGCAGAATGAGGTACCGCACTTCTTCCGACTGACATACAACGACGGACTGTCGGATAACAAGGTCAACTGCATCATTAAAAGCCACGAGGGATATATATGGGCAGGCACACCTCAAGGACTCAACCGCTATGACGGCTTCCGTATACGCGTCTTCCATGCCAGTCCCAACAACATTCACACACTACCCGACAACAACATCCTCAACCTCTACGAAGATGCTGAAGGACAACTGTGGGCCAACACGCCCGCCGGTCACTGCCGTTTCAATCCCAAGACTGAACAGGTCAACAGAAACACTGACCAATGGTTGCACCAGCACCATGTCAGCGGGCACCTGCTGAAGATGGACACCGACGGGAAGCGTAATCTCTGGATTTTGTCGATCAATCCTAACAAACTCTACTACTACGACTTCCAACATCATCGCGCCACAGCCATGAAGGTAAGCGCAAGACAACTCACCAACATCAACTCCATCCATGCAGAGAAGGGGGGACTGTGCCTGGTCTATAACAACGGTACCATGGCGTGGGTCTACCACGGCAGCGGCAAGATCGCATGGACTGACCACTACATCCCCGACCACGACGCCACGCCCGACCAACACTATCGTACCACCTGCGACAAGCAAGGCAACCGATGGGCTTGGGCAGAAAGCAAAGTGTACTACTATCAGCACAGCACACACGCCTGGCGACTCGTCTATGACAGACCGGTCAACGACATCGCACTGGACCAGGAGGGACACGGGCTGCTGGCAACAGACCACAACGGGCTGCTCATGTACGACGCGGCCGGCAACATCGTTGACCATGTGCTCAACATCCCGACAGACTCCCGCTCGCTGTCCGATAACACACTGCAATGCCTCTATGTCGATGATCTCGGCGCGCTGTGGATCGGCTTTTACCGCATGGGCATGGCCGTGCGTGCCACCCAGCACAGCTTCTTCGCCCTCATGCCCTTGGGCGACGTCTGCACGATGGCACAAGATCACGACGGCGCGATCTGGCTCGGTACCAACGACAGCGGCATCGAATGGTATGACCTCAAGAAAGATGTCCGGCACATCACCATGGCACAAAGCGGACTGGGAAGCGATGTGGTCGTGACAACACTCGCCGACAGGGACGGCAGTCTGTGGTTCGGCGCTTATCAGGGCGGACTCGCACACCTGAGCAAAGGCAAGTGGACCGTCTACCGACAAAAGAACTCAGCCATCGCCCACGACAACGTGTGGGCACTGGCTCAGCTCCGCGACGGCACCATCGCCATTGCCACGCTCGGCGCAGGACTGCAACAGCTCGATCCGAAAACAGGGAAGTTCACCACCTACAACACACGCAACAGCAACCTCGTCTCTGATTATCTGTCGAGTCTGTCTGTAGCACCCGACGGCACACTGGCCATCGGTCACTCCCAAGGCGTGTCACTGCTGAGAACGGGATCGCGCAAGTTTCTCAACATCAGCCAGCAGGGAGACCGCAAGGGCAATCAGCTGACAAGCCTGTCGGTCAACCAAGTGCTCTACGACACAAGCGGAAGACTGTGGATCGCCAACACTTCCGGGCTCAACGTACTGGAACCGAGAGAGCAGCTCCTCAACACCGTGAGCCTGCAAAGTCTCAATGACCAAACCGAGGTATGCGCCATTGCCGAAGACCACTATCACAACATCTGGGCAACGACGAGCGACGGACTGAAACGTATCTCCACGAAGATGCGGCAAGGCGAAAGCCAGTATCCCGTCACTTCCTACGGCCGCGCCGGCGGACTGCAGAACAGGCTGTTTAACAAACGCTCCATCCTCTGCTTACGCGACGGGCGCATCCTCGTCGGCGGCATCGACGGCGTGAACATCGTGTTGCCGTGGAGCGTAAGTCAGCAACAGAGCAAAGCACGGCTGCTCTTCAGCGGACTGTCGCTCTTCGACCATGTCGTAGGTGTGGGAGACTCTGTCAACGGACATGTCGTGCTGACCGAATCGCTCAACGATTGCAGAAAGATCGTACTCGGGCACGACGAGAATACGTTCACCATTCAACTGGCCACCACACTGGCAGGACAGCAGGCTCAGCCCCATATTCTCTATCGTCTGCGAGGCTACGAGAGCAAGTGGTCGGCAGCACCAAGCAACGATCCTTACGTCCACTTCACAAGTCTCGCCCCCGGACGCTATACACTGGAGGTGAGAATGACCAACGCTGACGGTACACCATCGCCATGCATCGACCAACTGAAGATCGTCATCCGCCCTCCTTTCTATCTGCAACCATGGGCATTGGTCGTCTATGTGCTACTGTTGCTCCTGCTCGTCTGGGACATCCGCAGACGATTGCGACTCAGACGAATCAACGAGTTGCAGAAGATGGAACTCAGAAAACAAAAAGAGGTGGAGGAAGCCAAAATCGACTTCTTCACCAACATCAGCCATGAACTGCGTACACCACTGACTCTCATCCTCTCACCGTTAGAGAGTATGATGAGACGGCAGGACTACGACGCGACGACACTGCGGCAGCTAAGGCTCATCCAACGTAATGCGCGCCAACTGCTGATGATGGTCAACAAGATGCTGGATCTCCGCCGTATGATGCGGGGAAAAGAAAAGATAAAGCTCACCACCGGCGATCTGATCTCCTACATCCACGAGCTTTGCGAGCCTTTCTCGGCGTTGTCGGACAAAGGCATCACGCTGACTTTCCACGCCGACGTGGCCCATCTGATCCTTCCGTTTGACAAAGGCAAGATCGACCGCATGGTGACCAACCTGCTGTCCAACGCTTATAAGTTCGCGCCCATGGAAGGACGTGTCGACGTCTCGGTAAGCCTCAACGACCAGCAACAGGTGCTCATCAGCGTGGCCGACAATGGCCCCGGCGTCAGCGACAAGGACAAGCCTCATCTCTTTGAGCGCTTCTATCAGGCTGAAGACGGCAAGACGCACCAAGGCAGCGGCATCGGACTCAACCTGACATGGGAATATGCACAGATGCTCGGCGGGACAATCACGGTGGAAGACAACAAAGGCGGCGGCGCGCTGTTCACGATCACGCTGCCGGTAAAAGACTTGAAAACGGAAGGAGAAGGATATGTCCAGGCTTTGGACAATGACAACACAGTGCCTGCCACCATCCCAGCCAAAAGCACCGGCACTGCCAACGACAACTGCCGGCAGCAGCGCTCCACCCTGCTCTTGGTCGACGACAACATGGACTTCCTCGGCTTCCTCAGCGAAGAGCTGCAAGCCAACTACCGCATTCTGAAAGCGGAAAACGGCAAGCAGGCACTGGAAGTCATCCACCACGACATGCCCGACCTGGTGATTACAGACGTGATGATGCCCGTGATGGACGGCAACGAGCTCTGCCGGAAAATCAAGGGAAGCGACAAGACGCATCATCTGCCCGTGATGGTGCTCACCGCACGACTGGCCGATGAGAACGAGATAGAGAGCCGCGAATGCGGAGCCGACGACTATATCAAGAAGCCATTCAGCATGGATCTCTTCAGACTGCACATCGACCAGCTGCTCAAGCAGGGCCGAATCGTCGACAACGGAAAGGTGGATCCGAAGATCAGCAAGACCGCCATCACCACACAGGACGAGGCATTTATCGACAAGGCTACGCACTATATCGAGGAGCATCTCAGCGACTCGGATCTGACCGTAGAGCAGATGAGCGATGACCTGGCCATGAGCCGTGTGCAGCTCTATCGCCGTGTCGTCAGCATCACGGGCAAGACGCCGAGCGAGCTGATACGGCTCGTACGTCTGCGCCATGCCGAGCGTCTCCTGGTGCAAAGCCAGTTGAGCATCTCGGAGATCGGCTACATGGTGGGCTTCTCTTCCACGCGCTACTTCTCCCGCTGCTTCAAGGATCTCTATGGCTACCTGCCATCGAAGTACAAAAAGAATGCGGAGTAAGCCCTTTCACGAATATACATTGTCTTGGAGTTTGACGCTCCGCTATGCGGAATAAAGAAGATCAACGAATATAAAGAATATGAATATGTAACTCTCTATACGATCGACACGATATCAATAATATTCTTTATATTCGAGTATATTCTTAATTCCATCGATGATGGAACGTTAACAGCCCAAAAGATGCTCACGAACTCTATACACGGATAAACAAAAAAAGAGGAGGGCAACCGGTAGGCTACTCTCCTCTATATCTTTTCTTGGCTTATTGGCAGTCACTTACTTCTCCAACAGTGCCTTGAATTTCTCCTCGAACTTATCCTTAGATGCAGCACCGACAAACTTGTCAACGAGCTGACCATCCTTGAAGAACAGCACGGTAGGGATATTGCGCACGCCAAACTCCATGGCGATGTCGTCGTTCTCCTCAACGTCGCACTTGCCAACAACAATCTTGCCGTCGTACTCCTGTGCCAGCTCAGAGATAATCGGAGCCACCATGCGACAGGGACCGCACCATGTTGCCCAGAGATCAACTACCAATGGCAGTTCGCCATTCTTATAAGTCTCGAAATTCTTGGTTGTAATTTCTACTTCCATTGCTTTACCTTTCTATTTTGTAACGTGATTAATTTTTGTTTGCAAAATTAAATAATAAAGTTGAGAATCCCAAACTTTTCGAATAAAAGATAGCTGACACTGAAAAACAGCAGAGCCTCGGTTCCGTTCCGATCATGGACTGAGACCCGGCATCTTCATCCTCATCTCCAGATTCCCAAAGCGGAAATGGGACTTGTAACGGCGGTAGCGGCTCTTTAGAAGGTGACGAGACGTGAACCGTCGGGCTGCTCGGCGATCGTGACCTTCACGGCATCTCCGGGCAGGATGTCCTCGATGAGCTCCGGCCACTCCAGGAAGCAGAGTGCACCACTATAGAAGTAATCTTCATACCCCATGTCGTAGACTTCCTCCAATTTCTTGATGCGGTAGAAGTCGAAATGGTAGATGAGCTCGTCGGTCGTGGAAGAACGATACTCGTTGACAATGGCGAATGTAGGGGAGGTGATGACGTCCTCTACACCCAACTCTTCGCAGATGGCCTTGATGAAAGTGGTCTTGCCGGCTCCCATCTTACCGTAGAAGGCAAACACGGTGTGCTCGCCCATGGCCTTGATAAACTCACGAGCCGCCTCGCGGATCGTGTCTAATGATTGAATCTTTATCTCCATAATGATAAATCTATATTCTTTTCTTCTTTATATCATATGTATAAGGTATGCAGTCTCATTTATGCATTATCATTTATACACCATACATTATACATTCCTCAGTTGAGGAACAGTGTCATATCCTGCCTCCCGTCGACGTACTCCACAAGTTGCTTGCCCACCTCCACGCGTTTGGTTGTGGCACGGAGGAGCAGTTTGGTACCCGTTTCCTCATCGTCGACATTGAAGCAGAGCTCGGTCTTGCCCGGTTTTTCATCGATTAGTGAGAGCAGGTCACTGACCGTTGACTCGTCGAGCGACTTGCTCTTGACCGAGATGGTCAGCCGGTTGATATGCGTGTCCTTGACTTTGGCGAGGAACTCCACGCTCATCACGTTGAAACTATAGTACTGGCTCGTCGGGAAGCGCTTGAAGCACTTGGCAATGACATACACCGGCGAACCTTCCTTGAACCATCCTTGCCAGCGTGCCCAGTCGTCGCCGAAGAGTGCCAACTCGCCCGGGCCTTCAAAATCCTCAATGGTGACAATGCCGAAAGGCTCGCCCCGCTTATTGTAGCGCGTGGTGACTTTGGTGACCATACCGCCGAAGGTCAGCTCACCACGCTGTGAGAGTTCCTCCCGGTTGTCGCGGTCACCGACCTCTGCGCAGCTGGTATTGCACAGATGGCGTAGCACGATGGCATACTCATCTAACGGATGAGCGCTGAGATAGATGCCGACGAGCTCCTTCTCCTTGCCCAAGCGCTCGATGGAACTCCACGGCTCGGCCTTGGGCAACGGCGGTGTAGCCACGGCAATGTCGCTGGCCATGGCACCGAAGAGCGAGTTGGCAGCCTGACTCTTGTCCTCTTGATATTGCTGACCGAAGCGCACGATGAGATCGAGAAACACCTCACCTTTGGCATTGGGTGCGAGATACTGCTCGCGCTGATTGCCAAAGCAGTCAAAGCCTCCGCTGAGTGCCAGACTTTCAAAAGCCTTGCGGTTGACATCCTTCAGGCTGACACGCTCGGCAAAGTCGTAGATATCCTTATAAGGTCCGTTGGTTTCCCGTTCCTTGACGATGGCAGCTGCCGCGGCGGCACCCATGCCCTTGATGGCGGAAAGACCGAAGCGGATCTCACCATTCTTGTTCACACCAAACTGCACATAGCTCTCATTGACATCAGGGCCCAGCGTCGGGATGTTCATCGACTTGCATTCCTCCATGAGCTTGGTGATCTCACCGATGTCGCTATGGCGGCGTGTCATCAGAGCAGCCATGTACTCTGCCGGGTAGTGGGCCTTGAGATAAGCGGTCTGGTAGGCCACCCACGAGTAACAGGTAGCGTGAGATTTGTTGAAGGCGTAGGAAGCAAACTTCTCCCAGTCGGACCATATTTTCTCAAGTACTTTCGGGTCGTGGCCATTCTTCTGACCACCTTCGAGGAAGAGCGGCTTCATCTGGTCGACGATCTTCTTCTTTTTCTTACCCATGGCCTTACGCAGGGCATCGCTCTGTCCACGCGTGAAGTTGGCCAGCTGACGCGAGAGAAGCATCACCTGCTCCTGATAGACGGTGATACCATAGGTGTCCTTGAGGTATTTCTCCATGCAAGGAATGTCGTAGGTGATCGGCTCCTGACCGTTCTTACGGGCAATGAACGAGGGAATGTAGTCCATAGGTCCTGGTCGGTAGAGGGCATTCATAGCGATCAAGTCCTCAAAGACGGTCGGCTTCAGCTCACGCAGGTATTTCTGCATGCCAGGCGACTCAAACTGGAAAGTACCGATGGTACGGCCCTGCTGATAGAGTTTATAGGTGAGATCATCGTCGATGGGGATGTTGTCGAGGTCGATGACGTCGCCTGTTGTCTGCTTGATGACCTTGCAGGCCTCCTTCAACTCTGAGAGCGTCTTCAGTCCGAGGAAGTCCATCTTGATCAGTCCGGTGGACTCGATGACGTGTCCGTCGTATTGCGTGACGGCACATTTCAGTCCCGGAAAGTCGGGGTCGTCGGCCGTGGACACAGGAACCCAGTCGCTGATCGGGTCCCGGCAGATGATGAAACCGCAGGCGTGGAGGCCGGTACCTCGGATGGTGCCCTCGAGCTGACGGGCATATTTGATGGTGTTGCGCTCACGGGGATCGGGTGAGGCCATCGCCTCGCGTAGCTCCGGCGTGCATTTGATGGCATTTCCCAAGTTCATCTTCATGCCGTCGGGCAGTCGGTCGGGAATAGCTTTCTTCAATGCGTTGGCCTTCTCCAACGGCAGTTTCTCCACACGCGCCACGTCAGCAAGGGAGTTCTTCGTGGCCATGCTGCCATAGGTGATGATGTGGGCACAGTTCTCGTGACCGTATTTGTCCATGACCCATCGGAGCACTTTACCACGTCCGTCGTCGTCGAAGTCAGTATCAATATCCGGGAGATTGACACGGTCAGGGTTGAGGAAACGCTCAAACAGCAGGTCGTATTTCAAAGGATCTATCTTCGTGATACCCAAACAATAGGCTACCACAGAACCTGCGGCGGAGCCACGACCCGGTCCCACCCACACGCCGAGCTCGTTGCGGGCGGAATTAATGAAGTCCTGCACAATGAGGAAGTAACCCGGGAAACCCATCGTCTTCATCACGTGCAGCTCGAAGTTGATATGCTCCTTGACATTGTCGGGCAGCGGATCGCCGTAGCGCTTCTTCGCGCCATCGTAGGCGAGTTTGGCCAAATAGTCGGCCTCGAATTTGATGCGGTAGATCTTGTCATAGCCACCGAGGCGGTCGATAACGGCCTGCGCCTTGTCGGGAAGCAACGGATTTTCACCGTGCTCATCGGTGGTGAACTCCTTGAAGAGCTGTTCCTCGGTAAATTTCTTGTGCCATTCCTCCTCCGTACCGAAACTCTCAGGAATGGGGAAGAACGGCATGACAGGTCCGTGATCGATGCTGTAGATCTCTACCTTATCAAGAACTTCCTGCGTGTTGCGCAATGCCTCGGGCACATCGCTGAAGATGTCGTTCATCTCCTGCCGGGTCTTGAACCACTCCTGTTTGGTATAGAGCATACGCGTAGGATCATCAAGATCCTTGCCAGTAGCCAGACAGAGCAGGTGGTCGTGGGCCTCGGCAGTGTCTTTGTCCTCGAAGTGACAGTCATTGGTGCAGACGAGCTTGATACCTTCTTCCTTAGCAATCTTCATGATCGCGGCATTGGCGCGTTGCTGCAAAGGGAAGGTATCACGGTTGGCACGGATATTCGGGTCTTTAACCTCATGGCGCTGCAGCTCAAGATAGTAGTCATCGCCGAAGACACGGTGATACCAGCGGGCGGCTTCCTTGGCACCCTCGATGTCGCCTTTGAGAATCTTGGCGGGCACCTCGCCGGCAATACACGCCGAACAGACAATCAGATCCTCGTGATATTTCTCCAAGTCATAGCGGTCGGTACGCGGCCGATAATAATATCCGTCGGTCCAGGCGCGACTGACGAGCTTGATAAGATTCTTATATCCGTGGTAGTTCTTTGCCAACACAATGAGGTGATAGCCCGACTTGTCACCGGCATCCTTGTTCTTGTCCTCCTTGTGATGGTGCGCCACATACATCTCACAACCAAAAATGGGCTTGAAAGGCTCCAGTCCGTCGGCCTTGCGTTGCTTGTTGACACCGGCACAATAGTCCGAGAACTCCTTGATGCCATACATCACGCCGTGGTCGGTAATGGCCATGCCCCTCATGCCGTCCTTGATGGCCTTGTCGACCAGATGAGGCACCTTAGACTGACCGTCAAGAATAGAATAATGTGTATGTACGTGCAAATGAACGAAATCTTCCATCAATTCTTCTTTTGAACTTTAAAAGCGTATAATGAGCATAAAACCGAGTGTAAAGTTACGTCTAAAAAGCGAGACAACCAAAAGTAGCGTATAAAAAATTTGTAGGAGTGATAAAAAAGAATTAACTTTGCATGCAAGTGACAAGGAAAAACCGAAACTCTCTTAGAGCAACCATGGGAAAAAAGATACAGAAACTAAAGAAAATACGCATACACCGTGAGGGCAATGACACATTGCTTTACGGACTCATCTTTATCATCGCCGCCGGCGCCGCACTGTGGTATGGCTTTGACACAAAGTGGCCGTTTTGGCTGTTCTTCGTCGTCTTTGGTGTCGTCTATGGCATCGTCTTCAATTTCTACCAGTGTCCGATCAGATTCCTCAACATGGAAGACACCGATAAGATCGTCGTAGCGCCCGCTGACGGCAAGATCGTGGTAATCGAAGAGGTGGAAGAGAATGAGTATTTCCACGACAAGCGATTGATGATCAGCATCTTTATGAGTCTTTTCAACGTTCATGCCAACTGGTTCCCCGTAGACGGTAAGGTGAAGTTTGTCAAGCATCAGAACGGCAACTACCACAAGGCTTGGCTGCCCAAGGCCAGTGAAGAGAACGAGCGTGCCGACACGATGATCACCACAGAGCATGGTGTCGACGTGCTGTGCCGACAGATCGCAGGCGCCATGGCCCGACGCATTATCACTTACGCTAAGGAAGGCGAAGACTGTTATATCGACGAGCACCTGGGATTCATCAAACTCGGATCGCGTGTAGATGTCTTCCTACCCATCGGCAGTAAGGTGATGGTGAAGATGGGACAGAAGACAACAGGTGACCAGACGATCCTCGCAAAGCTGCCCTAAATAAATAATGAGTAATGTATAGTGCATAAATAAAGATGTATATTGTGTACTGACAAACAGAATTAGTATTCACTATGAATATCAAGAAACATATCCCCAACACGCTGACCTGCTGCAACCTCATCTCGGGCTGCATCGCTACGTGCTTTGCTTTTTTTCACGACCCGGAACTGGCATTGCTGTGGATCATCATCGGGGCCGTTTTTGACTTCTTCGATGGTATGAGTGCCCGTCTGCTGCATGTGCCCTCACCTATCGGTAAGGAACTGGATTCGCTGGCCGATGATGTGACGTTTGGCGTAGCGCCCTCCACCATGCTGTTCTCCCAGTTGCTCGTGATGGACTACCCTTCTTGGCTGCAGCCGGTAGGCGACTATGTGGCTTTCGTAGCCTATATCATGGCTGCCTTCTCAGCACTTCGACTGGCAAAGTTCAATCTCGATGAGCGTCAGGCCATGGGTTTCATCGGATTGCCGACACCTGCCAACGCACTCTTTTGGGGCTCTCTGATCCTCAGCGCAAAGCATTGGGAGACACTGTCGCCGTATATGTCCGTAGCACTCATCGCCCTCATGCTCGTCAGCTCATGGCTGCTCATCGCCGAGATCCCGATGTTCGCATTGAAATTCAAGCACTGGGGATGGAAAGGCAACGAGCTCCGCTACTCCTTCCTCATCACTTGCATTCCGCTGTTGATCATCTTCCGTGAATATGCTTTCGCGATTATCATCGCATGGTACGTGGTTCTTTCTGTCATCAGCGACGCGAAGAACGCTACAAGCAACAAGTAACCGGCAAAGAAAGTGTATCGCGGATTATCTACTATCGCATTGCTGTTATGCAGCAATGTCTTTATGACATTGGCTTGGTATGGCCATCTGAAACTGCAACAGGCACACATCAGTAACCACTGGCCACTGATCGGCGTCATCGTCTTTTCGTGGTGCATTGCCTTCTTTGAGTATTGTTGTCAGGTACCCGCCAACCGCATTGGCTTCCAAGGCGACGGCGGTCCCTTCTTTCTCATACAGCTGACAGACAATAACACAATAACACAATAACACATTATTATGGAAATAGGAGATAAACTGCCGGAGTTCCTGGGAATTGACCAGGACGGCAATGAAGTGAAGTTGAGCGACTTCCAAGGAAAAAAGCTCGTACTCTATATCTATCCGCGCGACGCTACGCCGGGATGCACCAACGAGGCTTGCAACCTGCGCGACAACTATCAGTCGATGCTCGACAAAGGCTATGCCGTCGTCGGCGTGAGCATTCAGAGTGCAGAGAGCCACAAAAAGTTCATCGCAAAATATAACTTACCCTTCCCCCTCATCGCTGATACGGAAAAGAAACTCGTAGAGGCTCTCGGTGCCTACGGCGAGAAGAAAATGTATGGAAAGACCACGATGGGTATCTTCCGCACGACCTTCGTGACCGACGAGAATGGTGTGATCACTGAGATCTTCCGTCCCAAGCAGATCAAGGTGAAGGAACATGCACAACAGATCTTAGGCGCTGAAGCCTAAACGAAGCAACGGGAAGGTTCCAACCTTCCCGATATTTGTTTCTATACAACAAAGAAAGGTAGCAAGACCATGGAAGAGAACAGAACAAAAGAATTTGAGGAAACCTTTCACAAAGACCTTGCGGCTTATCTCGAAGCCCACGATCTCATCGACAAGCACTTTCCCGAAGCACCGGACATTGAGGTGCTGTGGGCAACCATCGGCGAGAGTTATCTGCCCGATGCACTGCGCGAGTGGAACCACTACCCCACCGTGGCGCTCGGCTGGGTGATGTATATCGGTATGGCGATCGCCTACTATTGGGATGAGGACTGGGAGCGCTACAGCCATGTTCCCGACCTCTACAAGATGATGATCCTCAACACTGACTTCGATCATCTCGACGACTACATCCGCCGGCAGGTTCTTCATCTCACCCCCGATCAAGGCGAAAAACTCCAACAGACCGTCGGCGAGTGTGCTGCACGTACTTACAATACGATCAGCCACTTGCACGTGGAGCCGGGAACGCCGGACGCTTTCCGTGCCTTCATCGCTGCCCTCCACGAGATGTACTTGATGGGTGCTGCCTTGGAACTGAAATCATTGGGCTACCACATGGAGAAATGTTGAATGATTCAACACTCAACACCCAACTTTCAACATTGAGATAACTCATCATTCAACACTCAACATTCAACATTCCATGCGATACGTCCTTTCTCTCACTCCTGTCATCTTCCTGATGGCGTTTCTTGGCATTGTCATCCACGTCTACGGAACAGACGCGCTGTCCGGTGGCAGTCAGCTGGCGCTGATCCTCTCTACGGGCGTCTGCGGTCTGATCGCCGTGTTAGGCTTCCACGTGCCTTGGAAGATCTTGGAGACAGAGATCAGCAACTCCATCGGCAGCGTAGGTACAGCGATCGTCATTCTGCTGCTCATCGGCCTGCTCTCCGGCACATGGACCGTCAGCGGTGTGGTGCCCACGCTGATCTACTGGGGCATGAAGATCATCAATCCCTACGTCTTCCTGCTCTGCTGTTGTGTCATCAGCGGCTTTGTCTCTGTGATGACAGGCAGCTCTTGGACCACTGTGGCGACCATCGGCATTGCACTCATGGGCATTGGCAAGGCACTCGGATTCAGCGATGGTTGGACGGCCGGAGCCATTCTCTCCGGTGCTTATTTCGGTGATAAGATGTCACCACTCTCCGATACTACTGTGCTGGCATCCAGCGTGGTGGGCACGCCATTGTTCACGCATATCCGCTACATGACCATTACCACGGTGCCTGGCGTTGTCATTGCGCTGATCGTATATGCCATCGCCGGACTCTTCGTGGCCGGTCATTCTGCCATCGACACTTCTGCTTTCACCATGGCCCTGCAAAGCAAATACAATCTCTCGCCGTGGCTGCTCATCGTACCCATAGCCACCGGACTGATGATCGCGCGCAAACTTCCGGCGGTCATCGTGCTCTTCGCCTCCTCGGTACTTGCCGGACTCTTTGCCATCTTCTTCCAACCGCATATCCTCGCTGAGGTCATTGGTGCCCACGACACTACTGTGCTCACACTCTTCAAAGGCGTCATGCTCAGCGGTTTTGGCGCTACCGCCGTACACACAGGCAACACGGCTTGCGATGCGCTGCTGGCCACACGCGGCATGCAGGGCATGATGGGCACGGTATGGCTGATCCTCTGTGCCATCTGCTTCGGCGGCGTCTTGAAGGCCAGTGGCATGCTTGCCAACATCATGCACCTGCTCCTGCCGCTGACGCGCACCCGTTTCGGACTGGTTGCCTCCACCATTTTCTCAGGCATCTTCTTCAACACCACCGTCGCCGACCAGTATCTCTCTATCATGCTCAGCGCCAGCATGTACAAAAGTATCTATGAGAAAGAAGGCTTCGAGCCGCGCCTGCTCAGCCGCAGCATAGAGGACTCCAGTACGGTGACCTCGGTGCTCGTTCCGTGGAGCACCTGTGGCATGACACAGTCATCGGTGCTCAACGTGCCGACGTTGACCTATCTGCCCTACACCGTCTTCTGCTATCTCTGTCCGCTGATGAGCATGACGATTGCCGCTCTCGGCTTTAAGATCTACCGCAACGTAGGCAAGACGGCAAAATAAGCCCTGGCTTTCTTTGCGGACTCATTTCTTTGTTATATCTTTGCGCCCACAAAGCTAAAGGTATGAACGAGAAAAGATCATTTGCCATCAGTGCGCTGTTGCTCGCATCACTGCTGATCGTGATGCTGGCAGGATGCCGGGGAAAGGAGAGCACGGCTCAGCCCCGACGCTCCGTCTATTGTTGGCAGACGACCTTCTCTCTCAACGACTCGGCCGTGACGACATTCGTCCGCCACGAGCATGTCACCCATATCTATCTGCGATACTTCGACGTGGTGATGACCAATGGTACGCCCATGCCCAACGCCAGCGTCAACGTCGTGGGCCGCGTGCCCAAAGGCGTGACGGTGACACCGGTGGTCTACATCACCAACGACTGCATGAAGGCAATCGGGCAAAGTCACACTGGGGCAAAGGGCTCGGCTGAGAAGATCCTGCAACGCGTCAGACAGATGACAAGCACGCTACAGCTCGGATCAATCAAAGAACTGCAGATCGACTGCGACTGGACGGTCGCCACACGACGCACCTACTTCGATTTTCTCTCTGCCCTGCGCGATTTGGCACATAAGCAACGGATACAGTTGTCGACCACCATCCGCTTTCATCAGCTCACACAGCCCGTACCGCCTGCTGACCGTGGCGTGCTGATGGCGTACAACACCGGTGATGTGCGCGACATCAACAACCGCTACCCCATTCTCAACATTGCCGACGTGAAGCCTTACCTGCACGATCTCGCAACCTATCAGCTGCCCTTATCCACCGCCTACCCCATCTTCTCATGGCGTGTGCTCTTCCGGGGCGGTCACTTCGTCGGCATTCTCCACAGCGACGACGACTATCCGATATTGCCGGGCGACAAGATTCTCAGTCGCAGCGCTGATCTCCGGCATATCCTCGAGGCCCATCAGACGATCAATGAGCTGCGCCCCGATGCACACGACGAGATTATACTCTATGATTTGCAAACTAACAACATAAAAAGATTCCAAGCTTCTGATTATGAAAAGATTTATCATCGTTAGCCTCCTGCTGATGACAGTCGGCAGATCGATGGCTTGCGTGTCGGAGAAACCCACCTATAACTATTACCTCATGTGCGTGGAGCCGACACAGCAACAGACTGAGAGCAAACAGCTCAAAGACATCAACGACTTTTGGAAACAGTATACCAACGGCCGTGTAGACAGCTATGTCAACGGTTGGGACAGCAAGACCGATACCGACGCGCCCACCTTTATCATGAAGCTGGCACGGCAGAAGAAGGACTATGAGATGGTGCGCTATCTCGGCTGGCTCAATAGATATCTCAAGATCAGCAGTGATCTCGCTGATACCTGGGACTATCCTACCCGGAAGCAACTGCTGCAATGCAAACAGGTGCTCACGCAGATGCTCACTGCCGCTAAGGCTTATCGTGGACGCAGACTATCGGCTCAATACCGTCTGCTCGCCATGCGCGCCAACATGCTCTTGGGCAACAACATCCAGAACATCGGTTATTGGAAGACCACGTCTAACCGTATGCCACAGAGCGTCTACCGCGATATGATGGAGAACATCTATGCCCGCGCACTGCTCAAGACCGGTAAACAGCGTGACGCGCTGGAGATCTATGCCCGACAAAACGACCAGCAGAGCATGCGCTGGTGCGTGCGCCACTACCGCAATCTCAGTGGTATCAAAGCCATCTATGCCCGCAATGCCAACAGCCGTGTGCTGCCCTATCTCGTGCAGGACTTTGTCAACAACGTGCAGGAGACACAGGATGTCTACACCTGCCCGTCGGCTTTCACCCCCGACACCGACAAGGCACAATGGACAAAGAAGGAATATACCCAAGCCATCGAGGAAGTGGGTGCCCGCGTCATCTATAAAGATGAAGCCCAGGCTTTCATTGCCTTCGCCGCACAAGTGCTGAAAGAGGGCAAGACCACAACGCCGGCGCTCTGGCATGAGGCCACCGGCGCCCTGCAATTTCTCCTCGGCGACTACAGCGCAGCTAAGACTTCGCTCGCAAAGGCCATCACTGCCGAAGGTACACAACGCATGCACGACAACGCTCGCGCCATCACGGACATCAGCAGTGTCTACACTGAGAAGATGGACAACGAGCAGCAGAACCGGCTCATCAAGGAGATCGCATGGATGCGAAACATGAGCAGGCAGGCAGAAACAAAAGACGAGCAGGGCAACACCTACGTAGCGGATACCTATTTCGCCAACATGCTGCAACGCATGGTCTACAATCATCTCGTGCCCGAATTGCAAAAGCAGGGCAATGGTTTCCTCGCTCTCGCCATGCTCGCCAACATGGACAACCACGACAATGCCGGCACACTGCCGAGCACAAGGAAGCATGTGCCTGCTTACTTTCAAGAGACTAAAAGCTACGACTACCTGCCGGACTGGACAGGTGACTACTACGATACTTTGCAGCAACTCTCTGTCGACTCACTCAAGCAGTTCGTCGCTTATCTCCACGCGCAGCACGCCGACAGCCCGCTCGCTGACGCTGCCTGCAAGAGCAGTTACCAGAGTGACGACTACTTTAACGATCTCCTCGCCACACGACTCATGGCCATGGGACGTTTCGAAGAGGCGATACCTTATCTGAAAAAGGTGAGCACCGACTTCATCTACAACTCGAATATCTGTGGATACACCGGTCGCCGCAACTATCAGCAACCGCGCTGGTTCGCGCATCAGGTCATCGCCGACACGTTGCAAACCGGTCCACGCTCCGTTGCCATCACCGGCAACCAGAAGCTCACCTTCTGTCAGGACATCACCAACCTGCAACACCGCTACCAAAACGCAGGCAGTGACACACTGCGCGCCCGCCTTGCTTACGATCTCGCCACACTGCTCTATCAGGCCAGCTACGAAGGCGACTGCTGGTATCTCACTCATTACGACTGGAGTTGCATGGACACAGTGCGCACCGGCGACCGTGATCTGATCCTCGACGCCATCAACTATTTAGGTGAGAGTTCACTCAAAGGCGACCAAGATCTGCAGTTCAACAGTCTCTACGCCCTGGCTTTCATCCGTCGCGACAACGCCGCCGAAGGCTATCCCTTCATCTATCCGGGTGAAAAAGTCAACTTTCAAAAGCAGACAAGACAGTACAAGGCACTGGCACAACTCAACAACTTCCTCACGCTCAATCCCGCCTATCAGTCAAACCGTTACGTCTCGCACTGCGATGTACTGCGGATGTTTCGTGAGCAGTAAGCCGTTATTGTTATTAACAATAGTTATGAAAGCTTAGTTATGATTATTTGGATATTCCGAAAAAGACGCTTATCTTTGCATTATAACAATATAAACACAACACGTGGCAATGCCACACAACCATTAACATCAAAAACATTATGAAAGAACTGAAAGGAACAAAGACGGAGAAGAACCTCCAAGAGGCTTTCGCTGGTGAGAGCCAGGCACGTAACAAATACACTTACTTCGCTTCCAAGGCACGTAAGGATGGCTACGAGCAGATCGCTGCTATCTTCGAGGAGACTGCTCAGAACGAGAAGGAGCACGCTAAGCTGTGGTTCAAGTATCTCGAGGGTGGCGACATCAAGAGCACACGCGAGAACCTTAAGGCTGCTGCCGAGGGTGAGAACTACGAGTGGACTGACATGTACGCCCACATGGCTAAGGAAGCTGAGGAGGAAGGCTTCACTGAGATCGCCTACAAGTTCCGTGCTGTCGCTGCCATCGAGAAGACACACGAGGAGCGCTATCGCAAGCTGTTGAAAAACATCGAGGATGCTCTCGTCTTCAGTCGCGACGGCGATGCCATCTGGGTTTGCCGTAACTGCGGACACGTTGTCGTTGGTCCTAAGGCTCCCGAGGTATGTCCTGTCTGCAAGCATCCGCAGAGCTTCTTCGAGCTCAAGGCTGAGAACTTCTAAACAAGGAGAGTACGTGCTCCGCTGACTATCAACGGAGCCATCCCTGATAAGAAGATCAGCCCAAAGCTGATTGCCTTTTAGCAAGATAATAACGTTTTTCTTAGCAAGACTATAAAGTCATTATAGGAAAAATGCCATAAAGTAGTGATCATCCCACAATGATCACTGCTTTTTTTTATGGGATAACTGTTCAGCGATTATCTCTCACACAGAGACAAGGAGGACACGAAGGAGGCTCATAAAACCCAAGAAAAGGAGCAACAACATCGCGTCGTCACTCCTTCAGATTTTTTTTAATTGTTTATTAGGAATTCCTTGCCGACATAACTCTTTATGTCTAAGCTCAACCGAAGCTCCCGAAGGAGCAACTGTATAGATTCCTTTCGAAAAATAGGATATATAATTAGTTCCAATTAGGCGAGTTGCTCATATTTCAAACCCCACACATCAGCGACTGGTTTAAACACCACCTTGCCTTCAACAATGTTCAGGCCTTTGCGCAGGGCAGGATTATCTTCGCAAGCTTTGCGCCAGCCCTTATCAGCTAACTGCAAAGCGTATTTCAATGTAGCATTGGTCAGTGCCAATGTCGATGTGTTTGGTACGGCACCAGGGATATTCGCAACGCAGTAATGCAAGATGTCGTCAACGGTATAAACCGGTTCAGCGTGTGTCGTCGGATGAGATGTCTCGAAGCAACCTCCCTGGTCGATGGCTACATCCACCAACACCGTTCCTGGCTCCATCAGGCTGAGCATGTCGCGTGTGATCAAATGCGGTGTCTTATCACCGGGGACAAGCACCGAGCCGATAATGATATCTGCATCTCTTAACTCCTGCCGGATGTTGTGCTCAGAAGAGTAGAGTGTCGTCACATTGGCCGGCAACTCGATGCTCAACTGACGCAGACGGGGCAGAGAGATATCCGTGATCACGACATCAGCGCCCATGCCTGCCGCCATACGCGCGGCGGCCTCCCCGACAGTTCCACCGCCGAGGACAAGCACTTTCGTCGGTCTCACGCCGGGCACGCCACTGATGAGTTTTCCTTTTCCGCCTTTCGTCTTCTGAAGATAATAGGCTCCATTGAGAACAGCCATGCGTCCGGCTACCTCACTCATCGGGCGTAGCAGCGGCAGACTGTGGTCTGCTTCCTCCACCGTCTCGTAAGCCAGGCACACTGCACTACTCTTGATCATTGCCTCGGTCAACGGCCGGTCGCTGGCAAAATGGAAGTAGGTGTAAACCAACTGGTCTTTACGGATCAGAGCATACTCCGGTTCGATAGGTTCCTTAACCTTGATGATCATCTCCGACTGGGCATAGACATCCTCGATGGTGGGCAGCATCTCTGCACCCACGTGCACATATGCCGCATCGGGGAAACCGCTACCCTCTCCAGCTGTATGCTGTACAAAGACTTTATGACCGTGTTTGATCAACTCGGCGACACCCGCGGGAGTCATGCCTACACGACTCTCACCTTGCTTAATCTCCTTTGGAATACCAATTCTCATCATAGGACATTAGACATTAAGGAAAATATATTGTTGAGAACTCACTTCATGACTTTCGTCATTCCATTTACAAAAATAAGCGATTTACGAATATGTTGAATCATTCGCAAATCGCTTTTTAGCATATTTAACTTACTGTTTTCCTATAAATCCGAATTTTGATCACCATAAGTGAGACTTGCGGGAAGATGATGACACTGCATCCTCATCGTCTTCCCAAGTGCTAACCAGATTGTCATCAGAGACAGGATGAAAGGACTTAGCCTCATGGCTATCGTCATCCTGAGTAACTTGTCCCGATCCCGCCATGATTGTGGCACCAATAAAACCGTTTACAAAGATTGCTTGCGGTACTATGTATACATTCTTTTCCGAATTCATTGTCTGTTTATTTAAAAAGATAAGTCTTTCCGTTGTGAATGAAGAGTCCATGAGTAGGCTTCTCCACCTTTCGGCCGTCGAGCGTATAGTATTGATTATCAACCTTGGAGTCTTGTTTTTCAGGCACATTCTTAATGCCAGTAGTGATATTATCGTCATCGAAAAGGCCCAAAGCCAACTTAGCGCCTCTAGCATCATTTTTCTCCGGGAAGTGGCTAAAGCCATCAAAGTGATCATCATAAGGATATTGGAGATATGCCCTATTGGCTTTGCTCGTCTGTGTGTTGAGTACACTAAAGAAGCCCCAATAGTTATTGGTACCATATTTATCTTTGTATTGCTCATAGTCTTTTGCTGAGAAAAGCTTTGCAAGAAAGAAGTTGATATACTTTTTACCATTCATTGTACTAAACGTGCTAACTTGTGTAGGAGTGAACGTCGGTACAAGATAGTTCTTGCCGTAAGTTTCCTCGATATTGCTAATAGTCTCGCCTGTCCATTCCTTTTCTGGTTTCAGAACATCCACGGTTGCATCCGTAGTATAGAGCAAGACCCCTACTCCCTTTGGAATGTAAGGGATTTCTGTCACTATAAAGGCATCACGATCCTTATTGTAGCCCGTCACCAAGAACACTTTGACATTGTAACGGCTCTCCATATTCTTTCCTTCATTGCAATAAGTACGGATGCAGCCTACCAAAGGATCGTCGTAAGCATCATCTACCTTCTTTTCCATCTTGCCCTGATTACTTTTACCATAATAGAAAGTAGTGGAAATATTGAATGAGCCATAAATTGGAGACTCAAAGTTGCCGCCATTCTGGTACAAGTCTTCACCATTGGTAGATATACCGCGTGTACCTAAGTCGTTTTTCACCTGTTTCCACCAATCATTTCCATCTCCTTCATACTTATTCTGTTGGGTTTCCGCTATCGGTGTATAGAAGTATAAACCATTATGCTTAATCTGATCATTATTTTCGGAAGGAATCTTGTCTACAACAACCTTACCTTTATAATAAGGAGAGAAAGAGCCGTCATCATTCTTGGAAGCAAAAAGGAATGTAGTATAAGCAGCAGACCAGTATGTGCCGTCGTCACTTCCCTCCACAGTATTGCACGCAGCATAAGACACACGTCTGTTTTGATCAAGTGCAGCCTTATAAGTTAGGTTGCCATCAGCGCCCAAGGTGATTTCAAAAACAAGACAACCATCCATCACAATATCTTCGGCTTTATTAACCGTGCTTGCTCCGTCTTTCTTCACTTCAAGCCAGTTATCTGGTAAAGCAGCCCAAACATTCTGTCTCTTAGACGTAGACTTCACCAACGATCCAGTGTTGAAACCAGCATCGCCATTGATTTCTGTTGATCCGGAGGCTGCAGGCATGTAGAGATAGCCTTCCTCGTCACTAACCATGAACTTAAAGCCAACAGTTCCCCACGACATATGGCACGGATACGTCGCCGGCACATACATCAGCCAAGTATTGTCTGATGTCTGTTTAAATTTAAGATGATTCTTCGTAACTGTCGAGGTAATCATGAAAAAGCTTTTGGCCAAAGCCGTCATAGATGTAATGACACAAAGCACAAGTATAAGTACAAAACGTTTCATTTTGCCTATATTTAGTTATACCTATTACTATAGCAAACTACAAAGAGGAGTATCGTGTTAGTTATGTTTTTGCTACCCTCTTACTGATATTTAACTATATAAATTTAAATTGTTTTTTATTGTCTGCAAAGTTATGCCATCTTATTGAGATACGCTTTATAAAATTTGCCCAAAAATTATTATAATTTGCAGAATATCCTCAACTTCCAAAAGGAAGCATTAAACTTTATAGAAGTTTGGACACGCTATTTCGTTATTTTATAGTACTTTTGTACCATATTAAGTCTGATAAGAGAATAACACATGACCACGATTAGTGACTACATAGAAATTGATCACAACACCGAAAGATTAGCGCATGATCCTTCTCTCAAGGATCATGTAGCCCACGTGATTTGTCTGCAAGGGGAGATGAAGATACTGTTCAACGGCAATCGCTTCGTCTTGCAAGAGGGCGATATCATGGCACTACCCATACAAGCTTTTTTAGAAGAGCAGAAGCCTTCCGATGACTTCCAATGTATTTGTGTGTATGTCAGCCCGGAGATGATTGAAGCTCCATTTACCCCCCCCATATGTGTCTACGCGGTGCAATGTCGATCTTCAAGAGGCCTATCATGCATCTCGGAGTAGAAAAGATGAAAGTGATTATGGCAGATGTGGAAGGGATTGAAAGAAGATTGCAGCACGAAGACTATCTATTTTCAAGCAAAGTTCTCTATCACTGCATCCAAATCATGATGCTGGATTTTTTCGATGCCTTTGACAGGATAGGAGAAGAGTACAACTTCCCCTACAAACAATTAGAGGTGATGACGCAATTCATGGGAATGCTTTATGGCGAAGCATACATTAAGCATCGCAAATTGGAATACTATGCCAACAAGCTAAACGTAACTACAAAATATCTTTCAGACGCATCGCGAACATTCACGGAAAGGGGAGCCAGCTACTGGGTCAACCGCTTCACAACCTCTAAGATCTGTTATCTGTTGAAATCTTCCCCCATGTCGCTTTCTGAGCTTGCCGACAAATTCTGTTTCTCATCTCCCGCCCACTTCTACGTATACTTTCAGAAACAGATAGGCATGAGCCCGTCAGAATTCAGAAACAAACTATAGACCATGGCCTGTCAGCAACGACAACAATCATAGTATCAGCACACATTAGGCCTCTCACCAACCGATCCCAAAGAATGGGAAATGGTCAATGAGAGGCCTAACTTTGTTTCTAAGCTTTCTCACGACGGCCTTTGAAGGAGGTCTTCAACAACCTATTGCCTTTTTCAGGCGCACCGAACACGAAGGTTCTGACTTCTCGCTTTAGTCTTTTCTCAAGTCATTGATGAAGGTGACAGCCTGTGCAATCATAGCGATGAAAGCTGTCACGACAATCATAATCGTTACCATGTCTTAGTACTCCTTCCTCATGTTTCCTGTTTACTATTTACCTTGCAAAGGTATTGCCAAAGAAGGAAAGAAAGACAATGTATCAGCCGATTGTTTACTTTTACCCTTAAAAGTTGATACGCGTCAAGCCTTTGGATGTAGACTGGCAACCATGAACGTCACACCTGTCAAAGGCGCAGAGTCATCAAAGTGGCAAGCACGAAAAACGCCCGGGGCTATAGCCTCGGGCGCATTCTCTCATTTTTCAGTTCGAGCTAACGATTACTTAGCCTGAGCAGCAGCTGTGTCAGCAGGAGCAGCAGCAGAGTCAGCAGGAGCGGCAGCGCTGTCAGTTGTGTCAACTGCTGTAGTGTCAGAGTCAGTTGCAGGAGCAGTGCTCTGGTTCTTATTACCACAAGATGCGAAAGACATAGCTGCGATAGCTACGAACATAAAAACTAATTTCTTCATTTTCTTTGCTTTTTAAATCTGTAAAACAATCATTTGTTTATTAACAACGCTGCAAAGGTACGCATTTTTTCAATACGTTGTTCCTTTTTTAGCAACTTTTTTAAGTCTGACTTGTAACTTTTTTAAAACCAATTGATAATCAATATCTTACAAACTGCAAACAAAAGTTAACCACAGATTTCTCCCTTCTTGTTCCTGTCTTCAAAGCCGCCTCTTGCATTGTTCCCACCGTCTGCGCCTCTGTCCTACGGCCCTCAATCCCTCTCTTCTTCCTTTCTTTTTCGCCCCATCCTTGACTATACACCTTATATACACTGAGTTCTACACCTTACAAACTCCTTGTCCTACTCCTTATATAAATATGCGCGCGAGACGCACGTACTTCTAACGCCTATCACAAGCGACTTTGCCGCTCATCCTTTATTGTTCCTTGCATTAGAATACCGGGGGCTATACCAGTGGCTGTATCACCGCCGTCCCACGTTCCGCGCCCCTCCATGCAACTCTCCATCCTTGCGCGCCACTCTTCATCCATAAAAATCAAGGGTAAATTCAATAAAAAATCAAGGGTAAACAAAGGGGGGTGGACTACAAATGCCACCCCCTGCCGGCTATTGAGTTATCTGGGATCCTATTGAAGAATTATGCCGGCATATAGGAATTCCAAATAGGGCTGTACATCAAAGTAACAAACGTAATCCTGTAAACTCAATATTGTATTCAAATCTTCGAGCACAAAAATACTAAAAAAACTCCAAAGTTGTCACCTTGTTAACCTTCTTTAACCACATCAAAATGTCTCCATACAGTTACTTTTTATACCTTTGTGCGACAATACACACGATCGAATATGCAGAAATATATCCATTGCCTCGTCCTCACAGTGTTACTGCTCATGGCATTACCCAGCCATGCCGTGCTCAAGGAGCGCGACATCAGCAGTTCACTGTCCATCTTGCGTCAAGAGCTCAACACCTATCGTCACGACCTCGACAAACAGCAGAACGACCTGCGACTCCAGCAGCAGATGGTTGTCAAGGAACTGATCACTGTGGGCAACCAAAGCCAGCAAAACGCACTGATGCTCTATTCTCAAAAGGAGGGCAACATCTTTGACCTTACCTACGCCTGCCACGCAGCCACGGAACAGTATAAGCAGTTCCGCAACAACGCGGCACCCTTCCGTGACTATATCACCAACACCAATACCGAGGTCAGCCGTTATGACAGTCTGATCAACGACTTGAGCAACATGTACACCGGTGCGCTCACGCCCAAGGCCAAACTCGACCGCAACGTGTGTCTGACCCTCGCCATCCATATCCGGCGTACACTGGCCGACAACAACGACCAGATGAAGCAATACATCACGCTGTACAACCAGACGGAGCAGGGGCTCAAGAGCCTCAACGACTACGCCAACATGCGCTACGGCGAGATACAACGGAGCATCTTCAACAATGGCGGCGAGAACTATATCGCCATCCTTCGCAACCTCAGCAAGGAATACAACCTCACGCTCACCTCTGTGCTGATGAAATACCGGCCGATACATCATGCACTCTCGGAATGGGACGGAAGGGTCATCTTAGGCTTCTTCATCGCACTGTTCATCGGTGTGCTGATCGCCGTAGGCCTGAACTATCTCATCATCGGCTTTATTTTCACCTACCTCGTCAAGCACGGCAAGATCGACTTCCTCTTCCACTGGTTCGACAAGCGCAAGGCAAGCATCCAAGCATCATCGGTGTCTGACTGCTCCAAGCAGCTGTCTGGAGAGGATGCTGACAATTTGGAGATGATCCACACCAAAGCCTCGTTCACCGCTAAACGCCGCACGATCATCGCCACGACGACGGTGATCACCTTTGCGCTGATGCTGGGCTTGCTGCGTCAGGCCGTGGCTCAGAACTTCTTTGTCATGGCCACCGGTCTGCTCATGGAGTTTGCGTGGCTGATGGCTGCCATCCTGCTCTCGTTGCTCATCCGTCTCGATGGCGTGCAGATCAAGAAAGGACTGCGCATCTACGCCCCCGTGCTGACAGTGTGCTTCCTGGTCATCGTGTTCCGCATCATCCTCATCCCGAACACACTCGTCAACCTCGTCTTCCCCCCGATGCTGCTCATCTGCGCTGTGTGGCAATGGCGTGTGGTGAAGCACTATCAGAAGCGGTTGCCCAAGAGCGACGTGTTCTACACCACGATGTCGCTTATCGTGTTTGTCTTCAGTGTGGTGGCCTCACTTGTCGGCTACACGCTGCTCTCCGTCGAGGCCTTGATATGGTGGACGATGCAGCTGACCTGTATCCTGACGATCACCTGCGTGTCATCGCTGCTCAAGGGCTACGGCAACAATCCCCGCCATCGCTTCTTCGACAAGGACACGCCGATCATGCGCACGTGGCTCTTCCGTTTCTTCTACTATGCCCTGCTTCCGATTTCCGGTGCACTGTCCATCGTCCTGTCGATCTATTGGGCGGCTGACGTGTTCAACCTCAGCGACACCACGCTACAAATCTTCAGCATGCGACTGATCGACACGAAGAACTTCACCTTCTCCATCTTCAAAGCCGTGCAGGTGGTGATCCTCTTCTATCTCTTCTCCTATATCAGCCACACGTCGCTCAACCTTCTTCACCACCACTTTGCGCAGAGCGAGCACGACCGCGCCGCCGAGGAGAACCGGCGAGAAGATCCGCAGGCTGTGGTAAGCCGTACGGCCATGTGGCGTAACGTCATTCAGGTATTTGTCTGGGGCATCTGGCTATTGATCTCGATGAAGATCTTCAACATCGACAACTCGTGGATCGTGGCTATCTCCGCCGGTTTGTCCACTGGTATCGGTTTCGCCATGAAGGACATTCTGGAGAATATCTATTACGGTATCTCGCTGATGGCAGGCCGCATCCGCGTCGGTGACTATGTCAGCATCGACGGCATGCGCGGCACCGTGCGCAATATCTCCTACACCTCGACGATGATCGAAGCCCTCGACGGCAGTATCATCTCGTTCCAAAACTCGCAGCTCTTCACGAAGAACTATAAGAACCTGACGAAGAACCACGGCTACGAGCTTGCTGTCATCCCCGTCGGCGTAGCTTACGGTACCAATGCTGCTGAGGTGAAAGAGCTCATCGCTGCCGCCGTGAAGCGCATCGAACGAAAGAACTACATCAAATATATCAATACGGTCTTCGTCAACTTCGGTGACAACTCCATCGACTTCAAGGTGCTCGCATGGGTCGATTCACGCAAACAGATCTACGCCACGGGTGAGATCTACGAGGCACTGTACAACACGCTCAACGAGAATCAGATCGAGATTCCGTATCCACAGCGCGATGTGCACATCAAGAGCGACAGCACAATGACGCTGAAAGGTACTTCAAAAGCGTAACGAAAAGAAGGGTTAGCTACTCAACAAAGTATATCACCTATATATATAAACGAGGGAGGGAGACGACAAACGGATGTCGTCTCCCTCCCTCGTTTATATTCAGCAGATAAACTTTCGGGAACTTAGCCAAAGCCAACCAAGCTCAAACAGCGAAGCTCCTTCAGTAGGAGCCTATGGCCGTTATAGTTTCACTGCTAAGCGGCTGCCATTGTACCTGACCACCTTTCCTGCAACCACATGATCGATGTCGAGGCCTCGCGCATGCGTCGGGCTGACAAGGATGATGTTAAATTGACGGTTCTTCAACATCCCATTGAAGGCACCCTTTCGGGCTCCGATGGTCAGCGTATGCTGGCGCTCATTCCATGTCATCAGGATGGTGGCGTAGCGGCCTTTCTCGTAATTGTAGTTGGTATTCTCGTCCTCATAGAGCGTGAAGCTGCCGTCGCGACCGGCGAAGACATAGAGATCGATGGTCTTCGCAGGCTTCTCGTCGCTCCACTCCATCTCCGGTCCTACCGGTAACAGGCTACCCTCCGGCACAAAGACCGGGATACGCTCCAACGGAGCATCGGCCGTGATGGTCTGTCCGCCATCGTAGTGCTTACCCGAGAGCAGGTCATACCATCCACGCTGAGCAGGCAGGTAGACCTCACGGTTACGTTGCTGATACTTTGCCACGGGGCAAGCCATCAGCGAGGGACCGAACATCCACTGATCCTTAACATTGTATACCTTGTCATCGCCATTGAAGTCCATCACCAGCGCACGCATCATCGTGTAGTCACTGAAGTGCACGGCACCGGCCAGAGAATAGATATAGGGCATCAGGCGATAGCGCAGACGGTCATACCACACTATAGCCTTGTAGGCAGGATGCGACTCCGGCGCGATGTTCCAAACCTCACGCAACGGCCACTGACCATGGGTACGGTAGAGCGGGATGAAGCATCCGAACTCATTCCAACGGGTCTGCAGCTCACGCCACTCCTTCAGGTCAGCGTTCTCCTCACCGGTTTTGTCATAGAGCTGTTGGGCTTTGACATAGCGGTTCTCCACCGAGAAGCCACCCTGATCCATCCCCCAGAAGGGCAGTCCGGCAAGGTTGTAGTTCAATCCGGCCGTCATCTGCGCGCGCATGTCTTCCCATCGTGTGCCGATGTCACCGCTCCACGTAGCTGTGGAGTAGCGCTGTTCACCGGCAAAACCGCTACGGGTGAGCAGGAAGACGCGCTGATTGGGGTTCACCTCACGCTGTCCATTATAGATAGCATCGGCGTTGACGAGCGAATAAGCGTTGAAGTACTCAGTTGCAGAGCCCGTGGCTGTCGGTCCGCTGAGCGCCTTGCGATACCACATCGGCGTGCAGTCGCGCACGTTAGGCTCCGAGGCGTCCATCCACCAGGCATCGATACCGTGGTGATATTTCGTATAGAGGTTCTCGTCCATCTGCCGCCAGAACATCTTGCGGGCGCCTTCGGCATAAGCATCATAGAACGAGTTCATATAGCCGGGGCCCACCCAGTCACGGATGCTATCGGCGATACTCTGATGATACATCCATCCGTGGGCATCGAGTTCCTGGTAGTTCTTCGTATTAGGATAGAACTTTGGCCAGACAGAAATCATGAAACGTCCGTGCATCTGATGCACGCTGTCGAGCATAGCCTGCGGATTAGGGTAGCGCGAAGCCTCAAACTGATGGCTGCCCCACTGGTCGTCGGCCCAGTAGTTCCAGTCCTGCACGATATTGTCGACGGGGATATGGCGACGGCGGAACTCCGCGAGCGTCTGCTCGATGTCGCCGCTGGTCTTGTAGCGCTCGCGGCTCTGCCAGAATCCCAGTGCCCATTTCGGCAACACCTGCGCCTTACCCGTCAGCGTACGATAGCCGTGGATGACTTCGTCGGTAGTGTTTCCGGCAATGAAATAATAATCGAGATCCTTGGCCATCTCGCTCCACACAGTCAGCTGTTGCTGGCGTTCCTCACTGCGTGGAGGCGCTACTCTCAGTGCGCAATACGACACATCGCCGTCGGGCAACCAGTCGATGAGCAGCTTCACCTTCTGTCCTGCTCTCATCGAAACGTTGAACCGGCACGCATTGGGGTTCCATGCCTGACGCCAATGTTCGGGCACTACCTCCTTGCCGTCGACATATACCTTGGTATATCCGGCGTAGTAGAGATTGAAATGATAGTTGTTGTCAACGGGAGCCTCTAAGTATCCCTCATAGGTCACATGGGCTCCGTTGAGTTTGAAACCGGCGGGCAGATGGCTCACGTCGCCGTCGCTGTTGCGCTTCAATGCCAATGCCGGCAGGCTCACCTCATAGCAGATGCTGTCCTCAGCCCGTGTAATGGTCTTTCCGTCACGGTCGGTGTAGGTACCGGTGAGGTTTCCTGCCACTCCGTTCTTGTCGTAGAGACGGAAAGCGCGGTTCAGCGGCAGATTCTCACCGGGGTTGCCAAAGCGACAATAGCTGTAAGAATCCCACAGGATGCCATAGCCTTTGTTGCTCACCACAAAGGGCACGCTGACCTTGGTGTTGTACTGATAGAGTTCCTCGTTCAGCCCCTTCATGTTCAGCTCATTGGCCTGGTGCTGTCCCAGTCCATAGAGCGCTTCGCCTTTATTGTCGGCAAAGCGCAACAGCCACGTCCACCCATGTTTTTGCGCATCGGTGAGATGGCTGTCCACGCCAATCTCGCGCTCAGGCACCGTATATGGGAAAAGTTGCTTGCCACCGGTGTCCTCAGCGAGAATCTGCTTGCCGTTCTCGTCGTAGAAGCGGACGAGTCCCGTCTGCTTGTCGACTTTCGCTACGACTGCCGACGTGTTGATCTTCACGTCGCGGCTGTCCTCTGATACCGAGTAACTGAAGGCATGCGTTGGCTGTTTCACGATGATGAGACTCTGCTTCTCAGGGAAAGTATTCTCGCGGGTAGCCTCCACACGGATAATTTTCTTGCCGATGACCTGCAGGCGCACCCATTGCGGATCATTGGGACCGGGATGGGCTACCTCCACAGTGATGAAGTTGCCGTTGCGCGTAAACGACGCTGCTGACAAGCCCATGCTTGCGAGCAGCATCAGGGCGGCTATCAGGTATTTGTGATTAATGTGCATGATGGTATTTAGATGATGATTGTATTGCTATTCTTAAAGAACAGACATCTCAGTCCTTGACATATTTCTTGCCTTGAAACAAGTAGATGCCCCTCGGCAAATTGGCCTCCCGAATGTTGCTCACATGGGTTTTGACGACACGTCCACAGAGGTCGTAGACGTTGCCCTCGCTGCTTTTCCCGACAGAGACGAAGCTGATGGCCGTCGTGGGCGGTGCCGGATAAGTACTCTCGTAGTCTTCCTTTGCCTCACTGACGCCTGCTGTGATGCCATCCAAATCATATTGGTCAAAGACCTTGCCGTCGCGACGATTGACAATGGTCATCGTGTTGGAACCCGTAGCATTGGTATCCCACACAAAGGGGATGACGCCGTCCTGCATAGCCTCAGCAGTGACCAGCTGATACCAATATTGGCGGCTCTCGTCGTGCTTGGCCTGAGTTCCCTCCGTAGAGGACAACGTACGATGGATGGCACCGTACTCTCCAAGTATGACAGGGTAGCCCTTATCGACAAAGGCAGCGTTGAGACCGGCGAAACCGTCCTTGATCGACTGCTCATCCCGAGTGGTGGAGATGTGAGAGGCACGCTTTGGTCCATGTCCCACCCAGTAGTAATAAGCCGTCGTGGCATCTGTATTCTGACAGAAGTTATAAGGCTCGTAGCAGTGGATCTCTACCATCAGCCGGTCCTTAGCCGTGTCGTTGATGCGGCTGGCATCGAAGTGCTTCACCGTGTGACTGATGGTTGTCATCGGTCCCTGCACCACGAGCACACGCTTGGCATTGTTGCCGCCCGTCGCTCTGACGGCATCGACAAAGACATTCTCGTAATCGATGAGGCGCTCAGTGAACTTCGTGAGGTCGGCGTCAGACGGACTCCACTGGTTGGTCAGCATCAACTTGCCCTTGGCATCGGGGCTTGCTCCGCCCACGCCCGGCTCGTTGAGTCCGGCGAAGATCATGCGTTCGTCATAGTCCTTGAGCGCGTTGGCGATGTTGGTCCACAGTTTTCTGAGCTGTTCCTTCTTTTCGCTGACATCAGCTTCCGTGGTAAATCCGTCATACTCCAGCCAACCGCCGTCCCAGTGATCGTTGATGACGACATAGAGTCCGGCATTGATGCAGTAGTCGACGATCTCCTTGACGCGGCTCATCCACGCCGGGTCGATGGTCATCGCAGCCTTGTCCGCAATGTGTCCCATCACCCAAGCACAGGGGATGCGCACACTTTTGAAGCCCTGAGCCTTGACAGCATCGAGGATCTGCTGCGTGGTTTTGGTCGGTTGCCACGCCGTCTCAGAGGCTGTACCGCCTTTACTTGTGAAGTTGTTGGCATTGTCACCGGCCTCCAGCGTGTTGCCAAGGTTCCATCCGGGAGCCATATAGTGCGCCATCTGTGCGGCTGTGAGATCCATCGTCTTCATGCCGGGATGATCCTGAGCGAAGGCGGTGGTGAGAGAGCCCGTGAGGAGCAGGGTGAGATAGAGTTTCTTCATACAGATCAAATCTTATTATCCTATTACAAGTAGATGAATGGACTGGTTGTTATAGACAACGCACCAGTCCATTCCATATTATTCTATTTTCAAGATTAATGGAGCTTTCCGGGAGTCTCCACGCTGTTGATGGTGACCTTCACCTTAGTGGGATCTACGAGATCTTTCCACAAGTTGTAGAGTTCAACTGTCCACACCACAGCACCCTGACACTCACCGGGCAGCGTAGCGAAGACCGAGTAGGTGCCGTCGCCCTTGACCGTTGTGCGTCCGAAACTGCTGCCGCCCCAGTAAGAGGGACTCCAGTCGGCGTCGGCATAGCTCAGTTCTGTCTTGTAGCTTTTGGCGGCTCCGGCCTTAAGATTACCGGCGATGCCCTTGATCGTGAAGTTGACAATCATGTTGCCGGCGAAGTGGAGACCGGAAGCATCCACGCCATTCTGCTTGGTATTGCCGTACTCATTATAGATCTCGATGCGTCCGTCGGTACCATTGCCGTCTTTGTTGACAAACTCAGTCTTGGAGAAGTCCATGCCTACGGTCGGGTCGGTGTCGAGCGCAATGCTCACGATCTCAGCCTTCACCTTCGACGCGTCGACGAGGTCGTTGTCGAGATTGTTGATGTCGATACAGAAGACGACAGCGCCATCTGCGGTCGCTCCACCTGTCTCCATCCAAACGGTGTAGGTGCCGTCGCCCGTGATGCGGGTATCATACTTGTCACCTGTAAGTCCGGACCACCGTGACGGATCCCAGAAAGCGTCGGCATATTCCAGTCCGGCAATGTTTTCCTTGGCGGCTCCACTCTTGTAGTTGCCGTCAAGTCCGCTGATCTTAAAGGTCACGGCCATGGTATTGCTGAAACGGATAGCGGAAGGATCGATGACAGAATTGCCCTTCGTCGAACCATATTCGTTGTAAATCTCGATACGGATGCGGCCGTTGTTCTCCAAGTCACCGATGACGAGTTTACCCGATCCGTTCGGTTTGATCTCGGAATACGGGCGTACGGTGCGCAGGCAAACGCCATAGTGTCGCAGCGAGTTGCCGTTTTTCACGATGCCATTGCCGTCGAAAGTCAGCGTGTTGGCATAGTTGCCGTCAACCTTACTTGCCGTTCCTGTCCAATAGAAAGCCTTGCCGTCGTTGATGATCTCCTTGCCGTCGCGGTAACCGGTATAGGGCAGGAAAATGGAATTGCCGTTGCCGGCAGTGAAGCGGATACCTTTCACGCCATTGACAGTATCGAAGGTTTTCTTGGTCTTCGCGATGAGTTCTTTCACCTGGTCGAGTGTCGGCATCTGGGAATAGAACGGGAACGAGCCGTCGATGTCGAGGTTGTTGGTGAGGTCGAGTTCCGTGTTGGCGATGTCACCGGTGGAATAGTCAGCGTTGTCCTTGGAATACTGTTCGGCAGTCTTGTCGCCGTAGCCAAAGTAAGCGCCCACGCCTTCCTCGCTCTCCGCGCCGATGTTGCACTTCGCCCACGTGACGCTGAGACCGAGATCTACGTATTCCATCGTCTGCGTCTTGGTGGTGAGCTGCTTCACGGGTCCGTAGACATAACCATCACCGACCTTGACGAAAGCCTTATAATAATAGGTGGTGCCGGGCAGCAAACCGCCAACGGTAGTAAGGTCAAAGTCGCGGCCGTCGGAGAGCTGGTCTTTGTTCATACCGATCTTCATGCCTTTCTCCACCGTGCCGAGGCCATCGAGCCCGGAATAGGAGGCAGAGAAGGTAGCCTTGGTGTAGCTGATGTCTGTGGCGTCGAGCGTCTCGGCTTTGGCATCGGTAGCGACGAAGGTCTTCACCTCACCATATTTATATACCTTGTTCTGCAGGCAGACATAGGTGGCATAGTGGTAGGTGGTGCCGGTGTGGAGGCCACTGAGACTGGCCCGGATGGTGTCGGACGACAGTGAGCCGCGCACCTTTGTGCCTCCGGCAGTGGGGTCGTCGGCAGTAGAATACATCACACCGACATCATAACTCGACGGATCGGCAGAGGAGAGATCATCAACAGTGCCGTCTATGGCAGCGCTGACAGCCGTCACAGCGGCGTCGCCCGTGGTGATGGAAGTGACGATTGGCGTGGTCGACACCGAGTAGTCGTCATCGTCGGAACAGGAAGTGATGATGAGCGTAGAGGCCAGCAGCGAAGTGGCCATCACCATCAGTCCGGGAAAATATTTCAGTTTCATGATAACTTGCTTTATAGTAAGACTAACAATTGATGCTGGACCGTCTGCATTCCCTCAAGCCGTGGAGGACCGACGACTCCCGTCGTCTTTGTCCTCCCTAACTTGATAGATGAAGCCTAAATCCAATATCTATGAAAAATAAGAACGGTCATTATTTGCGTGAAGCATGTGTGGCACGACGATGCGCTTTGGCTGCAGCCGGTTTGATAAACGGCGCGCCGGTGTCCATCTTCACGTCCACTGTCACAGAGAGCGTCTTGGTGAAACTGCACTGAGCGGCGAGTCCTGCCGTGGCACCCCAAGGATTGACGATATAGCGACGTGCGGTGGTCTCCTTGTCACCGGCTCCCCGGTCGATGGTAGCGTCGTCGAAGATGATATCCTTACCGTCGGCTTGGATGCCCTTCACCACGACGTCGCAGTTAGGATGGTCGCCGAGCAGTTTCTCGATATCGAGATAGAGGCCATAGACATTGTCGCAACTGCCGTTGATGGTGAAGGTATAGGTACCGTCAGAGCCGTCCTTGACAAACACGTCGTCGCTTTGCTGGAAGGTCCAAGCCGAGTCAAAGACATGCAGACCACCTTTATAAGTCTTGGCCACTCCGGCGCGTACAACGCTCCACTGATAACCCATATACTGATAGAACTTACCCTGGTCGTCGTACTCGCGTGCGCCCCATACGATATTGTCCAGTCCGCCGGTCTGCGGATTGCAGTTGGTCTCCTGGCTGAAACCGAGGATGCGCAGGCCGCTCTCATTGGTTGTCATCACGGCGCGACCGTCCTTGCTGATGGCAAAGGTGGGCAGAGCGGGCGTGAAGGTGTAGACGCCTTCCTTGCTCAGCGTGTAGCTGCCCTTGGTCTCGTTGCCGTCGGGTGCTGTGAAGGTGTAGCTGTGGTTGCTGCTATTCATCACAATGGTGACGTCTTCAAGATTGTCGATGGCGTCGAAGGCGGTTACGCCCTTCGCCTTGCCGTCCTTGGTGTACCAGTCAAAGCCGGTAAGCTTGTAGGTGATGATGCGGTCGTTCTTCGGTTCGACGAAGTCCATCCATCCGTCTTCCATGGTTGGGAAGACCTCCACCTCTGGAGCCTCGTAGTGGTCGGCATAGTCTTTCGACACGAAGTTGAAGCAGAGCCACCACTTGCCCTTGCCGGAGGTGTCGGGATTACGAAGCACGGCGAGACGCAGCTGATTGTTGGTCAGCGTGACGATATGGATGTCCTTTTGCCATCCGACGGCGTCCTCACGGTTCTCCCAGTTGGGCGAGTGAAGCAAAGGCACGTCGGTCAGATTGATCTTGTGATTGTCGAGATCGAGCAGATAAGTGCCTTTTTGAGCCTTGGCAACGCCGCTGGGATCGTATGTCACACTCTGCACGTTGGCTCCATTCTTCAAGTCGAAGGTGATGGAACTCTTCATGAAGTTGCCCGTCTCGTCCTCGTGGTTGGCAGCTGGATCCCAGTTGCTCGTGAAGTTATTCCACTCGGCATTGGTCGCCGACGGGTCGCCATAGGAGACCTCGCCCGAGCAGAGTCCATAGTTGCCGTTGTCGGGAATCCACGTCTTGCTCTGTCCTACGCCACCGGTGAGCATGGTGTAGAGCTCATTGTTGACGAAGTCGGCACAGAACTTATCGACAGTGAAGTGAGCCGTGTCGCCGTAGACATAGCCACCGCGCGTGTTCACACCGAAGAGCACGTCGTAGGTGCCGGGGAACGGAATCTTCAGCGTGACCTCTTTCTCCTGCGATCTACCTTGCGGCTCGATCCAGTTGACCTGATAGCGGTCGGCCATCTGACTCTTCAAATACACGATGTTGGGGTTCTGATCGTCGTGGGTGATGGTATAAGCCTGTCCTTCGACGAGATCAGCCGGCGTGACATCCTTGTCGCCGAGGTCGTAGTCATCGGGCGAGCACGCTGCCATGCCGAAGAGCATGAGCGCCGCCCCTGCTAAGGCATAGATATAATGATTGATTTTCATAATGAGTTTTCTATTTAGTCCATTCTTTGTTGATGGTGAAAGGAAAATGTTTGCTGCCCGAGGATTACCATCCGGCATTCTGCTTGAGCAGGTTGTTGGAGCGCTGGATCTGCGTGAGCGGGATCTGGCAGAAGCCACGTTTGCTCTTGATGTTCTCGGCCTTGATGGTCACCGCCTCTTCCCTGCCACCGGAAACGACCTTCTCTCCACTGGCGGCAATGGTGTTGGCAGCCACATCGATGCCCTGGCGCAGCAGATCCCAATAGCGGATGCCCTCGCCGACAAACTCGAGTTTGCGCTCTTTGAGGATGTTGCTCTCCGTGGCAGGCAGCTCGCGGTAGCCGTTGCTGAGCGTGCCGTCGCTCTGTGTGAAGGCGCGTTTGCGAACCTCATTGAAATAGGTCTGAGCCTTCGGCGAACCGAGTTCAGCAGCCATCAGCAACACGTCGGAATAGCGCATGAGCACGTAGTCTTGTGGCTGGGAGATCTGGAAGTCACCGGCCATGAGGCCCTGATAGTAGTGTGTCATCGACCAGGAACCGTCAGCGCCCTTTGTCCACTTCGAGCGAGGCGTGTATTTCTTGATGGCGAAACCGGTGTATTCGCGCTGGTCGGAGGCCACCTTCTTCCAGGCATCGAGCTGCGTAATGCCTTCCTGGGCCATGTTGATGATCGACGCACTCTGGCGGCTGTCACCGGTGGCGAAGTCGTTCCATGTGGCTGTGGTCACCGTGGCGCCACCCCAGCCTTGGCCGTAGGGCACACAGATCGTACCGCCGGTGCGCATACCGAACATCACGATGGAGCGGTTGCCACCGTTGTTGCCGTTATAGTCAGCGGTGTAGTTGAACTTCATGCTCAGCACTGTCTCGCTGTTGCCATCGCCGGCATAGGTCGAGTCGTTGGTCCAGTTGCCGGCAGCGTCCTGCACCCAGTTGTCGCTGGCAGCGGGCCAGAGGTTCTTGAACTGCGGCACGAGGCTGTACTCTCCGCTTTGGATGACATCCTCCAGACCGGCCAGTGCCTTGGCTGCTGTCAGTCCACCGGGCATCTCCTTGCGCTCGTTGTTGTTGTAAACGCCGTCGTAGAAGAGATAGACACGGGCGAGCATGGCCTCAGCGGCATACTTGGTGATACGGCCGTCGTTGGCTGCTGCCTGACTCTTGGGGTAGGCGTTGGCCGGGATGTTGTCGGCCGCGTAGGTCAGATCGTTGACGATGAGCGCATAGACGCTGTCGGGATCGGCCTGAGGAACGTTCTCGTCGGTAGGCGTAGTGAGCAAGGGGATGTGCTCAAACATACGCACCATGTCGAAATAGCACAGTGCACGGATGGCGCGTGTCTCGCCAAGGATGCGTCCTTTGACAGCGTCGGTGCTCCACTGCGTGCCCTCGGTCTTGAGCAAGAGCTCGTTGCAGTTGTAAATAGCCTTGTAATAGTCTTCCCACAGGTCGTTGTAGATGTTGGTCTGAGAGGCGTCCTGGCTGATGTCGAAACGGTCGATGACCTGGGAGTTGCGGGCGTCGTTGGCACCCGTACCACCAAAGCACTCGTCGCTCATATACTCTGCTGCCATCTGGAAGGTGAAGGTCGGACCGAGTGACACAGTGCCCTGCCAACCGTCGTAGCAACCGATGAGGGCGCGGTCGGCGTCGCTCTGGTTCTTATAGTAGTTGCCCGTCGACGTCTCTGTCTTCGACGAGACATCGAGGAAATCATTGCCGCAGGAGGTCAAGCCCAAGGAGAGCAGTGCCGTGGCGGCGATGGTGAATATCTTGGTTTTCATTGTCTTCTGAGATTAAAGGTATTAGAACTTGAGATTGATACCGACCAGACAGGTGCGTGGCCGTGGATAGTAGCCCAGATCCACACCGCTGACCCATCCGTCCATACCGTAGCCCACTTCCGGATCCATGCCGTTGTAGTGAGTGAAGGTGAAGGCGTTCTGCACCTGGAAATAGAGGCGCGCCTGCGAGAGGTAAGGCGTGTGGATGAGCTTGGCAAAGTCGTAGCCCAGCGTGATGTTGCTGATGCGGAGGAACTTGCCGTCGTGGATGAAGAGATCAGAGAACTGATAGTTGATGTTGGTGTTGGTCACGCGCGGAATCTTGTTGCTCGTGCCCTCACCGGTCCAGCGGTCGAGGATCTCTGTCGTGTAGTTGGCCGTGGTGGAACCCACATTGCGATAGCTCTGCACGATCTTGTTGCCGGTCTCGCCGTTGGCAGTCATGGAGAAGTCGAAACCTTTGTAGTCGAATCCCAGCGAGAAACCGAAGGTGAAGTCAGGCATGCCGTTGCCAAGGTTGACCTTGTCGGCGTCGTTGATCTTGCCATCGTGGTTGACATCGTAGTATTTCACGTCGCCGGGCTTGGGATCAGCCTGAAGCACGCCATTGCCGTTGGCGATCCAGTCCTTGATCTCTTGCTCATTTTGGAAGAGTCCGGCTGTTTTGTAGCCCCAGAAATAGCCGATGGGCTCGCCGTTGCTGGCGCGATAAAACTCCGTGGAGTTGTCGTAGAGCTGATTGGTCTGTCCGTGGATGATGCCGTCCTCGTTGGGGATGTTGCCGACCTTGTTGTGGTTGTAGGCACCGTTGACGTTGACGAAGTAGTTGAAATCGCGGCCGATGCGGTCGTTCCAACCCAGTCCGACCTCCACACCGATATTTTTCACGTCACCACCATTAATATATGGTGCACCGGTTCCTGCCGTGGCGAGGATAGGCGGCTGCACGAGCCAATCTTTCGTGGTCTTGTAGTACCAGTCGAAGTTGACGTTGAGCTTGCCGAACACACGGGCGTCGAAGCCGAAGTCGGTCTGCTCAGAGGTCTCCCAAGTAATGTTTTCGTTGGCCAGACGCGTTACGCGCGCTCCCCACTGGTCGGCTGCTGAACCCTTTGTCGTACCGAAGTTGTAGTAGACATTGTTGAAGGAAACAGGTGCAGTATACATGTAGTTGCCGATGTTTTGATTACCGACCTGCCCCCAGCTGCCACGGAGCTTGAAGTAGTCGACGACCTTGCTGACAGGCTTCCACCATTTCTCATTGCTCATCACCCAGCCGGCGCTCACCGAGGGGAACCAGCCAAAGCGGTGACCGCGGGCAAAGCGGCTCGAACCATCGCAGCGCAGCGTGGCCGTGGCCATGTAGGTCTCTTTGTAGTTCCACGACAGACGGCCGAAGTAGCTCACCATGCGCTCTTCGTCCCAAGGCGAACCGCTGGCGCTGAGTCCTTCCTCCTGCGACTTGGCGGTGCCGTTGCTCACCCAGGCATAAGGCCAGGTGTCGAAGCCCTCACGCAGGGAACCGTTGGCGGCATAGAGGCTGCTGCCATTGGTGCGGTAGGCCTCAGTGCCGAGCATCGCGTCAAAGAAATGCTTGCCGAGCGTCCAGTTATAGGTCAGCGTGTTGGTCCAGGTGATGCCGAAACCGTCGCTCTTGCTCTGGCTGGCTGTCGTGCGTGTGTCGTTGTAGCTGTAGACCGAGAAGTGATAGAGCGGGTTGAAACCGCGGTAGTCATTGGAGTCGTACTTCACGCCGAGCGTCGTGCGGAACTTCAGATTCTTGAAGAACTGGAACTCCGCGAAGACGTTGCCCGTGAAGGTGGCGTTTTGCGACTTGTTGATGTTGCTGACCATCATCACGCCGTAAGGATTGCCGTCGGCATTGTACCATGGGCTGTTGCTGGTGTCGTTGTAGGGACTGCCATACACGCCGTTGTCGCTGTAGACCGGCGCCAAGGGCGATGTGGCGAAGGCCGCGCGCAACGAGTTGTTGTATTGGTTGCCGACGTTAAGTCCGCGCTTCTTATAATAGATAAAGGAGACCTGCTCACCGACCTTCAGGAATTTGTCGATGACATTGTACTCAGAGTTGACACGGAAGTTGTAACGGCTGTAGTAAGAGACATCCTTACCGCCGACGATACCTTCCTGATTCATGTATCCCATGCTCATGGCATAGTTGCCACGGCCACTGCCGCCTGTGATGCCAAGGGTGTAGCTCTCGGTTTGCGCGTTGTCCTTGAACATCTGGTCGACCCAGTCTGTGTCGTAGATCTGACCGGTCGTCGGGTCTGTGATGCCCCAAGTGGTGACGTTGCCGTCAGCGTCTTTCTGAGTGTAGTAGCTCTTCCAGTCATATGCCTGACCGCCGGAGTTGATATTCTGCTCGTCCATGATGGTCATGTACTGCCGGGCATTGAGCATCTTCACCTTGTGGATCGGCTTCTGCCAGCCCTTGTAAGCGTCGAAGCTGACCACCGCGCGACCGTTCTTGCCGCTCTTGGTGGTGACGAGCACCACGCCGTTGGCCGACTGCGAACCATAGATGGCGGCGGAGGCAGCGTCCTTCAGTACGTCGATACTCTCGATGTCGACAGGGTTGAGCGTAGCAATGTCGCCGCGCACACCGTCTATAATATAAAGAGGAGAGGAGGAACCCGTGGTGCCGAGGCCACGGATGTTGACTTTCAAGCCTTCGCCCGGCTGTCCTGACTCCGAGACGATGGTCATACCCGGGGTCTGGCCTTGCAGAGCTTGCAGAGGATTGGTGGTGTTGAGTTTGGCCACATCGTCGCCCTTGACCTGAAGGGTAGCGCCGGTGACGAGCTTCTTCTTCTGTACGCCATAGCCGATGACTACGACATCATTGAGCGAGTTGGCCTCTTCGGCGAGCTGAATGGTGAGGTCGTTGCCTGCCACCTTCACTTTTTGCTGCACAAAGCCAATGTAGGAGACGAGAAGCGTCTGACCGTCATTGGCCTCCAAGGAGAAATGTCCGTCGAGATCCGTCACAGTACCTGTCTGCATGCCGATGACCTTTACCGTCGCTCCCGTGAGCGGCTCGCCATCAGTGGCCGACTTGACCGTGCCTTTCACAATCTTGGCGTAGAGGGCTGAGCCTTGCAACACGCCGATCGCCGGAAACAGCAAACATGCTATTAGGGCAATTTTGCATAAGACAGATTTACGCATGGTTGGTTGAGTTTTAAATGTATAATAATTGATGTAGGTATGACAACCTGGTGTTGATCGTTATTAGGAATAACACTGCAAAGTTAGGTTTTTTCTAACGAAACAGCCCGCAACCATGTTACAGAATAGGTACACATATGTTACATATTTGGCATTTACCGACCGGCGGAAGTGCTGATATGATGCAAGAATCGCATAAATGTGGGGGCGGCACCAATATTTTCGGGCTTGCATTTCACGGTATCAGCAGAAAAGCGTAACTTTGCGATGTGAGAGAACAGAACGGGCGGAACGCCAGATTTCGCCATAACACATAATTACGCACATGGATTACAAAATGATCGTGCTCGATCTTGACGGCACACTGACAAATAGTAAGAAAGAGATGACACCCCGCACGCGCGACGCACTGCTGAAAGCTGAGCAGCGGGGCGTGCGCATCGTACTCGCATCGGGCCGCCCCACCTACGGCATCACGGCACTCGCTGAGGAACTCGACCTGAAGACTTACCAGGGGTTTATCCTTGCCTTCAACGGCGGACGCATCACCGACTGTGCTACGGGCAAGGTGGTCTTTGACCAACCCTTAAACCCCGAGGTCGTGCCCCCACTCTACGAGGCCGTCAAGAAACACGGCATGGAGATGCTCACCTATCAGGACGAGAAGATCGCGGCAACGAAGAAGGCCAACAAATATGTCCTCCACGAGGCGTTCATCAACAAGATGCCGGTCGAGGAATACACCGATTTCATCCATCAGATCCGCTACCCGATCAACAAATGCCTGGTCGTCGGCGACCCGGCTCCGCTGCATGAGCTCGAGTTGCAACTGACCACGGCCTTCAAAGGTGTGATGGATGTCTACCGCTCGGCCGGGTTCTTCCTGGAGTGCGTGCCGCCCGGCATCGACAAGGCCCACTCGCTGGAGCGTCTCTTTGAACTGACCGGCATCCGCCGTGAGGAGGTCATCGCCTGCGGCGACGGCTACAACGATCAGAGCATGATACGCTTCGCAGGACTCGGCGTCGCCATGGCCAACGCTCCGAAAGACATACAGGACACAGCCGACTACATCACTTATAGCAACGAGGAGGATGGTGTGGCGCATGTGGTCGAGAAGTTTATCCTGAAATAGATCTGTTGGGAAAACTGACATTTTTCAGCCCTTTTCCTTGCGTTTTTCTGCACCAAGGTGTCCTTTGCTCTGAATTTTGCGATTCTCAGCATATTTTTATAACATGCTGGTTGTCAGATAAATACAAATAACATCGAGGTTTTTAGCGCTCAAAAAGCCTCTTTAGTCATGAGAAAACTGCTGAAAGTACACCTCAAAGTACCTTTCTGATGCTGTCATCTAAGCTTTCTGACCTGGTCATCTCGGCTTTCTGACCTGTTCATCACGCCGAGATGATCAGGTCAGAAAGCCTTTTTGATCACTTCATCTCAGAATTTTCTCTCAAAGTGCCTTCTTCGCTTCTCCAGAATGAGAGCTCACGGTGAACTACTTTTGTAAGATTCTTTGCAACTAAACGGCGGTTCGTGCTCATCTACTCCTTAATTATATATAGCGCTCGCTGTCAATAAAGGCAGCTTTATTGTTCAGTTTTGCCAACTCTTGAAAACAATAGGTCAAACATTGTAAAAATCCTGATTTTTAAGTGCTTAAAAGTTGCAACCTATTATTTTTTTCCTTAAATTTGCCATTATAAACGGACGCGTTGAGAACCGCGTCGCTATCGTGTCTAACCATTCAATCGTCGTGCCTTATGAACTTACCTGTTGTCTTTTGGCTCATCCCTTTGGCCTCTGTCTGTGCCCTGATGATGGCATGGCTGTTCTTCCGTAACATGATGAAGGAAGACGAGGGCACGCCACGCATGAAGGAAATCGCCCTCTACATCCGTCGGGGTGCGATGGCCTATCTGCGACAGCAGTACCGGGTGGTGCTCATCGTGTTTATCGTGCTGGCCATCATCTTTGCCATCATGGCCTACGGCTTCAATGCCCAGAACCCGTGGGTGCCGTTCGCCTTCCTCACGGGCGGTTTTTTCAGCGGTCTTGCCGGTTTCTTCGGCATGAAGACGGCCACCTACGCCAGTGGCCGTACGGCCAACGCGGCACGCGAAGGACTGCACAAAGGACTGAAGATCGCGTTTCGCTCCGGCGCTGTCATGGGGCTCGTCGTCGTGGGACTCGGCTTGCTTGACATCGCCGTCTGGTTTCTGATACTCCATGCTTTCTATAGCGACGTGGATCCACATACCGCTCTCATCACCATCACCACAACGATGCTCACCTTCGGTATGGGCGCTTCCACACAGGCGCTCTTCGCCCGTGTCGGCGGCGGCATCTACACCAAGGCGGCTGATGTCGGCGCCGACCTTGTAGGAAAGGTGGAGGCTGACATCCCCGAAGACGACCCGCGCAACCCGGCTACCATCGCCGACAACGTGGGCGATAACGTAGGTGACGTAGCCGGTATGGGCGCTGACCTCTATGAGAGCTATTGCGGCAGCATCCTCTCTACGGCAGCCCTCGGCGCCACGGCCTTTGCCATGAGTGCCGACGACATGCAGCTCAGAGCGGTCATCGCCCCGATGCTCATCGCCGCAGTGGGGGTCTTTCTCAGCCTCATCGGCATCTTCCTCGTGCGCGCCAAGGACGGAGCGACGATGAAAGACCTGCTCCACGCCCTCGGAATGGGTACAAACACAAGTGCCATCCTCATCGCCTTGGCTACATTCGCCATTCTCTATTGGCTCCAAATCGACAACTGGATGGGCATAGGATTCTCAGTGGTCAGCGGTCTCGCCGCGGGAGTGATCATCGGACAGGCCACGGAATACTATACCTCGCAGAGCTATAAGCCGACGCAACGCATCGCCGAGGCCAGCCAGACGGGTGCCGCCACGGTGATCATCAAGGGCATCGGAACGGGGATGATCTCTACCTGCGTGCCCGTGCTCACTATCTCGGTGGCTATCATGTTGAGCTATCTCTGTGCCAACGGCTTTGACCTGAGCATGAGCGCGGCCAGCATCAGCCACGGACTCTACGGCATCGGTATCGCCGCGGTGGGTATGCTCTCCACACTCGGCATCACGCTCGCCACAGATGCCTACGGCCCTATCGCCGACAACGCAGGCGGAAATGCTGAGATGAGTGGCCTCGGCGAGGAGATTCGTCACCGCACTGACGCCCTCGACGCACTGGGCAACACCACAGCCGCTACGGGTAAGGGCTTCGCCATCGGCTCGGCGGCACTCACCGCACTGGCCCTGCTCGCCTCGTATGTCGAGGAGATCAAGCTGGCCATGAGTCGTGCTGAAGCCGGAGGACAGCAGTTCCTCGATGCCGCCGGGCGAGTCTTCGACCCTGCCAAAGCGACGATACCCGACTTTATGAACTTTTTCCAAGTGAACCTGATGAATCCGCGCGTCCTCGTCGGAGCGTTTCTCGGTGCCATGGCGGCTTTCCTCTTCTGTGGTCTGACCATGGGCGCCGTGGGACGTGCTGCCGTGAAGATGGTCAGCGAGGTGCGCCGGCAGTTCCATGAGATCAAAGGCATCCTGGAGGGCAAAGCCACTCCGGACTATGGCCGATGCGTCGAGATCAGTACGAAGTCGGCACAGCACGAGATGATCCTCCCGTCGTTGTTGGCCATCATCATTCCCATCGTGGTGGGTATGGTACTCGGCGTGGCGGGCGTCCTCGGCCTGCTCGTCGGTGGACTGGCCGCCGGCTTCACTCTCGCCGTGTTCATGGCAAACGCAGGCGGCGCCTGGGACAACGCCAAGAAGAGCGTCGAGGGAGGACGCTTCGGCGGAAAAGGATCACCCTGCCACAAAGCTACGATTGTCGGCGACACCGTCGGTGATCCGTTCAAAGACACGTCAGGACCCTCACTCAACATCCTGATCAAACTGATGTCGATGGTGAGCATTGTCATGGCCGGACTGACCGTGGCATGTATGTAAAAGGACAAAAAGAAAGGCGTGGCAATGGCGCCGCGCCCGTATTGTAGTTTTTTGATAAGTCTAAATCCTGTATCCCACGCTGATCGTCCAGCACTTGATGCGCTCATCGCCGCCGGGACGCTTACCATTGGACTGGTAGACCTTCGACAGCGGAATGCTGTAGCGAAGGTCTACGATGACGCGCTCATACTCCACAGCAACACTCACAGGCACACTCCACAGCACATTGCGCAGACCATTGCCCTTGGTATTTGTTTTCTCAATGTCTGTGGAGTAAGTGTAACTGCCGTTCTCGTTGACCTTGACTTCCTGGGACTCTGTATGCGTGCGGTTCCATAGTCCGATACCCGCCTGCAAGCCGGTACCCACAGAAAGCTTGTCCGTCGCATACCAACGCGCCATCACGGGGATCTTGAGGTAGTCGATCGTGAAATAGCTACGGCTGAAAACATTGTAGGTTCCTGCCCCGGGATGCTCCAGCGTATTGTCTTTGTAGTTGCAGCCCTCGCGCGAGTAGTAGGCTCCCGCGCTGACGGCAAAAGGTGCGCTGATACGGTATTCGAGATCAACGCCGGCCGCAGCTCCCGCCTTATACTTACTCTTCATCGTCCCCACATCATTGACAAGGCTCTCGTCGCTGATGGTGGAGAGATTGAGACCGACATGCGGTATCACGGAAAACGTACCAGGATCTACTTGTGCCCAACCCATGGTAGACATGCCCAGCAGGGCGAATAGTACTGCAATGTGTTTCATATTCTTTTATATTAGGAACTGTTTCTTTCTCAGCAAGGGCTGATCCTCCTTAATATATTAAGGAGTCTACCCACTTCAAAGTTAGCAATATTCTCTTTCTCCGCGCCCCTTCAGCAAGAAAAACACGCCCTCTTCTCAAATTATTGCTCAAATATTTGGTAGACTCGCAAAGTTTTCGTAATTTTGCACACCGTAACAGAGAGCTCCACACAGAGCCTCTCACTACAAGCATAGGGGCATAGCCCAGCTGGTTTAGAGCGCTGCAGTCACATTGCAGAGGTCATGGGTTCGAGTCCCATTGTCCCTACCAAGCCGTCCATAGCATATCTTTGCTTTGGGCGGTTTATGCTTTTCTTGCGCCGCCTCTTGCGCCCCCTTGCCCCGTCCCTTGTCTCGTCTGCCTTTCTCCCTTGCCTCGTCCCTTCTCGCTCCTTGTTCCGCCCGTCTTCCTCCCTTGCCTCGTCCCTTGTTCGTCCGTCAGTTCTGTTCATCGCGATATATCGCGACGCTCCCCCGCTCCTCCCCCTTCTCTCCCTCCTTCCACGCAGTTTTCCGCAACATTTCCTTCTTCTTCCTGCACTTTGCCAGGAAAAAACCGTAACTTTGCATCTGCCATCCTCTCCCCGGCTTAAGAGCCTCTTCTCTCCCCCGGCTTGACGATGGTCTCGAAAGCAATCAACCCACAAAACACGCTAAAGCATATGCCAGAACAAAAAAATACCGCGCCCCGTCGCAAAAAGGCTTCCACACCCATCGACCCCACCTACGGCCATCTGCAGCCGCAGGCCATCGACGTGGAGAAAGTGGTGCTCGGTGCCCTGATGATCGACAAGGACGCCTTCTCGGTCGTCTCTGAGCTCATTCGCCCCGAGACCTTCTACAACCCGAGCCACCAAAAGATCTTTAAGGCCATCCAAACCCTGAACATGGAGGAAAAGCCCGTCGACATCCTCACCGTCACCAACGAGCTGGAGCGCGAGGGCACCATTGACGATGTCGGTGGCCCGAACTACATCATCGAGCTTTCTTCCCACGTCGCCTCATCGGCGCACATCGAGCAGCACTCCAAGATTCTCAAGCAGAAGTTCCTCGCCCGCCAGCTCATCTCCTTCGCCAGCGACATCGAGACCAAGGCCTTTGACACCACCGTCGACGTCGACGAACTTATGCAGGAAGCTGAGGGCAGCCTCTTCGAGCTCTCGCAGAAAAATATGAAGCAGGACTACACCCAGATCGACCCGGTCATCCGCCAGGCCATCGACACCCTGCAAAAGGCTTCCGCCAACACCAGCGGTCTGACGGGTATTCCCTCCGGCTTCACCAAACTCGACGACATGACCTCGGGTTGGCAGAAGAGTGACCTCGTCATCATCGCCGGACGTCCGGCCATGGGTAAGACATCGTTTGCGCTGTCCATCGCCAAGAACATCGCCGTCGACTATCAGACCCCCATCGCCTTCTTCTCGCTGGAGATGAACAACGAACAGCTCGTCGACCGCCTTATCTCCAACGTCTGTGAGATCGAGGGCAAGAAGATCATGAACGGCCAGCTCGCCCGCGACGAATGGGAGCGACTCGACAAAAACCTTTCGCGCCTCACGGGTGCACCCATTTACGTCGACGATACCCCAGGTCTCTCCATCTTTGAGCTCCGTACCAAAGCACGCCGTCTCGTCAGGGAAAAAGGCGTGAAGATCATTATGATCGACTACCTGCAGCTGATGAACGCCAACGGCATGCGCTTCGGCAACCGCCAGGAAGAGGTCTCCACCATCTCGCGCTCTCTCAAAGGACTGGCCAAGGAACTCGACATCCCCATCATCGCCCTCTCACAGCTCAACCGTACCGTGGAAAACCGTGAGGGCATCGAGGGCAAGCGACCACAGCTGAGCGACCTGCGTGAGTCGGGAGCTATCGAGCAGGATGCCGATATGGTGCTCTTCGTCCACCGTCCCGAGTACTACCGTATCTATCAGGACGAGAAAGGCAACGACCTCCATGGCAAGGCACAGATCATCATCGCCAAACACCGTAAAGGTGCCACGGGCGACGTGCTGCTGACCTTCCAGGGCCAGTACACCCGCTTCATGAACCCTGAGGATGCCCAGTTGGCACCACTGCCGGGCGACATGAATGGCGGAGAGTTCATTGGTTCCAAGATGAATCAGGACTACGGCGGTGCACCGGAAACGGATTCTTTCGCAGCTGATCTACTGGCCGGAATGCCTCCAGACACCGGCGGGCCAGCACCGTTCTAATAAATTATTAGAAAAACAAGCAAAAAAGTTTCAGATTATTTGCTCGTGTCGACCGAATTGTTTACCTTTGCACTCGCGAACAGAAATAGATACGAATCAACACATAAGGTTATGGCAAGTTTGTACATCCTTCTAAGCATTATTATTAGCATTCGACTGTATCCCACAGTTGGAAGTGAGAAGGTGTGCGTGCATGTCTGACGGACAACAACCATACAGAGCCTTTCCACTTCCATGAGTGGGAAGGCTTTTTTGTTTGGGCATGTTTCAGGTAATAACAGAGAAAGCAAAAACATTAATACATTAAAGAATATGAGCGACAGACTTTACATTTTCGACACGACGCTCCGCGATGGCGAGCAGGTGCCAGGTTGTCAGTTGAACACAGTGGAAAAGATTCAAGTGGCCAAGCAACTGGAACTGTTGGGCGTGGACGTCATCGAGGCTGGCTTCCCCATCTCCTCACCGGGGGACTTCAACTCTGTGGTGGAAATCTCCAAAGCGGTGACATGGCCGACTATCTGCGCACTGACACGTGCAGTGGAAAAGGACATCGACGTAGCCGCCGAGTCGCTGAAATATGCCAAGCACAAGCGCATCCATACGGGTATCGGAACCAGTGACTCACATATCAAGTATAAGTTCAATTCCAACCGCGAGGACATCCTGGAGCGTGCCGTGCGCGCCGTGGCCTATGCCAAGAAGTATGTCGACGACGTAGAGTTCTATGCTGAGGACGCCGGACGCACCGACAACGAGTATCTCGCACGTGTGGTAGAGGCCGTCATCAAGGCCGGTGCCACTGTGGTCAACATCCCCGACACCACCGGCTATTGCCTGCCCAATGAGTATGGTGCCAAGATCAAGTACCTCAAAGAGCATGTCGACAACATTGACAAGGCCATCATCTCCACCCACTGCCACAACGATCTGGGCATGGCAACAGCCAACACACTCGAAGGTGTACTCAACGGCGCGCGTCAGGTAGAGGTGACGATCAATGGCATCGGCGAGCGTGCTGGCAACACTTCCTTGGAGGAGATCGCCATGATCCTCAAATGCCATAAGAACATTGGCATCGACACAAACATCAACACCCGCAAGATCTATCCCATCTCGCGCATGGTCTCCTCGTTGATGAACATGCCTGTGCAGCCCAACAAGGCCATTGTCGGCCGCAATGCTTTCGCTCATTCCAGCGGCATCCATCAGGACGGTGTGCTGAAAAACGTACAAACCTACGAGATCATCGACCCGAAAGACATCGGACTCGACAACAACGAGATCGTGCTCACCGCACGCTCCGGTCGTGCAGCCCTCCGCTATCGCCTGGAGGTCAACGGCATGGATATCAAGGACGAGGAGGCACTCGACAAGATCTACAAGCAGTTCCTCGCACTCGCCGACAAGAAGAAAGAGATCACCGACGACGACGTGCTCATGCTCGCCGGCGCTGACCGCACTGCCAACCACAGCGTGAAACTCGACTATCTGCAGGTGACCACCGGAAAGGGCGTGCGCTCCGTGGCCAGCATCGGACTGGACATTGCCGGTCAGAAATTCGAGGAGTGCTCCACAGGCAACGGCCCTGTCGACGCTGCCATCTCTGCGCTGAAGCGTATCGTCCGCAAGCAGATGACGCTCAAGGAGTTTACCATTCAGGCTATCTCCAAGGGTTCCGACGACGTCGGCAAGGTGCACATGCAGGTGGAATACGACGGACAGATCTACTACGGCTTCGGTGCCAACACCGACATCGTCACTGCGTCTGTCGAGGCATATATCGACTGCATCAATAAGTTCAGAGTGAAATAACATAAGCAGAATCCAATAACACATATTATATATATATATATGAATACCCTGTTTGATAAGATTTGGGACAGTCACGTCGTCCAGATTGTTAAGGACGGTCCCACACAGTTGTATATCGACCGTCTCTACTGCCACGAGGTGACCTCGCCTCAAGCCTTCCAAGGCTTGCGTCAACGCGGACTGAAGGTGTTCCGCCCGCAGCAGGTCTATGCCATGCCCGACCATAACATACAAACTCACGATCAGGACAAACCCGTCGCTGACCCCGTGGGACGCAAACAGATCGACACGCTCGACAAGAACTGCAAGGAGTTCGGTGTCACCGAATTCAAGATGAACACACCCGAAAACGGTATCATCCATGTCGTCGGCCCCGAGACCGGCCTCTCTCTACCGGGTATGACCATCGTCTGCGGTGACTCGCATACCTCTACCCACGGCGCTATGGGTGCCGTCGCCTTTGGTATCGGTACTTCTGAGGTGGAGATGGTACTCGCCTCACAGTGCATCCTGCAGCAAAAACCAAAGTCGATGCGCATCAACATCAACGGTACGCTCAAGCCGGGCGTGACCGCCAAGGATGTCGCTCTCTACCTGATGTCACAGCTGACAACCTCCGGCGCTACAGGTTACTTCGTGGAGTATGCCGGCGACGTGGTGCGCAACATGAGCATGGAAGGCCGTCTGACCCTCTGCAACCTGTCCATTGAGATGGGTGCCCGCGGTGGTTTCGTAGCACCGGACGAGAAGACCTTTGCTTATATCAAAGGTAAGAAATATGCGCCTAAGGGTGAAGACTGGGAGCGTGCCGTGGCTTATTGGAAGACACTGAAGTCAGGCGACGACGCTGTCTTCGACCGCGAAGTGACCTACGACGCAGCCGACATTGAGCCGCGTATCACCTACGGCACAAACCCAGGTATGGGTATTGCCATCAACGGCACCATCCCAACACTCGACGAGATTCCTGAGAGCGACCAGGCTTCGTTCAAGAAGAGTCTGAAATATATGGGCTTTGAGCCGGGCGAGAAACTGCTCGGTCATCCCATCGACTATGTGTTCCTCGGTGCCTGCACCAATGGCCGCATCGAAGACTTCCGTGCTTTCGCCTCTCTGGTCAAGGGACATCACAAGGCCCCGAACGTGGTGGCTTGGCTCGTCCCCGGCTCTTGGGCAGTGGCACAGCAGATCAAGAATGAGAAGCTCGACAAGGTGCTCAACGAGGCTGGCTTCGAGATCCGTCAGCCCGGATGCTCGGCTTGTCTGGCCATGAACGATGATAAGGTACCGGCAGGACTCTACAGCGTGTCTACCTCCAACCGTAACTTTGAGGGTCGTCAGGGCCTGGGCTCACGCACAATCCTGGCCAGTCCGCTGGTCGCAGCTGCCGCAGCTATCACCGGTAAGGTCACCGACCCGCGTGAGTTCATGTAATCTTCTTGGTTGAACACATCAGTATATTATCACAATGAAACAGAAATTCAATGTCATCACATCCAGCTGCATTCCTCTTCCATTGGAGAATGTAGATACAGACCAAATCATCCCCGCCCGCTTCCTCAAGGCTACTGACAAGGAAGGCTTCGGCGACAACCTCTTCCGCGACTGGCGCTATAACAAAGACGGCAGCCTGAAGAAGGACTTCGTACTCAACGATCCCAGCTATTCAGGCTGTATCCTTGTGGCCGGAAAGAACTTCGGCTCAGGCTCCAGCCGCGAGCATGCCGCATGGGCCATCGCCGGTTATGGTTTCCGCGTAGTCATCAGCTCGTTCTTTGCTGACATTCATAAGAACAATGAGTTGAACAACTTTGTGCTCCCCGTCGTTGTCACCGAGCCGTTCCTCAAGGAACTCTTTGACAGCATCGCCAAGGATCATAAGGCTCAGGTGAAGGTGGACCTGCCCAACCAAACGGTCACGAATATGGCCACCGGCAAGAGCGAGCACTTCGAAATCAATGGTTATAAGAAGCATTGCTTGATGAATGGCCTCGACGATGTCGACTTCCTCGTGCAGAACCGCGACAAGGTGGAGGCCTTTGAAAAGAACCGTAAAACATGGAACCACTAAATAGGATGAAGTCGCGCATCGAGATCATGGACTCTACCCTGCGTGACGGTGAACAGACCAACGGCGTCAGCTTCCTGCCACATGAGAAGTTGATGATCGCACGTCTGCTGTTGGAGAAAGTAAACGTCGACCGTCTCGAAGTGGCCTCGGCACGCGTCTCTGAAGGTGAGAAAGAGGCCGTCAGCGGCATCTGCCGCTTCGCTGAGCAGGCAGGATACCTGGACCGCATTGAGGTCTTGGGCTTCGTTGACCATAACAAGAGCGTGGACTGGATTGCTGACACAGGCTGCCACGTCATCAACCTGCTGGCTAAAGGCTCCTACAAGCACTGTACCCAGCAACTCCATAAGACGCCCGAACAGCATATCGAGGACATCCTCGACGTGCTCGACTACGCTGAGAGCAAGCACTTCCACGTGAACCTCTACCTTGAGGACTGGAGTTCCGGCATGATCAACTCCCCGGAATATGTCTACCAGATGATGGAGGCGATGAAAGACACCAACATCGAGCGCTTCCTGCTGCCCGACACGCTGGGCATCCTCACTCCGACGCAGTGTGAGGACTTCATCACGAAAATGGTGGACATGTACCCCGACAAGCGCTTCGATTTCCATGCCCACAACGACTACGACATGGCTGTGGCCGACTCTCTGGCCGCTGTCCGCTGCGGTGCGTCGGGTATTCACGTCACCGTCAACGGGCTCGGCGAACGCTGCGGCAACGCGCCGCTGTCGAGCGTAGAGGCTGTGCTGAAAGATATGTGTGGCGTTGAGACGAATATCGTCGAGAGCCAGCTCAACATGATCAGCCGTGTCGTGGAAGGCTATAGCGGCATCGCCGTGTCGCCCAACGAGCCGATCGTCGGTGAGAACGTCTTCACCCAGGTGGCCGGTGTCCACGCTGATGGTGATAAGAAAGACAATCTCTACAGCAACGCCTTAAAGCCTGAGCGCTTCGGACGTAAGCGTGAATTCGCCCTCGGAAAGAACTCCGGTAAGGCCAACATCGAGAAGAACCTCGAAGAACTCGGCATGACGCTCACCCCGGAACAGGTTCGTAAGGTCACGCAGCGCATCACGGAACTCGGTGATCGCAAGGAGGTGGTCACACAAGACGACCTGCCCTATATCGTCTCCGACGTCCTCAACCGCCACGACGCCATGGAGGAGCGCGTGAAGCTCTTGAGCTATATGGTCTCCACATCGTATGGACTGAAGCCTATCGCCAGCCTGAAAGTGGAGATCAACGGCAAGGTCTACACCGCTGACGCTACCGGCGACGGTCAGTACGATGCCTTTGTAAAAGCGCTCCGCAAGGTTTATCGTGAGAACCTCAACCGTACGTTCCCACGCCTGACCAACTATAGCGTCACCATCCCGCCCGGCGGACACACCGATGCTCTCGTGCAGACCATCATCACATGGCAGGACGACAATGGACGTGTCATCCGTACACACGGCCTCGATGCCGACCAGACCGAGGCTGCTATCAAGGCTACCTTCAAGATGCTCAACAGCTTCGAAGAAGAGATTTTCAAAAAGAAATAAACAACAAACAATACATAGCATATTATGAAACTGAACATTGCTGTTCTCCCCGGCGACGGTATTGGACCGGAGATCATGCCGCAGGCACTCCACGTGCTCGACGCGGTGGCTAAGAAGTTTAACCATGAGTTCACCTATCACGAGGCCATCTGTGGTGCACATGCCATCGACGCCGTCGGCGATCCGTTCCCCGATGAGACGTTCAAAACCTGTATGGACGCTGACGCCGTGCTCTTCGCCGCTGTGGGTGATCCGCGCTTCGACAACAATCCGACACTGAAGGTGCGTCCTGAGACCGGCCTGCTGGCTATGCGCAAAAAGCTCGGACTCTTCGCCAACGTACGTCCCGTGGCCACCTTCGACTGCCTGCTCCACAAGAGCCCGCTGAAGGAAGAGCTCATCAAGGGCGCTGACTTCGTGGTCATCCGAGAGCTCACCGGTGGTATGTACTTCGGTGAGAAATACCAAGACGACGAGAAGGCTTACGATACCGACATCTATCACCGCTCCGAGATCGAGCGTATCCTGAAGGTGGCCTTTGAGTCCGCTGAGCGTCGCAACCACCACCTCACCGTCGTCGACAAGGCTAACGTGCTGGCCAGCTCGCGTCTGTGGCGCCAGGTGGCTAAGGAGATGGAACCGAAATATCCCGATGTCAATGTCGACTATATGTTCATCGACAACTGCTCGATGCGCGTGCTCACCGAGCCCCGCTTCTTCGATGTCATCGTCACGGAAAACACCTTCGGCGACATCCTCACCGACGAGACGAGTGCCATCACGGGTTCCATGGGGCTCCAGCCTTCCGCTTCTCTTGGCGAGCACACCCCGCTCTTCGAGCCCGTCCACGGCTCTTGGCCACAGGCAGCAGGCAAGAACCTCGCCAACCCGTTGGCTCAGATTCTCTCCGCAGCTATGATGCTCGAGCACTTTGGACTGAACAAAGAAGGTGCTCTCATCCGCGAGGCCTGCGATCAGAGCTTGGAGCAGAACGTGCGCACACCGGAGATTCAAGTCGAGGGCGGCAAGCACTATGGCACGAAAGAGGTTGGCGAGTGGATCGTCAACTACATCGAGTACAAGTAATCGCTAAGGATCAGTATTTCGCCCTTCCAAGCTGACCTATGCTTGAAAACCGAAACACTCCCTTCAAAACCAAAAGTGCAGTGCACTTTTCTATAACAACAAAAGCCGGCAAATCCTGCCGGCTTTTGTTATTCTCCCGTCTTTTGTTCTTTGCCCTGCTGCAGGAAAGCTCCAACCACTGCTTAAAAAAGAAGCCTAAAACCCTTGCTTTTCTCCTTGAAACTCCTTATTTTTGCATAACATCTTTCTATTTAACCTTTCAACCATGACGGACAAGCAGCTTCACTACATAGAAGGTGTTGGATGGCGCTACGACTGCGACCACTCCATGACGCACCGCATGAAATGCCACGACTACAAGACCCGAAGCATCTACATGCTCACCATCACCTTGGCAGACCGTAGCCACCCACTACTGGGTACCCTCAGATGGAAACAAAAAGAAGAGACGAACGTAGGCAAAGCAGACGAGACCGCCGCTAACAAAGCTAAAGAGGCAGACGCCAGCAGCGTTGGCGAAACAAAAGCGACAGCGAAAGAAGGCACCAGCCTACCCTCCCCATTAGACCGTGAAGCCGTCGTAGACCTCACGCCCTTGGGGAAGCGTGTGCGCGATTGTTGGGAGCAGATTCCCTTCTACTACCCTGATGTGCGGACGATCATCCTTCAGATCATGCCCGAGCATCTGCATGGCGTGCTCTTCGTAACGCAAGATCAGGAAGCCCATCTCGGGCAGATGGTGAAAGGATTCAAGATCGGCTGCTCAAAAGCATGGTGGGCTCTCAACCCCTCCCTTCTTTTCGATGCCCCACAAAATGCAGCAATGGCTGCTTTGTCCTCCGCCGCGGCTGCTTTGTCCTCCGCTCCGTCCGTGTCGTCCGCCCCGTCCGTGTCGTCCGCTCCGTCCTGTTCGCCGAATTATAATTCGGCGCGCACAACAGACAACACTCCCCACCCTCTTCCTCGCAGCAAGGGAGCGAAAGGTCCTTCGCTCTTTGCCTCCGGTTACAACGACTCCGTGCTCATGGGTGAAGGACAACTGGCGAATATGATCCGCTACGTACAGCAAAACCCGCTGCGCGCCATGATCAAGTGAGATCATCCCGATCTCTTCCGCATCGTGCGGGAACTGCACTTTGGCGGCCACACCTTTGCCGCCATCGGCAATCACTGGTTGCTGGAGCGTCCTATGAGAATGCAGGTTCGTTGCCACAACAACACCAGCAAAACAAACCTCAAACTCATCGCCAAGCAGAAAGAATACTTCCTACAAAGAGGAGACCAAGGCGGTGTGGTGGTGAGCCCATGCATCTCTCCCGGTGAGAAAGAGATCGCCCGCGCTGCATTGGACGCTCAGCATCCGCTCATCGTCATATTAGAGAATGGCTTCCCGCCTCTTTACAAACCGCCGGGCAAGTACTTTGAAGCCTGCGCCAAAGGCCTGCTGCTCATGCTTGCACCATGGCCCCACCATACAGAGCGACGCTCGATCACACGAGAGCAATGCCTCGCGCTTAACAACTTTGCCTTTGAGATCTGTGACGAACCCTGGACCAGCGACATGGAACAACAGTTGTTGCAACTTGCCTTGCATAAGGACAAATAAAACTTGCGTAAAGACAAATAAAACTTGCGTAAAGACAGATAAAAATCCCCTTGCCACCACAACGATAGCAAGGGGATAATAAGTTATCTAAACGGATTATTTAATCATTCTCAAGACCAAGGCTCTTCTTGATAGCCTCGATCTTCTTCATGCCTTTCCTGTCCAGTCCTTCATACTGTGAAGCCTCCGTCATGGTATCCTTCACCTCAATATAGAACTTGATCTTCGGCTCTGTTCCTGACGGACGTACGCTCACCTTGGTGTCGTCGTCGCAGAACCACTGCAGTACGTTGCTGGCCTCCGGCATAGCAAGGTCGGTGACCTTACCATCAGCGGAAGTAGCCTTCAGCGTCTTATAATCTTTCCACAGCACGACCTTAGAGCCACCGAGTTCCTTCGGCGGGTTGGCACGGAAGTCGCTCATCATCTTCTGGATCTCCTCTGCACCACTCTTACCCGGACGCTCAACGTTCACCGTGAACTCCTTAGAGAAGCCATATTCGAGATAGATGCCCATGAGGATGTCGTAGAGCGTCTTGCCCTGATCCTTAGCATAAGCGCAGATCTCGGCCAACAGCGAGCAAGCAGATACGGCGTCCTTATCGCGCACGAAATCCTCAGCAAGGAAGCCATAGCTCTCCTCACCGCCGCCGATATACTGCTGTTTGCCTTCTGAGAGAGCGATCTCGCGGGCAATCCACTTGAAGCCCGTGTAGCAGTCACGCATCTTGATACGCTGTTTCTCTGCGATCTTACGGATCACCTCTGTGGTGACAATCGTCTTCACGATGAAGTCTGTCGGCTTGAGCAAGCCCTTAGCCTTGCGGTTCGTGATGATATACCACAAGAAGATCAGACAGGTCTGGTTGCCATTGATGAGCACCCACTCACCCTTATCGTTCTTGCAGGCCATGCCCACGCGGTCAGCATCCGGGTCAGAAGCCATGAGAATGTCAGCATCGAGCTTCTTAGCGTCGCGCAGTCCGAGCGTCAGAGCCTCGGCAAACTCCGGGTTAGGACGGTCGACAGTTGGGAAGTTTCCGTCCTTGATCATCTGCTCAGGAACGCAGTGCACATTGTCGAAACCCCAATAAGCCAGCGAACGCGGAATCATCACACGACCGGCACCGTGGAGCGGAGTATAGACGATCTTCAGATCGTGCTGGCGACGGATCACCTCACGGTCGATAGAGATCGTGCGGATCTGGCGCAGATAAGGCTCGTCAATGTCCTCGCCAATGATCTGAATGAGATCTTTGTTCGGCTGGAACTTCACATCGTCGATGGTTACTTTGTTCACCTCGTCGATGATACCTTTGTCGTGAGGAGCCAACACCTGAGCACCATCTTCCCAATAAGCCTTGTAGCCATTGTACTCACGTGGGTTATGGCTGGCCGTGATGTTCACACCGGCCTGAGCTTTGAGATAACGGATAGCGAAGGAGCACTCCGGTGTCGGGCGCAGATCATCGAAGATATAAGCCTTGATACCGTTGGCAGAGAAGATGTTTGCCACTGTCTCAGCATACAGACGGCTGTTGTTGCGGCAGTCGTGGCAGACGACAACAGAGATCTGCTCGCGGTCCTTGAAGTTCTTCTTCAGATAGTTGGCAAAGCCTTGTGTGGCCATACCGACGACATAGATGTTCATGCGGTTTGTACCCGGACCCATAATACCGCGCAATCCGCCGGTACCAAATTCCAGGTCTTTATAGAAACTCTCAATGAGTTGGGTCTTGTCAGGATTGTCAAGCATTGCTTGAACATCTTTGCGTGTCTGCTCGTCAAACGAAGGCGAGAGCCATGCCTTTGCCTTAGCCTCACACTGGGCTATGAGCGCTGCATTGTTTTCCATGATTTGATATCTTTGTTAGAAATGTTTGGTTCTAAAGGCAAAGATAGCAAATATTTGCGATAAACACGCTTCGTTACAGATAAAAATTTGTAAATTTGTGCCAAAAGTAAAAGGAATGCATTTTACAGGTCTACTTCTCGCTATCAGCACCTTTATTATAATAGGTGTCTTTCATCCCGTTGTCATCAAGACAGAATACCACTGGGGTACCCGTCCTTGGTGGCTGTTTCTTGCTGCAGGTTTGACATGTGTTGGCGCATCATTGTGCATTGACGACACAATCCTCTCCGCCATCGTCGGTGTCACCGGCGCCAGTCTGCTATGGTCCATCGGCGAACTCTTCGAGCAAAAGAAAAGAGTGGAGCGAGGCTGGTTTCCCATAAATCCCAAACGCAAGGCGCAATATTCAAACCACAAAGAGCTAAGTCTATACAACAAGGTACAAGGTTCAAACAGGAGTGAAAGCCATTCCTGCGACAAAGATGCTTCATACCTTACTGAACAACAGCCATGAAGACCATCCTTATCCTCGTCGGCAAGACACAGAACAAACATTTCATTGCCGGCTTCAAAGACTATACCGAGCGTATCGGACACTATATGCCCTTTGAGATCCGCACGATTCCAGAACTGAAAAATACCAAGAGTCTCACCGAAGCGCAACAAAAAGAGAAAGAAGGCCAGCTGATCCTGCAAGAGTTGCAAATCAGTGACACAGTTGTACTCCTTGACGAGCATGGCAAGGAATTCCGTTCCATAGAACTTGCAGACTGGTTGCAGCACAAGCAGAACACGGCTCGCCGGCTGGTATTTGTCATTGGTGGTCCGTATGGCTTCTCACCGGAAATATACGCCCGCGCCAACGACAAGATCTCACTCTCACGGTTGACTTTCAGTCATCAGATGGTAAGGCTCATCTTTGTCGAACAGCTCTACCGCGCATGTACGATCATCAAAGGTGAGCCTTACCATCACGAATGATTTGCATTATTTCTTAAAGAGCTTCACTACAAACTCCTTCAGGCAGCGACGCCAAGTCAGCCATTCATGGGCTGTTCCGGGTGAGACAAAGTCCTCAACCTTCACGCCTGCGCCTCTGAGATCCTTGATCAGTTTCGATGTACCCATGTTTTCCTCACTGCCACAACCGAGGAAAAGCGTATGCAACTTGCTGTTCACCTCGTCAGGGCGTGAGAAGATGCCACCATAAGTCTTGTTGACATCCAGTCCGAAGATGGCGCCACTGAAGCCTCCGCAAGAGGAGAACTTGTCGAGATGTGTAAATACCATGTCGAAGGTTTGGTGTCCGCCCCATGACAGTCCGGCCATTGCACGGTGATCACGGTCGGTTTTTGTACGGAAGTTCTTGTCGATCGTAGGAATCAGATCGTTGATGAGCACCTGATAGAACGTAGCGCCATATTTACTCAAACCGGCTTGGTTGCCTCCATCCTTATCGGGACGGTAAGGCGCTTTCACGTCTCCGCTCTCCATCACGACGATCATTGGCACGGCCTTTCTTTCTGCAATCAGGTTGTCCATGATGTTTTGCATCTTGCCCTGATGGCTCCAGCCTGTCTCGTCCTCGCCCATACCATGCTGAAGGTAGAGCACCGGATAGCGTTTCTTTCCCTGTTCATATTCTGCCGGCGTGTAGACCATCGCCCTACGCCACTGGTGTGTGGAACCTGCATAATACTGGAATGAGCGCACCTGTCCCTTTTCCACGCCCTGCTGCGGACGGTAGTAGTTACCCTCATCACCTTCCGGTACTTCCAAAGCACTGGCCTGGCGGCAGCATCCGAAATACGTGTCAGTAGCCGGATCTGTCACTTGTACGCCGTCGACCCAAAAGAAATAATAGTGGAAGCCTACCGGCAGCGGATCGCTGACACCCGTCCATGTCCCTTTCTCATCACGCTGCATATCGTATTTCTTTCCGCAGATGTCAGCAACAACATGCTGTGCGGCAGGAGCGTACAAACGGAAATAAGCGCGTCGGTTGTTGTCGATCTTCGGGAAATCATTGCCGGGTTCAGCCGTTTCACTCGTCACGGCATCTGCCGGAACAGCCACAGTCTTGAAGACAGGATAGCCCAGGAGCGATAACATCTTATAAGCATAGCGCCGTCCCAGTTCGCGATAGCCAGCAGCATCGAAGTGAAGATTGTCGGGACCATTGGTACAACCCTCGGAAGAAATCACGTGTGCCGTATGGATCGTCTCGGGCAGTTTGTCGATGATCGCATTCATTGCCACACAGCGTCCGTGGCCTTCTGCACGTACCACCTCACCGGCGAGTAAAGGAACATCTTCTGATTTCAGATGCAAGTCGGCGATGAGTTGGTTATAGACCCACGCCACCTTCTCGGGCCAGCGCACGTCACCCGTATTGCTCTCGCCTTGATGGAGCAGGATGCCTTTGATCACGCCGACCTGCTGAGCCTTGCGTGCTAAGGTCACCAAACGGTTATAAGGATTGTTGCCATAGCAGGCGAGCATCCCTTTCATCCACTGTGGTGCGCGTGTCTTGACATAGTTGTCGACCGAGTCGCGCATAAACGTCTCGATATGACAACCGCCTACTGCCACGGTGATCACACCCACGCGCACGTCCTTCGGCAGCCGCGCAACCATCTCACGACCGAAATAGTCCACCGGAGTAAGGCCTGTATTCTCGCGGCAAAGTGGTGGTGTGGCAGTATACCACTCTCCCATTTTACGCCCCAGTCGCTTATCGTCGACAGCAGCCATCATCTGGAACCGTGGATCCACTCCCGTGAGATCTTGCGGTTCAATCTTTGCGTTGCCCTCCATATTGCTCTGTCCGAAGCAGAGGAAGATATAGAAGTTAGGATCAGGAGCCGCGTTCATGCTCCCGGGTAAAAGCCACAGAGCCAACATCAACAGGCAGAGATGGCGGAAATAAAGAATGATGTTCATTTATATTATAGATTTAGTTTTTCTATTTGCAAAGGTAAGGTGAAATGTCCAAACAGACTTTATGATATGTATCATATAGTTGTCGAAACTGTTTCATACATAAAAACTTAGCAAAAGTTTGACGCAACAAGAAAAAAGAGTTAACTTTGCAACCGAAATCGTAAAAAGAAAAAGATAATGAAACTTATACTTTCATTGATATCTGCCAGCCTGTGGACGATGCAGGGAACGGCACAGCAACAACTGCCCAAGGTTGTAGACAAAAATGGCAACCTGATAGACATGCCGACATTTGGCTCTCCTGAAGTGGAGAATATAGCCAAGAAGCGGTGCGGTACTTTCATGGAAAGCCTCAGCAACAACAAAAATGGACAGACGCGTGCCGTCAATTCATCGTTAAATTATGTCCCTCACACAGGTACCATCAATATTCCTGTCATCCTTGTTCAGTTCAATGATCAGAAGTTCTCCGTCAATCATCCTAAAGAAGCCTTTGAGCAGTTCTTCAACGGGACCACGCAGGCGGATCTTGGAAATGGCAACCAGCACAACTATGGTTCCGTTTCTCAGTACTTCCAAGCCATGAGCAGCAAAAATTTTAATCCCGTTTTTAAAGTCTACGGCCCCGTCACCTTAGATAAGAACGAAACCTATTATGGAGGAACCAGCGATAACGGAAACGATGAAAAACCCAATGAACTCATCAACGATGCTATCAATAAGCTCCAAGCATCCGACGAGGCTCTCAAGGATGCGGCGGTATTCTGTAAAGATGGCAAGACCGTAGACTGCGTCTATATCATCTATGCCGGACTGGGACAGAATATCGGTGGCGCCAACACTACGGTTTGGGCTAAGACAGGAAATGCAAGCGGAAACACACTGGTAGGCAAAAACATACGTTGGTACAGCATGGCCAGTGAACTCAGCGGAATGAAAGCATCAGAAGACTCTGCAATGATTGCCGGCGTAGGAGTCTCTTGTCATGAGTTCAGCCACGCTTTGGGTCTCCCTGATATCTACCCTTCTGTTGGCACATCTTCCGGTTATGCTAAGAACAACCAGAATATGGAGTATTGGGATTTGATGGATGGCGGCGAATACACCTACAACGGCGGCTATTGTCCGACCGCTTACACAGCATGGGAAAAAGAGCAGTTGGGATGGCCGGTAGACATCCAAACACTCGACGAGAGTCTATCTGTAACGATGCCTACATCCACAGAGCAGGGTGGAACTGCCTATAAGATTGTCAACCCTAACAACAGTCACGAGTACTTCATGCTGGAGTGTATCCAGAAAAAAGGTTGGAACAAACAGCAATATGCTGCAGGACTGATGGTCTACCACGTCAACGAGCCATCAAACGGTACCATCTACATGGGTACAAGACCCAACGACACAGAAGGCTATCCAGGCATGGCTATCGTACCAGCTGACAGTTTATGCGCATCAGCTGACATAGAAGCAAATAAAAGAAGCGTAGAAATAAAAGGAGGAAAGAAATCTTACTATACGGAACAACTGCGTGGTGATCTCTTCCCCGGCACATTTAGTCGCATACAGACGCTCAACGTGACAGAGCTCAGCGACGATCATTACCGTCCAAACTGGCACTGGTATAAGACTGGAAACAGCGGTTACGAAAATACCAACAAAGCCCTCCGCAACATCGCCTACGACACTTCTACCGGTATCGTCTCCTTTAATTATGTTCACGACACCACGACGGGCATCAAGGGCATTGAGCATACGGGAACAGCAACGAAGCGCATCTATACGCTCAACGGCCGCTATGTCGGTCAAGACTTCAACGCCCTGCCACACGGTATATATATAATTATTGGTGTCCGCTAAAAATGAAAACCGCATAAAAATCCTTTCGC
>DAWDCC010000004.1:0-96525 GCA_052355365.1 Prevotella sp. | reverse complement strand
AGTCTTTTCCATCATTGTTGACTTTACGTGTCAACCTTATTTAAAAAAAGACACACGCTATGACGCTTATCAACGAAAAGAGGAGTCAACGACGCAAAGATCTGTCGTTACCTCCTCTTTTTATTTTTCTATATCATAGACCCCGCCCTTACCTGCGGCTACTTTCAGCACTTTTTCCGCTATTGGCCTCGGCCAGCATCTCCAGCGAGCGTCGCTCGCCTACCACCCAAATGATGTCTCCTACAGAGAACTTGCGCGAAGGACTGATCATCGTCAGGTTTTGCTGACCTTCCTCCACACCGACCACCATGCAGCTGTACCGGTCTCTGATGCCACTCTCGCCGAGCGTCTTGCCTAAGAAAGCGCAGGAACGCGACAGCACCATCTTCTGCAACTTCATCTCCCGCTCCTCGATATTCGGGTCTTCCGGAACGAGTTCGCCTTTCAGCGCCTTGCCGAATGTTTGCAGCTGCTCATCGCTGCCGATGACCTGCAGACGGTCGCCGGGAAAGATGATGCCGTCACCACCGGGGATGTTGATGCGCTGATGACCACGCAGTATGCTGCTCACGTGTACGCCATAACGCGCGCGGAATTGCAACTGCCGCAAAGACTGCCCGGCCCATGCGCTGCCTTCGGGTACATCGAAGTCCGACACATGGATGTCACGCTCCAAGAGATGATCGCCATACAGCGGACGGCGCTTGCCCTGCACTTGGGCTTCGATCTCACGGCTGTGAAGGTTCTGAACGAAGAGACGCTCCAAGGCGATGGACCGCTTCTTCATCCTGCGCGACAAAACGATCAATGTCAGCACCACCAAAGCCAGCGTGATGACAATGGCATTGGCGAAGCGGGCCAGATAGTTGCAGATATAGAACAGGAAGGCGGCGGCAATCACGACACGTGCCAAGACCGTGAAGAGCAACGGTAGACGGTTGAGACGGCTCTGAATCCACAGAGTTCTGAATTCCTCGCTATGGTTGTGCTTCATCACGATGGCACGCAGGAAAGGCGCCAGCAACAGCAGCAACAGCAGGCCACACACGCCATTAGCCCACCAGTGGGGCAGCAGATGACGGAAGAAGGGCAAGGCGAAGGACAGCATCACGACGGTCACAGCCATGCACAGAATGGTGTAGACTAGAGTGGAGACAGCCATTTTGGTGAGCAGCCGCTTCCAGTGGCTCTTCTCCTCTACCGTGTTTTGATGGGCCTGTCCGAAGTGGTTGAGCCGGCGGGTCCACCGCTTGGGCAGGATGTGCTCCAGACCGTCGTAGCAAGGTACGGCTGCACGGATCATATAAGGAGTCAGGAACGTGGTGATGACCGACACGGCCACGACCACAGGATAGAGAAAGTTGCTGATCACGCCAAGCGAGAGTCCCAGTGAGGCGATGATGAAGGCAAACTCACCAATCTGCGCCATCGAGAAGCCGCAGCGCATGGCTGTCTTCAACGGCTGGCCGCTGAGCATGAAACCCAACGTACCGAAGATGCCCTGACCCACCAAAATAGTGACCACCAGCGCAGCGATAGGCAAGGCATAGGCCACCAGCACACTGGGCTCAACAAGCATACCGACTGATACGAAGAAGATGGCACCAAAGAGATTCTTCACCGGTTCCACCAGCTTTTCGATCTTGTCGGCTTCGATCGTCTCCGCCAGGATGCTGCCCATGACAAAGGCTCCGAAGGCTGAGCTGAAGCCGACAGTGGTGGAGATCCACGCCATCAGACAGCACAAACCCAAGGCCACGATGACCATCGTCTCATCGGTCATCAGCCGGCGCGTCTGCCGCAGAAACGTGGGAACAATGAAGAGGCCGACGACAAACCACAGCACGAGGAAGAAGCCGATCTTCAACACCGAGTCGAGCATCTGCCCGCCATTGGGGTCACTGCCGCCCGCGATGGCCGACAACATCACCATCATCACGATAGCAAGGATGTCCTCCAGGATGAGCACACTCATCACCAGCGAGGCAAAGCCCTGCTGTCGGAGATCCATATCGTCGAAGGCCTTATAGATGATCGTCGTCGACGACATGGCAAGCATACCACCAAGGAAGATGCAGTCGTAATGGTTCCAATGGAAGAGATGCCCCACGCTGATGCCTAAGATGATCATGCTGAAGACGATCGACAAGGCCGCGATGACTGGCGCCATGCCCATCTTCAGGATCTTCTTGAACGAGAAGTCGAGACCCAAAGAGAACAACAGAAAGAGCACTCCTATGTCTGCCCACGTCTGGATATCGTGCTTGTCAAGTATCGACATGGTGTAGGGCATGTGGGGACTCACTAAGAATCCGGCTACGATATAGCCCAGCACAAGTGGCTGCTTGAGTTTCTTGAACAGTAAAGTGACGGCTCCGGCAACTACAAGAATGAGTGCCAAGTCTTTAACCAGGTTGGGAAGTTCAGACATTGATAATATATAATAGGAGTGATCCCCGCCTTTCCCACAACAAGAAGAAAAACGAGATAAGACAGAAAACAAAGAAAATGCGCCAACATCGCGCAAGGTCTTGAATGGAGAAGCACCGCGCCTCTCCATTCAAAAACAGGGTATTAGTCGTTGAACGTACCGGCTATTTGGCAAATCTTCACGATGACATCCACGGCTTTGTTCATCACTTGGATCGAGACAAACTCGTAGGGGCCATGGAAGTTCACGCCACCGGCAAAGATGTTGGGACAGGGCAGTCCACGGAAACTCAGCTGTGCACCGTCGGTACCGCCACGGATAGGCTCCACCTTCGGTGTGACACCACTCTCCTGCATAGCCTTCAGAACGATGTCGATCACATACATCTTGGGATCGATCTTCTCCTTCATATTATAGTACTGATCCTTGATGGCCACCGTCACCGTGCCTTCGCCATACTTTTCGTTCATCTCCTTGGCAATGTTCTCCATGAAGTCCTTGCGGTCCTCAAACTTGCGGCGGTCGTGATCGCGAATGATATAGCTCAGCTTGGCTTGCTCGCAATGGCTCTCGATGCCCAGCAGATGATAGAAGCCCTGATAGCCTTCTGTCGTCTCAGGAATGTCGGTTTCGGGAATGTGAGCGTTGAACTCACATGCCAGGCGGCTGGCGTTGATCATCTTGCCCTTGGCATAACCTGTGTGCACGCTGCATCCCTTGATGGTCACCTTAGCCGATGCGGCATTGAAGTTCTCATACTCCAGGTCACCGATATCGCCGCCGTCCATGGTGTAAGCCCAGTCACAACCGAACTTCTCTACATCGAAGTGGTGGGCACCCATGCCGATCTCCTCGTCAGGATTGAAGGCCACGCGAATCTTGCCATGCTCGATCTCCTTGTGATCGCGCAGGTAGCACATAGCCTGAACGATCTCTGCAATGCCGGCCTTGTCGTCGGCGCCGAGCAGCGTAGTGCCGTCGGTGACGATCAGATCCTCGCCTTTGTGGGCAAGCAGCTCCGGGAATTTCTTGGGCGAAGAGACGATGCCCGGTGACAACTCGATGTCGCCTCCATCGTAGTTTTTCACGATGCTGGCCTTGATATTTGCGCCACTTGCGTCCAGCGCCGTGTCGTAGTGAGAGATGAAGCCAATGGTCGGTGTCTTCTTCTTCGTGTTGGAAGGCAGGGTGGCGTAGATATAGCCCATGTCATCCATCTCGACGTCCTCCAAGCCCTCGCTCTCAAGTTCCTCCTTAAGATATTTGGCGAAGATAAGTTGTTTGGCGGTACTCGGTACGGTCTGAGAGTCCTCGGCCGACTGTGTATCGAACTTTGTGTAATTGATAAATCTTTCTGTTATGTTCATTTTAGAAATAAAACTGGTTTCTCATATTTTCTTTTCGCAAAGATAACGAAATAAAGTCATATTGCAAAGACTTTAGCAGTTTTTAAAGACAGAAAGACGGAAAGTGTAGTAGAAATCAGGACTGAAACCGACGGAAACTGTCGTCGGAAGGGGTAAAAACAAACAATGCGCTCCGCTGTTCCTTGGAACGGCGGAGCGCAAAAGTGTGACCTCGGTGGGACTCAAACCCGCGACACTCAGAACCGGAATCTGATGCTCTATTCAACTGAGCTACGAGGCCATATTCCTAATTATCGTTTTGCAAAGGTAAACAATATTTTCGCTATCACCAAATTTTCACCTTAAAAAAACAAAGCGCCCGCCTGATTATTCATACCGGGAAACAAGGGGCTCACATTGTGCGAGCTAAAATGCTTATGCCTTGACACTTGACTGGCATCAACAGTCCGGAGATTACTATTTGAAAAATTAATTTGATTTTTACTTGCATAATTACAATTAATAGCGTAACTTTGCAGCAGAATAGAAGAAAATCCTATTGTAGGAGATACATATTCATATCACTATACGACAATATTAACATAATCATCATATAATGAGCAAACTTATCAAGCCAATAGGCTACAAGGCCCTGCTCGACAAACATCAGACGGAACAGGGCATCAAACAGATCAAGGAGTTCTTCCAGCAAAACCTCGCCACTGAGCTGAGGTTGAGTCGTGTCACCGCCCCGCTCTTCGTCTTGCAGGGTCTGGGTATCAACGACGACCTCAACGGCGTAGAGCGCCCTGTCACCTTCCCTATCAAGGACATGGGCGAGGCGAAGGCCGAAGTCGTGCACTCTCTTGCTAAATGGAAACGACTCACACTGGCAGAATACAATATACAACCGGGCTACGGCATCTACACCGACATGAACGCCATCCGCGCCGACGAGGAAATGGACAACCTCCACTCGCTCTATGTCGACCAGTGGGACTGGGAGGCTGTCATCGAAAAGGGTGACCGCACGATCGCCTTTCTGGAGAATGTGGTGCGCCGCATCTATGCCGCTATCCTGCGCACAGAGTTCCTGGCCTGCGAAAGCTATCCTCAGCTGAAACCCTTCCTGCCGCGCGAGATCCACTTCATCCACAGTCAGGACCTGCTCGACATGTATCCCAACCTCACTCCCCACGAGCGTGAGGATGCTATCTGCAAGAAGTATGGTGCCGTGTTTGTGGAAGGTATCGGCGGAAAGCTCTCCGACGGAAAGAAACACGACGGACGCGCTCCTGACTACGACGACTGGTCGACTGTGGCAGAGAACGGCAAGGCCGGCCTCAATGGCGACATCCTCATCTGGTATCCTGTGCTCGGCCGCTCGTTCGAGATCAGCTCGATGGGTATCCGTGTGGACAAGGAAGCGTTGCTGCGCCAATTGAAAATTGAAGGCAAGGAAGAGCGCGAGAAACTCTATTTCCATCGCCAGCTTCTTGACGGCAAGCTGCCGCTGAGCATTGGTGGCGGTATCGGACAGAGCCGTCTGTGCATGGTCATGCTTCACAAAGCACATATCGGCGAGATCCAAGCAAGCATCTGGCCCGAAGACATGAGAAAGGAATGCGAGGAACTCGGTATGCCTCTCATCTAAATGAAACAACAATAAAAGTTGCACACTGCTTAGGTGGTGTGCGCAAAAACAAAGGTTCTATATTTAAGAAACCTTAATATCAGCAGATCTCTGTTCTATAATCCGTCTTTTTTGGCTATATTTGTGGTAAACAAAAGAGTATGATTATGGAGCAGAGAGTGATTATTTCCAAACATTTGCAAACTGAAATAGCCACTGCTATTTCAGAATGTGAGCACGACAAGATTTTTGTTCTTACCGACGAGACCACCCACGAGAAATGCTGGCCAGTGCTTGCCAAGCAGTTTGGGCTGCGCAATGCCTACGTCATCACCATCCAGTCGACGGACAGCCATAAGGACCTCACCTCGCTGTCGCACGTTTGGAAGGAACTCGGTGACCATGGAGCCACACGTCACTCACTGCTCATCAACCTCGGCGGAGGCATGGTGACGGATCTTGGCGGCTTCGCGGCCTCTACCTTCAAGCGCGGCATTGACTTCATCAACATTCCGACAACACTGCTCGCAATGGTAGACGCCTCGGTAGGCGGCAAGACGGGTATCAACTTCAACGGACTGAAAAACGAGATCGGTGTGTTCAATAATGCGCACTTCGTCATCCTCGACACAGAGTTCCTGCGTACGCTCGATGACGAGAACATCCGTTCGGGCTATGCCGAGATGCTCAAGCATGGCCTTATCTCCGATGAGAAGCACTGGGCGGAGTTGCTCAACTTCGACTTGGACCACCCCGATCTGAAGCAGTTGCAAACCATGCTGGCTTACTCCGTGAACGTCAAGAAGCGCATCGTGAAGAAAGATCCGCACGAGAAGGACATCCGCAAGGCGCTGAACCTCGGCCACACCTTCGGCCACGCCTTTGAGGCTTTCTCGCTCGACACGCCCGGCAAGGAGCCCCTACTCCACGGCTATGCGGTAACCTTCGGCCTCATCTGTGAACTCTATCTCTCGTCGGTACTTACCCTCTTCCCGACAGACAAGATGCGGCAGACCGTGCAGTTCATCCGTGAAAACTACGGTTCGTTTGACTTCAGTTGCGATGACTACGATCAGCTCATCGAACTCATGCACCATGACAAGAAGAATACGGGCACCACGATCAACTTCACGCTCTTGGCCGGTATCGGCGACATACGCATCAACCAGACAGCCTCCGACGAGCTCATCAAGGAAGCCTTCGACTTCTTCCGGGAAGGATAAAAGCACAAGAAAAAGAATTGCAAAAGAAAAGGTTCATTCGTTAAATGAGTATCCATAAATGGGTATAACATTTAACGGATGAACCTTTTATTATTGATATCAATTGTTAGTCAATTTCACCAACATAGGCCACAGAGCTTTTATTTGCCTCCCTTTTCCTTCTCTGCCACCCGTTTTTTCTCCTCCATCGCCTCTTTATAGGCTCTCACGATGGGATCCTCATCGTCCTTGTCCATCTCCTTGAAGATCTCGCGCGTCTTCCGCAGATGCTTCATGTCGCGACGATAACGCTTGTCGAGCATCTTAGCAAAGTCAAAACTCAAGCCACCACGCGTATTGTCTCTAAAGATCTGGTGAACTTGTTCTGTCAGACCCTTTGACACCGACGGCGTACTATCGCCCCATACGGTCACCTCACTAATCTGATGGCTAGTAGGAATGAGATAAGTGGTATCCTTAATCTCTTTTGCCGTCAGCCGCTCTGTGAGATATTTCCCATGAGTGACCGACAACGTATCGAACAGCACAGGAATATAACAGATGCCCCGGTAGTTGGTAGTATCGCGATAGCCCGACTTCGTGCTGACGACAGCATCACGCACAGGCACACGCGTCTCCATGTCAGCCACAACAAACTTACGTAGTTGCGGCTTCATCGTCTCTTTCTGCGGTACGATCTGACTCGTTTTCGTCTCTTGGGCAGAAAGAGCTAATGGAACATATAAGAATAGGTATAAGAACATCAGCTTCATAATCGCACTCCCTATTATATATAAGCAACAAGTTACTTTCCGGCAGCCTTCACCACTTCCGGCCAGTCGGCCAGAAACGTCTCTATCGACGGATAGAGCACGTCAGCGCCCTCGTCTGTCAGTGCCTTGTCGGGCAGAGGACCACTGTTGATAGCCACGGTAAACATCTCCGCAGCCTTACCGGCACGCACGCCAAGGGGTGCGTTCTCCACGACAATGGCTTGACGCGGGTCGACATATCCTGCCTTGCGCATACCTTGAAGATAAGGATCAGGATAGGGCTTCCCACGCTTCACGTCGTAGGCGGACGTAATGTGCCCGTGAACGAGATAGTCGCTGAAGTCCGTCAACAACTTATCTATAAGCGGACGCTGTCCACTGCCCGTCACTACGTTGACGCTCATCCCCGATGTCCGGATAGCCTGCATGAGAGACTTCACACTTGGGAAGATAGGTGCCTCGCCCATCTCATGGAAGATACGTGTCTTCTCGTCGTACATCTTCTGCGCCTGTTCCAGCGTGATTTCCTCGTGCTTTTGCAGGAGGAAGAAGTGGCGAATGGTGTCAATACCGCGTGCACCTTCTGTGGCGTAGGCGTCGGCTACCGTCATAGTGATGCCAAACTCCGCCATCGACTGTTGCCAGGCAATAGCGTGATGGGGCATGGAGTTGTAAAGGACACCGTCCATATCAAACAAGACACAGCGAAAGCCCCCCCAAGCTTTCTGCTCGGGATGACTCTCCTGCATCTTGGATAAGTACTTCTCGATTGCTTTTCTTATATCTTGCATCGATTATGATTATAAAGGTATCGCCATTCCCTCTCTCCCTCCTCAGGGAGGGGGAGGTAGGGGAAGAGAGTCTTTTTTTACTTTTACTTCTCCTTCTCCAACCGCTTCTGGATAGCCTTGCTCTCAGCCTCATAGCCAGGCTTGTTGAGCAGAGCGAACATATTCTTCTTGTATGCTTCCACACCAGGCTGGTTGAACGGGTTGACGCCCTCCAGCAAGCCGCTGATGCCGCAAGCCTTCTCGAAGAAGTAGATGAGCTGGCCGATGTAGTACTCGTTGAGTTGTGGCACGCTGACACGCATGTTTGGCACGCCACCGTCAACATGAGCCAGACGGGTACCGAGCTCAGCCATCTTGTTCACCTCGTCGACACGCTTGCCCTCAAGGAAGTTCAGTCCGTCGAGGTTCTCTTCGTCGTGCGGGAAGAGCAGCTTCTCGTTAGGTGTTTCAACAGAGATCACCGTCTCGAAGATGGTACGCTCACCCTGCTGGATCCACTGACCCATAGAGTGCAGGTCGGTAGTGAAGTCGCAAGCTGCAGGGAAGATGCCCTTGCCGTCCTTACCCTCGCTCTCGCCGTAGAGCTGCTTCCACCACTCAGCGAAGTAGTGGAGCTTCGGCTGGAAGTTGCAGACGATCTCGATCTTCTTGCCAGCCTGAGTGTACAGACCCTGACGGGTAGCAGCATACTGTGCGGCGGGATTCTCTGCGAAAGGAACGTCCTTGCCACAAACCTTCTCCATATCCTGAGCACCCTTGACGAGAGCCTTGACATCGAAGCCAGCCACAGCGATCGGCAACAGACCTACCGGAGTGAGCACAGAGAAGCGGCCACCAACATTGTCTGGAATGACAAATGTCTTATAGCCTTCCTTGTCAGCAGCAGCACGGGCAGCACCCTTGTGTGCGTCGGTGACAGCCACGATGACGTCCTTAGCCTCAGCCTTACCACGCTGAGCCTCGCACTGCTTCTTGAGCAGACGGAAAGTCAGAGCGGTCTCGGTGGTGGTACCAGACTTGGAGATGTTGATAACACCGAACTTCTTACCCTTCAGGTAGTCGGTGAGCTCAGCGAGGTAGTCCTCACCAATGTTGTTACCGGCGAACATGATGGTGGGGTTCTTCTTGTCACCGACGAGCCATGCAAAGGAGTTGCCAAGGGCTTCGATAACGGCACGTGCACCCAAATAGCTGCCGCCGATACCAGCAACAACGACAACCTCGCATTTCTCGCGCAGTGTGTTGGCGCAAGCCTGAATCTCGTTGAGGAAGTCCTCTGTGATCTCAGAGGGCAGATGCAGCCAACCGAGGAAGTCGTTACCCTCACATGTTCCATTCTCCAAGGCCTCCTGAGCGGCCTTCACCTTCGGCTCGTAAGCCTCCACTGTACCAGCCTTGAGGAACTGTACAGCCTTCGTTGTGTCTAATGCAATGTTTTTCATGATAATCTTTCAAGAATCAAATTCAGAATCACGACAAAATCACGACAGATAGACAGACAACTCTGTTGAAGACAAAAAGACATGCTTTTCTTTTTTAAGACAGAAAGACATAAAGAACATATTTTTCTTCAGTCCTCTTTAGACTGAAAGACATAAAGGACATATTCTCCTTTTTTGACAGAAAGACGTAAAGAACATATTATTCATAAAGATATATCCTGCTCTCCATCTTTGCCATTGTCTTTGTTTCTGTCCCAGTTTCTGCTTTCGTCTTCAATGCGAATAGTCTTCTAACTGTGATGTAGTCTTGCCTAATCCTTTCTCATCATCTTACCTTATTAAATGAATAATACTAATTTATACTTGTTTTACTACCTTGTCTTCTTGTATTCCCTGTATTTACGCTTTATCTCCAAGTTCTCGCCTCCGAAGTTAATGAGCAATCCGGTATCGATATGGAGCGCCGTCAGGTAATTGACTATTTGAACCTCATCCTGCCTTGTCAGACATTGTGTAGCCTTCAACTCAATGATGACATCGTTGTCCACAAGCATATCCGCTCTGTACTCCCCAACCACAACGCCCTTATAATAGACATCAATGGGTGCTTCGGGTATCACATATATGTCTTTTATGTCTTTATGTCTTAAAAACTAGAACATGTCTTTATGTCAAAGCACTCACGAGAGTCTTTCTGTCAGAGCGGGGATGACATCGCGCGGACGCAGGTCCTTGTAGAGTATGTCGTAGACGGCGTCGAGGATCGGCATGCTCACGTGGAGCTGTCGGTTGATCTCCTCCATGCACTTTGTACCGTAGTATCCTTCCGCCACCATCTTCATCTCAGCCTGGGCACTCTTGATGGAGTAGCCCTTACCGATCATCATACCAAACGTGCGGTTACGTGAGAAGTTGGAGTATCCTGTCACGAGCAGGTCACCGAGGTAGACACTGTCACAGATTTTGCGGTGTACAGGATTGACGGCTGTCAGGAAGCGGTCCATCTCACGGATGGCATTGGTGAGGAAGACAGCCTGGAAGTTATCGCCATAGCCCATGCCGTTGCAGATGCCCGCGCAGATAGCATAGACGTTTTTCAGCACAGCCGCATACTCGATACCCGTGACATCGGTGGAGGTTTCAGTCTTCACATAGTCGCAGGCGAGCACACGCGAGAACTCCCTTGCCATCTTCTCGTCGCTGCCAGCCACGGTGAGATAGGTAAGCCTTTCGAGAGCCACCTCCTCAGCGTGCGACGGTCCGCCGATGCAGAGCAACTGCCGGTAGGGCACGCCATAGCACTGGTGGAAATAGTCTGAGCAGACCACATCCTCGCCGGGCACGATGCCTTTGATGGCGGTGACGATGAACTTATGGCTGATGTCGGCCGTGAGTTTCTTCAGATGGTCTTTCAAGTAGGGTGAGGGCGTGACGAAGACGAGCGTGTCGTATTCAGTGGCAATCTCGTTGATGTCCGATGTGAAGTCGATGTCTTCAGTGTCGAAGTGTACACCCGTGAGGTATGCCGGGTTATGCCTGAGTCGTCGGAAGTCAGCGATGCGGTCGTCCCGCCGCATATACCATCCGATGTGTCCCGTGTGCTCCACCACCACCTTAGCGATGGCGGTAGCCCACGAGCCGCCCCCGATGATGGCCACACGGCCGAAATCGGGAATAGAGCCTTTCTTCCGCAGGCCCAGTGCTCTACTGATTCTTCTGAACAGACGCATAGTCAACCTTCAGCCTTAGAGATTCTTGGCGCCGTCGATCCAGTGCTGGATGTCGTCGACCGTCGGCTTCTCATATCCGAGTTTATATTTCTTGTTGATCTCACCGATCTTCTGCTGCAATCCCTGAGCCTTCTCATCCTTGATGTCAGAGATGAGGTTGAAGCCAGCCTTACGCAGCACATACACCCAGTCTTCAGATACGCCAAGGGCAGCCCACTCCTTGATGCTGCTCTGTGGCATCTTTGCCTCAGGCTTCATCTGCGGGAAGAGCATGATCTCCTGGATGTTCTCCTTGCCGATCATCAACATGCAGAGTCGGTCAATGCCAATGCCGATACCACTGGTGGGTGGCATGCCATATTGCAGGGCACGCAGGAAGTCCCGGTCGATGATCATAGCCTCATCATCACCCTTGTCTGCAAGCTTCATCTGCTCCTTGAAGCGGTTCTCCTGGTCGATGGGATCGTTGAGCTCTGAGTAAGCGTTGGCGAGCTCCTTACCATTGACCATCAGCTCGAAGCGCTCAGTGAGTCCTGGCTTCGATCGGTGCATCTTCGTCAGCGGACTCATCTCCACCGGATAGTCAATAATAAATGTTGGCTGGATGAACGTGCCCTCGCAGAACTCACCGAAGATCTCGTCAATGAGCTTACCCTTGCCGAAGCTCTCATCGATACCTTCCATCTTGAGCTTGTTCACAGCGATGTCGCGGATCTCCTCCTCGCTCTTGCCTTCGAGGCCGAAGCCTGTCTTCTCCTTGATGGCATCGAGGATAGGCAGACGGCGGAAAGGTGCCTTGAACGAAATGACGTGGTCGCCGTTCTTCACCTCTGTGCTGCCATTGACAGCCACGCAGATGGTTTCGAGCAGACGCTCGGTAAACGACATCATCCAATTATAATCCTTGTATTGCACATAGAGCTCCATGCAGGTGAACTCCGGATTGTGGTATTTGTCCATGCCCTCGTTGCGAAAGTTCTTACCAATCTCGTAGACACCCTCGAAGCCGCCTACGATGAGTCGCTTGAGATAGAGCTCAGTGGCGATACGCATGTACATGTCGATGTTCAGCGCATTAAAGTGCGTGATGAACGGACGTGCGCTGGCACCACCGGGGATGCTCTGCAGAATAGGAGTCTCCACCTCGGTGTATCCGGCCTCGTCGAAGAAGTTGCGCATAGTCTTGAGCACCTTGGCACGCTTGAGGAACGTATCCTTCACGCCGTCGTTGACGATGAGATCGACATAGCGCTGGCGGGCGCGCAGCTCAGGATCGTCGAATTTATCGTAGGCCACGCCGTCCTTGTATTTCACGATCGGCAGCGGCTTTAGGCTCTTGCTCAGCAGTTTCAGCGACTGGGCGTGCACAGAGATCTCACCCGTCTGTGTCTTGAAGACAAAGCCTTTGATGCCGATGAAGTCACCGATGTCGAGGAGTTTCTTAAAGACCTTGTTGTACATGTCCTTATCCTCGTCGGGGCAGATGTCGTCACGAGTGACATACACCTGGATTCTTCCCTTGCTATCCTGCAACTCCACAAAGCTGGCCTTGCCCATGATACGGCGGCTCATCATACGTCCGGCGATGACGACCTCCTGCTTCTCTCCCTCCTTGAAGTTGTTCTTGATATCAACTGAAAAGGCATTGGTGGGGAACTCGGCTGCTGGATACGGGTCGATACCCATGTTGCGCAGCTCCTGCAGGCTCTGGCGTCGTCCAATCTCCTGCTCGCTTAACTCTAAAATGTTCATACTTATAGTTATATTCGAATATATTCTTCCTATATGCAAAGGTACAAAAAAGAAACGAGAACAAGAGCTATTTAATAATTAATAACCACCTCAGCAAGTGTGCAACACGTACAACCCTGCGATCTGACAGCGCAATAAGCATGAAAGGATGTCTCCTGCAAGGATGAAAGAAGATTACAGTTTGATGAACACTCGCTTCTTCCATAGCACCCAGCCCATCGGCGCGTGCAGGGCTACAAACAGCGTGGCATAGGCGACACTGGCCCAATAGCCGTTGAGGATAACGACATGAAGCAAAGAATAGACTCCATTCTTAACACCCGTAGCACCAAAGACAATGCTCACGACCTCACTGGCGACATAGAGAAAGAGGGGATTCATGCCGAACCACAACGTCAAATTCACCATCCACGGTTGCCCGGCAGAGCCGCTGCCTGTCGTCTGGCTTTGGGCGCGATGGATGTCAAGCCAGCCCACAAGCAGGCCTTGCAAGGAAGCGGCAATGCCACAGGTGAGCAGTACATAGGAAGGACTCCACACGCGCTTGTTGAGTGGCAAACCGAATTGCAGGAGCCAGCCCACAAAAGCCATAATAGCGCCACAGACCAGCAGTCGTGAGAGGGTGACGAGATGAGGATGTCCCTGTCCAGGTTGCTCTTTCCGAAGTGCCCATGAAGCGACAAGAAAACCGATCATCGTGTTGGTCATAGCAGACAGACTGGAGAGCAGTCCCTCAGGATCTACGGGTGACTTATGATAGAGATGGGCATCGCCCAACAGCGCATGGTCCGCACGCGAGAGGATGTTGGTGACGCTGTCGTAGTCATAACCGCCACCAACAATCAGTAAGACGGAATAGCCCGTCAACAGCAGTGCCACGAGCAGCCACAGTCCGCGGAAGGAATGGGTAAGATGATGGATGGTGAGCACAGCGGCTACCGTGGCTCCGTAGCAGATGGCGATGCGCTGCATCACGCCCATGATGTGCAGATGGGCGAAGTCAAGTGGACGTCCGTCCATGGCCATATCGAACCAGTTGATGAGCAGTCCGATGAGAAAGAGCAGCAGCGTGCGTTTGATGGTCTTACGTGCCTGCTGATGTGTCCAACGGAATCCGCCCTTGCGAAGACTGAGATAAGTGGAGATGCCCATGATGAAAAGGAAGAAGGGGAAGACGAGATCACAGGGTGTCATCCCGTTCCACTTGGAGTGTTGCAAGGTAGAGAAGATCTCCTCGCCAGCTCCGTTGTTCACGAAGATCATAAACATGACTGTCAGACCTCGCAGAACATCGAGGCTCACCAGTCGATTCACTGCATTTGTATTTTCCATCATCTTATTCATTCTATATTGCTATCTGACTACAAAAGTAATAAATATGTTTAGTCAGAATACCCGACATTTCCACTCAGAAACGCCATCACTCGCTTTGCCATATCCACGCAATCGCCTACAGGCACCGGCGAGTAGGTGTTGTGACGAAGCGTCCACGGATCTTCCATCGCATACCAGTCGATGACCGGAGCCTTGGGCAGCGCCATGGCAAAAAGCTCTGTGGCCGTTTTGTTGGCATTTGCTCCATCGCCAAGCGCCGACGCGTCGGGGCGGCTGTCGTGGGCCATCTGTCGGGAGAGCGCATCGAGATAGGCGTGCCAACGCACGTAGTAGAAATCGCTCAACAACCCTTGCCATTCCTTGTGGGCATAGTCGCGGAGCCCTCCCCGGTCGGCGCAGTCGCGGTTACCCCACGTCGTTATCTGCACGCGGGCGTTCCACTCATAGAGATCCTTCTCTTGTGGCGTACGACCCAACGAGCGCGCTGCCTCGGTCCAATGCCCAAGACGGAACTCGCGACGCGTACCTAAGAGGCTGTCCTGCAAGAGCAGCATCTGAAGGAAACGGGCCGAGTCGGCCGAAAACGCACGGCGGTCAAAGCCACGGTAGTCTGCGATGGTACGCAGATATTGCAGTCGGGCCTGGTCGTCGAGAGCCTGACGAACAACATCCGCGAGGTCGTATTCAAAGTTGTTGTTGCCGCGGTATTTGTCGGCGACACTTGTCATCAACTCAGCGGCGCGTCGGGTTTCGTTGGGATCGTAGTAGTTGTGCATCTTCGACCAACTCTTCACTTGGAAGTTATCGGCCGAGGGGCGTCCGTTAAAGATACTCTCGTGAGATCCCTGCTGGTTGTTGCCGAGCGGACAGTTATAGATGCTGTTGCCCAAGACACGCCAGACTTGCTGCAGCACGGGGTCTGCCACACCATAGCGGGCACGCACATAGCTGTTGAGCCACCGCTGTTTGTAGGCTGCTATATCTTCATCCTTGGGCAGCGAGTCGGTCATCCACGGCAGTTCGCTCATCAACTCAAACATCACAGGATTGTTTTCCGAGCCTTCCATCGTGTAGCCCCAACCACGCAGATGCTGTCTCGCGCTTTGCATAGGAGTGTTCGGGGCGGCGGCCAACCGGAAGTTATGGATAAGCTGGTCCATGCGTCCGTGAAGTCCAACGTTGGCTCCGAAGTTTTCCAACATACAGAACAGCCACGGATGATCGCCGTATCCCTTGTCACGCCGCCACACCGAAGGCGCTCCGAACATCGGGCGGCACTCCGAGAAGAGATCCAGCACCATCAGGTCTTGAGCCGGCAGGCTGTCGGCCATCGCCGGGCGCGGGTTCTCGGTCCAGCCTTGCACCACCCACACAGCCTTTGGGTTGACGCGTTTCATGGCGGCAAGCAGCTTGCGTCCGCAGGCTGCGTAGTCGATGGCACTGTTGTCGGCACTCTCGTGGAAAGGATCCATCGAGTAGTAGTCGGCCTTGCCGTAGAGCCGGGTCAACTCTTTGTAATAAAGGTCAGCGATGCGGTCAAAGGACGAGTCGGTAGCAATGAGATTGGCCGGACGCGTATAGCCGTTCCACTGGCCACCATCGGTCACGCCGACGCCCATCTTTGTCTTGGCGTCGTGAGGCAACATGCCGCAGTAGCCCGGCAGCACAGGATGCATACCCAACGAGCGCTCACGCTGGAGGATTCGTTTCTGCAATGCTTCCTGCTGTCGATACCAGTTCTCGGGCAGCGGCCCGCCCCATCCTTCGAGATTGTTCATCGCCCACCAAGCCAGGAAAGCCGGTCCGGCGATGAAGCGTCCGATCTCTTCTTTGGAATAGCCCAACTTCAGCAGCATGTTACGCCATACCACTTCCTCGCCTGTCACAGCCAACAGCATGTTGATGCCGTGCAAGGCCATCCAGTCGATCTCTTCCTGCCAGCGGTTCCAGTCCCAAAAGACCATGGAATAGGAAAACGTGCAGTAGTTGAAGTCGTAGCGGTCGGTGAGCCAGGTAGTGTGGCGCTCCTTACCCTTGACAGCGGGCAGTCGCTCCGGCAAACGCGGGTGCATGTTGTTCCAACTGACCATGATGCCGGCATGGTGCTTGAGATACCAGTTGACACCCGTGGCAATGTTCACCCACGTATTGCCCTTGACACAGATCTTGCCGTCGCGCTGGGAGAGCTCAAAGAAATCAGTATCTGACGGCTGCAGCTCTGTGATGAACTTGCGTGCGGCACCTGCGTCCATGCGGTTGAGCAGGTCATCGACAGGATTGGCCACGGCCATCATTGGAGCAAGAAGGGAAAGTACGGCGAGCAGTACTTTCCTCATTTTATTCATAATGTTATTGTGTTCAGACTGCATAATAGATGATTTGTTTGGCAAAGGTAATAGAATTTTTCGTATCTTTGCAAGGAAGAATAAAATAAAAAACGAAAAACATGAACATAGAAAAAGAAAAAGCCGTTATCGAGAAACAAGGTGGCCTCTCGAAGACATTGAATATGGAGTTTCTCTCAACAGAGGAGCCCGACACCTGCATGGCACGCATGAAAGTCGACGATCTCAACCGTCAGCCGTTTGGTTTCCTCTCCGGTGGCGCTACGCTGGCCCTTTGCGAGAACCTTGCCGGCGTAGCTTCCATGGCGCTCTGTCCGGGCAAGATCTGCGTGGGCATCAACGTCAGTGGCAACCATCTGCGCACGGTGCTCGTCGGAGATACTGTCACTGCCTATGCCAAACTGCAATACAAGGGCCGCACACTGCATGAATGGCAGATCGAGGTAAAGAACTCTAAGGGCGACTTGATCTCTACGGTACATGTCACAAACTATATCTTGTCGCCACGAAAGGAATGAGCACAACCAACTATGTCTGCTACCGCTTGCCGGAGCAAAAGGAATATGTACGACTGGAACAGCACGAGGGTGAGCCCGTGGCCTTGAAGGCTGTCAAAGACCTCAACGGTCGCAAAGGTTTCGTCTTTGCGCCGTTCCAACCGTCGGAAAAGACGCCTGTGTGGCTCTTGCAACCCGACAGCATCGAACGGAAAGCTGTGGGGGAAGGGGATTTTAGGCACAGTGTGGAATATAACGACGGCGAACTATCAAGCGTGATCGCAAAGTACGAAAAGCAAGATCGGGACATTTACCACCAGCTCTTTATCAACTGTAAGCTGTATTTCAAGCTTGGCACGGTCCGTAAACTGGTTATGGCCCGGCATGTGTATGAGCTGCGGTACCTCGTCAGAGATGCCGAAGAACTGTTTCTGCACGCCTGCCGTCTCTATCCCCACCAGTATATCGCCTTGGTGAACATGAAACATGCGGGTACGTGGCTTATGGCAACACCCGAAGTGCTCATCGAGGGCGACAGTCACAACTACCGCACTATGGCCTTGGCGGGTACGGAGAAGATGCCGGTCGACTACAGACCTGGACAGGAGCTGAAATGGTCGGAGAAGAACCGCAAGGAGCAACGCTATGTGGCAAACTACATCCTCGACACGCTGAGTCCAATGACCAAGACATTGAATCACGGACATCCTCATACCACCATGGCGGCGCAACTGCTCCATCTGCGCACCGATTTTGACTTCACACTCAAGGACGACGTGCAATTAGGCGACGTGCTCGATGCCCTCCACCCCACTCCTGCCGTGTGTGGCATGCCCAAAGAAGCAGCGAAAGAAATCATTATCAAGTATGAAGAGAAATTCCGGAAATACTACAGTGGCTTCTGCGGACCCTATGATCCGGAAGGAGAGACACGGCTATATGTCACGCTGCGCTGCATGGAAATAGAGGGTGGCCACTATATCCTCCACGCCGGTGGAGGCATCGTACCGGAAAGCAAGGAGAAAGAGGAATGGAGGGAGACTGAGATGAAACTCAACACCATGAGAGATGTATTGCGATAAAGGAAATGTCAACACGCTCACCGCGCTGCTCATCGCTCACGGCGTACGCCATGCGGTGGTATGTCCGGGATCGCGCAACGCGCCTGTTGTGCACAACCTCGACGTATGCCCTGAGATCCAGTGCTACCCCATCACCGACGAGCGCAGTGCCGCGTTCTATGCACTCGGGCTCTGTCAGGCTACTGAGGAGCCGGTTGTCGTCTGCGTCACCAGCGGCACGGCATTGCTCAACACGCTGCCCGCTGTTGCCGAGGCGATGTATCAGCATCTGCCTCTCGTGGTCGTCTCGGCCGACCGGCCCAAGCAGTGGATCGGACAGCTCACCGGTCAGACGATGCCTCAGCCGGGGGCATTGACCTGCTTTGTCAAGCGCACGGTGGATCTGCCCGAACCGCACAACAAGGAGGAACACTGGTATTGCAACCGACTCGTCAACGAGGCACTCATCGCTGCGACACAAGAGACTCAAGGGCCGGTGCACATCAACGTGCCCATCACGGAGCCGCTCTACACCTTCAACACACGCACATTGCCCTCGGAACGAATGATTGCGCTCAGCTCACTGCTGTCGGCTCACGATAGCGGTAAGGAAGCGTGCGCTTCCGTCAATGCCATTTCGGACGTAGCTCATGGCCTTCTGCAACAGCTCGCCGAGGCGGAGCGACCGCTCATCGTCATCGGACAGATGAAGCCGTCGGACTTAGCCAAAGGCAGGATTGCGTCGCTCACGGACAAACGCTATGTGGTTTGGAACGAGGCGCTCAGCGGAGAAGATGGTGTCACGTCACTGGAAGAGATGTCAGCTATGGCAGGGGACGACGCGGATTTCCTGCCCGACTTTGTCCTCTACATCGGCAACACGCTGGTCAGCAAGCGTGCCAAGCAACTCCTGCGACAGGCTAAGGACGCTATCTGCTGGGAGGTGAATGCCGACGGCACAGTCCACGACCCGATGATGAACCTGCGCGGCATCGTGCAGGCAAGACCCGACGACGTGCTTGCCGCCATCACCGCGGAGGGACCGCACGAGTGGTTCGACCGCTGGGAAGCGCTGCACTGGAAAGCCGAGGACCACCGCCGCTCGTTCGTTCCACGCTACTCCAATCTGTTAGCCGTAAAACTCCTTGAAGAGCGACTCAGCCATACCGCGGAAGGGTACGCCCTGCACTACGCCAACAGCACATCGGTGCGCTTGGGATGTCTCTATGCCCGGGAGCATATCTACTGCAACCGTGGCATCAACGGCATCGAAGGCTCGCTGTCCACGGCAGCCGGTTTCTCGCTCGCCACAGAGGCTCCGGTGTATTGCGTCATCGGCGACCTGAGCTTCTTCTATGACCAAAACGCACTGTGGAACACCAACCTGCGGCAGAACCTCCGCATCTTGTTGCTCAACAACAGCGGTGGAGAGATCTTCGCTAAGTTCGACGGACTGCGGCAGAGTCCGGCACGCAGTATGGTCATGGGCGTGCACGCCACCACAGCAGAAGGCATCTGCCGCGAGAACGACATCATGTATTATCACGCTCACAACGAGGAAGAGCTCTATAATCTCCTCGGCGCGCTCGTCAGCCCGATGACAGAACGCCCGATGCTCCTCGAAGTCTTCACCAATGCCGAAGACGACCTGAGGGCTTATCAAGAATACTTTAACACCTTATTATAATATGGAAAAGAGAAATTGGAAAACCATTGCGGGTTTCGACTTCAAGGAGATCCTCTTTGAAGAATACAATCACATCGCTAAGATCACGATCAACCGTCCACGCTATCGCAACGCCTTCACACCGCTCACGGTATGGGAAATGAGCCAGGCCTTTACCTATTGCCGCGACCATCTCGACATCCGTGTAGTGATCCTCACGGGTGCCGGCGACAAGGCCTTCTGTTCGGGTGGCGACATGCACGTCAAGGGACGCGGCGGATATGTCGGTGCTGATGGTATGCCACGCCTTAACGTCCTCGACGTGCAGATGCAGATTCGCCGACTAACCAAGCCGGTCATCGCCATGGTCAACGGCTACGCTATCGGTGGCGGACATGTGCTCCACGTGGTCTGCGACCTGACGATAGCATCGGAAAACGCTGTCTTCGGACAGACGGGACCGAAGGTGGGCAGCTTCGATGCCGGACTGGGTGCCAGCTACTTGGCGCGCATCGTGGGACAGAAGAAGGCGCGTGAGATCTGGTATCTCTGCCGTCAGTACTCTGCAAAGGAAGCTGAGCAGATGGGCCTCGTCAACAAGGTGGTGTCCTTCGATCAACTTGAGGATGAGACGGTAGCCTGGTGCGAGACGATCATGGAGCGCTCTCCGCTCGCCATCCGCATGATGAAGGCTGGCTTCAACGCTGAGCTCGATGGTCAGGCGGGTATCCAGGAGCTTGCCGGTGACGCTACGATGCTCTACTACACCCTTGACGAGGCGCAGGAAGGCGGCCGTGCATTCCTGGAAAAGCGCAAGCCCGACTTCGACAAGTACCCCCAGTTCCCTTAAGACAGAGAAACAGAGTAGACATAAGACATAGCAACAGAAGCGCCTTATGTCTACTCTGTTACTATGTCTTCAGAGGTAGCGCATGAGGATATCCCACACGGCGATGAGGTGGCAGACGCTGCCGGCGAGGACGAAGAAATGGAAGACGGTGTGCATGTAACGACGGCGACGAAGGGTGTAGAACAGCGCACCGGTGACATAACACACACCCTCGGCGATGATCCAGATGACCGTCGCCGCACTCACAGAATCGATCAAGGGCTTGAAGGCGATGAGCACACTCATGCCCATACCTATATATACCAGCGTCTCCAGATTGCTGTGGGCCTTAAGCTTATGGAAACTCGTGATCGTTCCTACAATGGCGCAGAGCCATACAAAGCAGAACAGCGTCCAGCCCCAATAACCCTCCTGGCGCAAGGCGATGAGCGTGATGGGCGAATAAGAACCGGCGATATGCCAGTAGATGGCGGCATGGTCCCACTTACGCAGCCGCTCCTTCCATGGCGACCAAGCCGAGAGGGCATGATAGACGGTGGATGCGATATACGAACCAAGCATGCCCACGAGGTAGAGGATGACGCCTGCCGTGGCCCAGCCGTTGCCACGCGAGAAGCAGAGATAAAGGAAGATGGCCCCAAAAGCCACGCCCAAGAAGATGCCGCCCGCATGACTCCACGAGTTCCACAACTCTTCTTTGTGATTATAGAATATTTTTATTTTCATGATATGCTGTTGCTTACTGATGGAATATTTCTATGTAAAGATAGCGTAATCTTAGGGAAAGACAAAATAAAACTTGCTTTTTTATCCTTTTTTTCTTACTTTTGCCTTCACGCAACAAAAGTAGTTTTAAACATGAAATACGAGATCACCGACAGGATGCTGCACTTCAAACAGCCGGCGGGAACCAGCCGCGGCGTGTACACTACCCACCATTCTTACTATATCACACTTGAGCGCGACGGCATTCGTGGCACGGGAGAGTGCTCGACACTTCCCGACCTGAGTTGTGACGCCATGAGCGACAAGCGCTATCAGACGCTCCTCCGCGACACGTGCGACCTGATCAACCGATTGGGCGGCATACCCTATGAGATGCTGCGTCCCTACCCTTCTATTCTCTTCGGACTGGAGACGGCCTTTGCTCAACTCGACGCAATGGGCTCCACAGCTCTCTTCGACACGCCGTTCAGCCGGGGCGAAGAGGGGATCACCATCAACGGACTCGTGTGGATGGGAACCTTCGACGAGATGTACACACGGCTGGAAGCAAAGCTCAAGGCAGGCTGCCACTGCGTGAAGTTGAAGATAGGTGCCATCGACTTCGAGAGTGAGTTGGACTTAGTGAAACATATCCGTAAGTGTTTCAGCAAGGAGCAAGTGGAGCTGAGGGTGGATGCCAACGGTGGCTTCACGCCCGACAATGCCATGCAGCGCTTGGAAGCACTGGCCCCTTACGACATCCACTCCATCGAGCAACCGATCAAGCCGCATCAGTGGAAAGAGATGGCAGAGCTCTGTGAGCATTCGCCCCTGCCCATCGCACTCGACGAGGAGCTCATCGGCATCAACATGCCGTCGATGAAAGCCATGCTGCTCGACAAGATCCGGCCGGCCTATCTCGTGCTGAAGCCCAGCCTGCATGGTGGCATGCACGGTTGCCGAGAATGGATCAGAATGGCCAAGGACCATGGTATCGGCTCATGGATTACCTCGGCACTGGAAAGCAATATAGGACTCAACGCAGTGGCGCAGTTCTGTGCCGACGTGTACGGGCCGCACATCGCCCTGCCGCAGGGCTTGGGAACAGGACTGCTCTACACCGACAACATCCCCATGACCTTGGAGATTAAAGACGACAAGCTATGGTACTCGAAGAATTCCTGAGTGAGTGGCGCAACAGCAACGACTACGTTCTCGTCCACACCAGTGGCAGTACGGGTGCGCCCAAACCGATGTGGCCCGAGAAGGAAAAGATGCGTAACTCGGCCCGCATCACCTGCGACTTCCTGGGACTGCAACCCGGCGACACGGCCCTGCTCTGCATGAACCTGAAGTATATCGGCGCAAAGATGGTCGTGGTCCGGTCCATCGAGCGTCGGTTGCGACTACTCAGCGTAGAGCCGAGTGGACATCCCATGGCAACCTTATTGCAAGGGCAAAGTGTCACGGAGACCGACTTCCATGACCCTGCTGCCCTGCCCCACTCTTGTCCACAAGGGCAGGAAATTCCGGCTCCAACTTTCGCCGCTATGGTCCCCCTGCAAGTCTACAACACCCTGCAAGTACCCGAAGAGGCGGCACTGTTGCGTCAGACCCATCATCTGATCATCGGCGGCGGATCAATCGACGACCAACTGGCGGCGGCTTTGCGTGACTTCCCCCATGCGGTATGGAGCACTTACGGCATGACGGAGACGCTCTCGCATATCGCCTTGCGACGACTCAACGGCTCTGAGGCCAGCGAATGGTACCAGCCTTTCCCCAGTGTAAAAGTGAGTCTGGACAAAGATGATTGCCTGATGATCGACGCGCCATTGGTTCATGAGGGAATATTAAAGACCAACGACCGTGCAGAGATCATCCCCGGCAAGGGCTTCCGCATCCTTGGCCGTAAGGACAACGTGATTGTCTCGGGAGGCATCAAGATACAGATTGAGGAGGTGGAGCATGCCTTGAAGCCTCATCTCTCCGCCCCTTTCATCATCTCCCGACGCAAGGACGTGAAGTTCGGCGAGGCTGAGATCCTGCTCACCGAGGCCTCCGACACCGATGCCGTTGCCGCCATCTGCCGCCGTATCCTGCCCGAATACTGGGTTCCACGGGAAGTACTACACATCGACAAAATACCCATGACGGAAACAGGAAAACCAAAGAGAGAAATAAAAAAGTAACTTAAAGGTAAAAGGGTAAAAAGGTAAAAAGTAAAGGAACAAGCGTGAAAAACGGCAATTTTTAGATGGTCAAACGAACGTCAGCCAATTGTCTGACGTTCGTTTGACTTTATGTACAACGCCCGTTTGACCATGTGTCCAACATTCGTTTGACCATGTAGTGGATAGCCATTTAACAAGATGATAAGCAGTTACTGCATTTGTCATATCGCTGTTTTCAAAAGGACTCGACTCGCATAAGGACAAAGCTACGAATCGATACTAACCAACACGAATCGTTTTGAGCGTCATTCGTGAAGATTCGTATAAAGCGTAGAAGAGCTATCCACGAATCTACACAAATCTACACGAATAGCTATTGACCGTCATTAGTGGTGATTCGTGAAGAGTCGTGGAAGAGTCAAAATACGAATCTACACGAATAGACACGAATAGCTATCGCCCCACATTAGTGGAGATTCGTGTAGATTCGTGGATGAACCTATCCGTGGCTCTACACTTATAAAGATTTTAAAAGCGTGAGGACAATAAAATCTTTAGGCGGTCTGCTGAGCCACAAATTGGCTTTTCTGCCACAAACAAAAAGTCCCAAGCACGGGACTCACGTCTCAAAGCTTGGGATCTTCTCATATGATTGGCAGGTTAATTATTATCTTGACTGTCGATCGCCTTGATCTTCTGCCGCACGAGCTCAGCATCGTCTTTGAGTCGCTGCACCTTTCGGTTCATCTCGTCAACGAGGCTGTTGCCCTTCTTGCTTGAGATATTCAGGAAGCCAAGGTTATTCTCGTAGGTGGCAATCTCCTGCTTGAGCTGCTCATAGCGGCGAGCCAGACGACCACGCTCATTGTCCACAGCATCCTCGCCACGCTTAGCCACGTTGCGCAGGTTCTGTTTGAAGTTATCAAGACGGCGGCGAGCTACGGACACGTGCAGATCGCTGTAGATCTTGTCCAACACATCATGGTACTCCTTGAAGATCTTATCCTTCTCCTTGAACGGCACATGACCGACAGCATTATAGGCGTCGACAAGCTCCTGTACCTTATCCTGCGCATTCTCCACGCTCTGCTCGGCAAGTTCCTTGAGCTGAGCGATGATGTCACGTTTCTTCTGCAGGTTGGCTTTCTCTTCGGTACGCGTACCGGCATGAGCAGCGTTGCGTGCATCGAAGAAGTGGTTGCAAGCCGTGAGGAACTCGTTCCACAGCTGGTCACCAAGCTTCTTTGGCACAGCGCCGACGGTCTTCCACTCCTTTTGCAGCGCAACGAACTTATCACCCGTAGCCTTCCAGTCGGTGGAGTCGGTCAGCTTCTGAGCCTTCTTGATGAGTTCACGCTTCTTCTCAGCGTTGACGGCGAACTGCTGCTTGAGCTGTTTGAAGAACTCACTCTTACGGCTGAAGAAGTCGTCACAAGCTGCACGGAAGCGCTCAAAGATCTTCACGTTCATCTTTTGCGGTGCAAAGCCAATGGTCTTCCACTCCTGCTGCAAGGCGATGATAGCCTTGGAGTGCTTCTCCCAGTCGCCAATGCCCTTGTTTTCCTCTTTGGCTAAGGCTTCCACCTTCTCGCAGAGCTCCGTCTTCTTGGCGAGGTTCTCCTCCTCCTTAGCACGAAGCTCTTCAAAGTGCTGCTGATGCTTTTTGTTGATGACTGTGCTGGCAGCCTTGAAGCGCGCCCAGATCTGTTCACGCAGATCTTTGGCAACAGGACCGATCTCACGATACTGTGCGTGCAGCTCCTGCAGCTGATGGAAGGCGCTGATCACGTCGGGCTCCTTGTCCAAAGCCTCTGCTTCCTCGCAGAGCTTCGTCTTAGCTTCAAGGTTCTTCTTGAAGTCATACTCACGGGCTTCGCGGTTGAGGTTGAGCAAGTCATAGAACTGCTCTACATAGAGTTGGTAGTTGCGCCACACCTCATTGGCTTTCTCTGGCGGCACAGACTTGATCTCCTTGAACACCTTTTGCAGTTCTTTGAACTCATTATAATTTTTGTTGGCTTCCTCGGGAGAGGTAGCCATTGCCTTGATCTTCTCAATGATGTCGAGCTTACGTTGCAGATTGGCCTGCTTCTCAGCCTCATGCTCTTGGAAAGCCTTGGCGCGCTTTTCCTTGATAATCTGCATCTCTGCCTTGAAGGTCTCCTCGTCGTCATCGGGCAGAATCTGATATTTCTCAGGATCGCCACCGGCTTCGAGATAGTCTTTCTGCCGTTTCTCGCGCTCGGCAATGTGGAATCTGTAGAAGGAAGACTTCAAGTGCTCCACTTCATCCTTATCGGGCTTATCCTCGTTGCGGGCAATCTCCTTGATTCTTTCGAGCACTTCCTGCTTAGAGGCATAGACCTTATGAACAGGCTGTTCCGTAGAACTGTCGCCATTCTGATTTGCTTCAGAGGCCTCAGCCGTCTGTGGCTCATCCTCTTGTTTCTGGCTTTCGGCCGACTGTTCCTTGTTTGCAGACGCTTCTTGCTGCTCGGTCTCAGACGATTCAGCAGGAGCCTCTGTGGCAGCCTTTGCGTTTTCTACATTCTCGTCCTGTGCCTGCACAGCATTCTGTTCGCCTTCCGTGGCTCCCTGGGCCAGGTTCTTATCCTGCTCCAAGGCGTTTTCTTGAGAGTCCATCATTACACCGTTTTAAGTTTGTGATTCGGTTTATCACTTGTCTCTCCCTCGTCTCTATTCATAGACGACAAGGGAGCAGACAACACATGCTATTTGATATTATTATGCAAACTTAAACAAAAAAACTGTAATTCCAACAAAAACTACCGTTTTTTTACGAAAAAACTTAAGTTTACCGCCGTTTAGTGTATTAAAGGAGCCGTTTTCGTTTCAAATACCACAGGCTGATAGCAGTCACGACAACAGATATGGCGATAGTGATGACAAAGCCATAGCGCGATGTCTCGAGCCCGTTGACAACGTTCATACCATAGAAACTGGCGATGAGCGTAGGAAACATCAGCACGATGTTGATCGACGAAAGGTTACGCATCGTCGTGTTCATATTGTTGTTGATGACGCTCTGATAGGTGTCCATCGTCGACTCCAGAATATTGGAATAGATGTTGGTGGTCTCGCGCGCCTGCGTCATCTCGATGCTGACATCCTCGATAAGGTCGGCATCCAACTCATCGACTTGCAGCTTGAACTTCAGTTTCTGTAACAAGTTCTCATTGCCACGGATGGAAGTGATGAAGAAGGTCAACGAGTCTTGCAGCCTTGACAGTCCGATCAAACTCTCGTTGTTGATCTCGCTGTCGAGGTTGTGCTTAGCCTTCTCGATAAGGGTGTTGATCTGTTTCAACCGCTTCAAGTACCACACGGCACTGGAGAGGAAGAGTCGGAAGATCATGTCGACATAGTCGGTGAATCCCTCACCGCGTTTCTGCTGATAGCTGACGAAGTCGATCATCATATTCGTCTCGTAGAAGCAGACGGTGATGGTCACATCGCGCTTATGGATGATGCCAAGCGGCACGGTAGTATAAGGAGTACGGCTCTTCACCTCCTTGACATAAGGAATACGCAAGATGATGAGCATCCAACCATCGTCGTACTCATAGCGGGCGCGCTCATCAGTATCGCTGATGTCGCTAAGGAAATAATCGGGGATATTGAATTTGTCCACCAGTTCGCGCTGGTCATCGTCGGTGGGGCACGTTACTTGAATCCAGCAGTTGGGCTGCCACTCCTGGAGGGCGCTCAGCTTTTTCTCAATGTTCCAATATGTTCTCATTGTAGCCAATCTCCATGATAAGATGTGTGGGGACTGACTCTCTGAGTCGAATCCTCACGTTAATACTTGAAGTTTTCCGCGTGATAATCGTCCATAAATTAATGAATATTGATTAACTGACTGCAAAATTAGAAAAAATATACGAGTAGGCCAACGATTTAATATTCTTTTTGATGACAAAGATGACAAAAGCAAGACAAGAGGACATGCTTCTTTTGTATAGACATAAAGACATACTCTTTTGATTTAGACATAAAGACAAAAAAGACATAAAGCCAAAAAGAAAATATGTTCTTTATGTCTTTATGTCTTAAAAAGAAAATATGTCTTTTAGAATATGTCCTTTATGTCTTAAAAACAAGAACATGTCTTTACGTCTCAATAGACCGCTGTCTTTATCGTCTACTTCTCGGGGACTTGCTCGAGCACTGCTGTCAGGAGCTTCCAGAAAGGCTCTGCGGTAGCGATCTCGAAGCGCTCGTTGACGGTGTGCGGACTGCGGAGCGTAGGACCGAGGGAGACAACCTCCATGTTGGGGTACTTCTCCAAGATGACCGAGCACTCCAGTCCGGCATGATCAACGACGACCGTAGCATCCTTGCCATTCTGCTCTTTATAGACCTTGCACAGCAACTTCAGCAGAGAGCTGTCGGGATTAGGATCCCAACCACCGTAAGAACCGGAGAACTCTACCTTCATACCTGCCATAGAGAACACGCTCTCCAATTGTGTAGCCACGTATATCTTCATATCCTCGCGGCTGGAGCGAGCCAGGATCTTGATGGCAGCCTTACCCTCACCGATGGAGATGATGGCGAGGTTGGACGAGGTCTCCACCACGTCGGGCTTGACAGGAATGAAGCGCACCACGCCGTTGTGGCAACCATAGATAGCGTCCACGAGATTGTCCTGAATTTCTTCCGGCACCAATGTAGCCGGCTTATCAACCTCCTCGCAGAAGAACCGCACATTGCTCTCGATCGTCTTGAACTCATCCTCAATGGCCAGACACTGCTTCTCGACCATCTGCTTCAATGCCTCCACATTGGCCTTAGGCAAAGCGAGCACGACCTCGGCATGAGAAGGAATGGCATTGCGCATGTTGCCGCCTTCCCAGCAGACGAGACGGGTACCAAGCTCTGCAATAGCATCACGCACGAGACGTACCATCTCCTTATTGGCGTTGGCACGACCGGCGTTGATCTCCAAACCTGAGTGTCCACCACGCAATCCCTTTAAGGTCACCTTGACGGCAGCCTCCTGGTCGTTCTCCACTTCCTGATATTGCAGCGTAGCAGTGATGTCGATACCACCTGCACTGCCGATGCAGAAGTTACCCCAGGTCTCAGAGTCGAGGTTGAGATAGTAGTCGGCGTTGAGTTCTCCCTCCGGCAACTCATTGGCTCCAAACATACCCGTCTCCTCGTCGCGTGTGATCAGAGCCTCCAAAGGGCCGTGCTTGAGGTCCGTGCTCTCGAACACACCCATGATGGCAGCCACACCGATACCATCGTCAGAGCCGAGCGTAGTGCCTTTGGCATGTACCCAACCGTCCTTGACATAAGTTTCTATTGGGTCTGTCTCGAAGTTATGCTTGCTGTCAGGAGTCTTCTGTGGCACCATATCCATGTGAGCCTGCAACAGCGTGGTCTTACGGTTCTCATAGCCCCGGGTGGCCGGTTTGCGCATGACGATGTTTCCGCCAGCGTCCTTGAAAGTCTCCACTCCGATCTTGGCTGCGAAGTCGAGAAGGAACTGCTGTACTTTCTCTAAGTGACCTGACGGACGTGGCACCTGTGTCAGCGCGTCGAAGTTGCGCCAGATGGCTGCTGGCTGCAGATTGCTGATTTCACTCATAATATTACGTTTAATGGTTACAATAAATATTTTATCTATTCACTGATGATTGTCTCTTTCTTATTGCTCACCCTCTTCTTCGTGAAACTTAAGGCCATCCATCCATAGATGCCGATGACCACGACGAGCAGGGTCTGTATGCTGTGGACGATAAGCACAAAGTTCAGGGCTGCCGTAGACGCAACGCCATAGAGGATGAGCATGGTCTTCACCGCAAAGTGCCAAGGACCGGCACCGTTGGGGGTGGGCACGATGACGGCGATACTGCCAACGATGAATGTGACCATCGCACAGGCAAAACCCAGATGACGGGTCGCGTCGAAGCAGAAAAAGGTGAGATAGTAGTGAAGGAAGTAGCAAGCCCAGATGGCAACGGAGTAGAAGATAAACAAGGGTACGTTCTTGACATAGCGTACCGACACCACTCCCTGCCACAGTCCATGGAAGAGGTCCTTCACCTTATTATATATAGACATCTTTCTGAGCAGCACCCAAAGAAGGATGATCACGGCGACGCCACATATCATCGTCACCAGCCAACCCATAGACGAAAAGCTTGCCAAAAACTCATCGACACGTGTTCCCGTGCGCCGGAAGAAAGACTGGAAGACACGGAACTGGGAGAGCAGCGTGGCTACGATCATCACCATCACCAGCACGGAGTCGATGGCTCGTTCGGTGACCACCGTTCCCAAAGCCTTGGGAAACGACACGCCGTCCCACCGCCGAAGGATACCACAGCGTGCGAACTCGCCCACACGGGGAATCAGCAGGCTCACGGCATAGGACACAAAGACGCTGTTGACCGACACCGAGACGCGCGGCTTCTCTCCGACAGGCTCCAAGGTCTGCTGCCAGCGCCAGCCACGGAAGGCTTGCGCCAGTATGCCGAAAGGAAAAGAAAGGAGCATCCATGTCCAGTCCATCCCGTGGAGCAACACCTGCTTCATGCCTTGGAAGTCAAAGCCACGATACATCCAATAAAGGATGGCACCGCCCAGCAACAGGCTCAATGCCACCTTCACTATGTTGTTGATGGTGTTTCCGTTCTTCATATAGCATACAAAAGTAATGTAATTCAGTGGAATAACGAAACTTTTTTAGAAAAATAATCATTTTATAATGCACGCTTTTACCCTTTAAGAACTCATTGACACACATCAATCTGCTTGACACGTATCAATTAAAACCACATATTTCGCGAATAAAACCATAATTGTTTGCGCACACAGAGAAAAGTTCCTATCTTTGCAAACGTAAAACAAAGACCCATAGAGGTCACAAGGATAACAAGCCCGCAAGAAGATCCCCACAACACGGGACCAAGGGCAAAGGATAACAAAAGTAGAATTTAAAGTAAAGAAAGGTAAAAAGATTATGAGTATGATGACATTTATCGCATTGGTAGCTGTTGCTTTTGTAGGTGCTTCTGCACTGGCTCTGACAATGGACCGTATGGTCGAGGGCAAGTAAACAGCCTCATTGATTTGAAAAAAAATAGAGAGAATACATAGAGAAGACCGGCAATGGAGTAATCTGTTTCCGGTCTTTTTTGTGCCCTGACGGCAATTCTTTTATCCTGTTTCTTGCCTATCCCCAATGTTTTTCGTACATTTGTAACCAAAGAAAAAACATACAAGCAACATGAAGCAAGTAAAGCCAAAGAAAAACCTCGGCCAGCACTTCCTGACTGATCTCGACGTGGCACGACGCATCGCCGACACAGTAGACGCCTGCCCGGCACTGCCCATATTGGAGATCGGACCGGGCATGGGAGTCCTCACACAGTATTTAGTGAAGAAGAACCGGGAAGTAAAAGCCGTGGAGATCGACTCTGAGAGCGTGGCTTACCTCAACGAGCGCTATCCCGAACTGCGCGACCAGATCATCGGTGAGGACTTCCTGCGCATGGACCTGAACAAGATCTTCGACGGCCGGCAGTTTGTGCTCACGGGCAACTATCCCTACGACATCTCGTCACAGATCTTCTTCAAGATGCTCGACTACAAGGATCTCATCCCCTGCTGTACAGGTATGATCCAGCGTGAGGTGGCTCAGCGCATCGCCTCCGCACCGGGCAACAAGGCTTACGGCATCCTCAGCGTGATGATACAAGCCTGGTACGACGTGGAGTATCTCTTCACCGTCGACGAAGGTGTCTTCAATCCGCCACCAAAGGTGAAGAGTGCTGTGATACGCATGACGCGCAACAACGTAACGGATCTCGGCTGCGACGAAGTACTCTTCAAGCGTGTGGTGAAGGCGGTCTTCGGTCAGCGTCGCAAGATGTTGCGTGTCTCGTTGCGCCAGCTCTTCACGCCACAGACCATGCCTTCTCCCGACTTCTTCGCACAAGACATCATGACGAAGCGTCCCGAACAGCTCTCCGTCCAGCAATTTGTGGAACTCACATCTATGGTTGCAGACAAAGTAAACTGCAGCACACTATAAAAGCTCACCTGCTATTACGCTATAAAAGAAAAAAGTTGGGGAAATAGTTGCATCGTCCAGAAAATCTTTTTAAATTTGTGACTTAGAATATTAAGCACTAAAAATATGTTAGACGTAAAACAAACCCTCAATGGCGCCGAGGAGAAAATGAAGAAGGCGTCGAAGTATCTTCAAGAGGAGCTCGCACGCATCCGTGCCGGCCGTGCCAACGCAGCCATACTCGATGGCGTACGCGTAAGTTCTTATGGTCAGATGATGCCGCTCAACCAAGTAGCTTCCATCATCGTGCCTGACGCACGCACCATTACCATACGCCCCTGGGACCGCAAGGCTATCAAAGACATCGAGAAAGGCATCATGGACAGCGATGTCGGCATCACGCCGGAGAACAACGGTGAGATGGTCATCCTGCGCATACCCCAGCCCACTGAGGACCGCCGCAAGGAACTCGTCAAGCAGTGCAATAAGATAGGCGAGGGCGTGAAGGTACAGGTACGTACCGCACGCGCTGAGGTCAAGGAGAAGCTGAAGAAAGCCATCAAGGACGGACTCTCTGAGGATCAGGAGAAGGACGCCGAGGCCGATTTGCAAAAGATGCACGACAAATACATCAAGGAGATCGACGCCACCCTGGCTGCAAAGCAGAAAGAGGTGATGACCGTTTAATCCATTGGGCATGAGAGGACTTGTCGTAAGAAACACCGGATTTTGGTACACCGTGAAGACCGATGACGGTCAACTCGTTGACAGCAAAGTCAAGGGAAACTTTCGCCTAAAGGGAATCCGCAGCACGAACCCGGTCGCTGTCGGCGACTGGGTGCATATAGACATCAATCGCGAAGGTACCGCATTTATCACTGCGATAGAGGACCGGAAGAACTATATCGTCCGTAAATCACAGAATCTGTCGAAGCAGAGCCATATCATTGCGGCTAATCTCGATCAAGCAATGCTCGTCACCACTGTGGCACACCCTCAGACCTCCACGACATTCATCGACCGTTTCCTGGCTTCAGCCGAAGCCTACAGCGTGCCGGTGGTACTGGTGTTTAACAAGACTGATCTGCTCACCGACGAAGAGCGCCACTATCAGGACATGATGGTGACGCTCTACGACAACATTGGCTACCCCTGCCATCAGGTGTCGGCGCTCACCGGCGACGGCATCGACGACTTGCGCGCCCTGCTCAATGGCAAGGTGACACTACTCAGCGGCAACTCCGGCGTCGGCAAGTCCACACTCCTCAACCTGCTGATCCCCGGCACTGAAGCCCGTGTGGCCGACATCAGCGAAGCACACGACACGGGCATGCACACCACTACGTTTTCCGAGATGGTGCCGTTGCCCAACAACAATGGCTATGTCGTTGACACTCCGGGCATCAAAGGTTTCGGTACGTTCAACATGGAACCGGAAGAGATCACCAGCTATTTCCCCGAAATCTTCAAGTTCTCTCAGGACTGTCGCTTCGCCAACTGCACCCACACCCATGAGCCGGGCTGTGCCGTGCTTGAGGCTGTCCGCAACCACTACATCGCCGAGTCGCGCTACGAGAGCTATCTCGGCATGCTCAAGGATAAGGACGAAAGTAAATACCGAGAGGCTTTCTGACCGCTTTCTGTCTGCGATATTTCTATAAAAAACCTGTCAAAAGCCTAACTTCGTCTTTCTTTGCTTTGTAGATAGAAGGAAAACCACTACTTTTGCGTAAGTTAAAGTAAAGGATCGTTTTCATGCAAATCACACTCCCATGGCTCCGTGCCAACTTTCTGACGTTCAACCGCCGATACTTCGACGATGGGCTGCCCGAGCCACGCTACCACATCGGACGGTCACGCACACGGCTGGGCGCTCTCTCCTTTAAGCGTAAGCGCACGTGGCGAAAGGTCGTCAATTACGACTACTCGTTGAGCATGAGCAACTACTACGATCAAAGCGAACACCAGTTCCAAAGCGTACTGCTCCATGAGATGATCCACTACTCCATCGCTTACACGGGTATCCGCGACACCTCGCCCCACGGTGTAGTGTTCCGAGGCATCATGGACCGCCTCAACCGCGACGGCTGGGACATACACGTAAGTACCTCTACACGTGAACTCGGTAAGGCATCGACCATCAACACCGCTTCCACCGTGCGCAACAAGCAACAGCATCTGGTGCTCGCCATCGAGATGCGCGACGGCCACCATTTCCTCTCCGCCGTGAACCCACGCTTCGCCCGTGAACTCAACAATCGGCTAAACTCCATCTCTGAGGTAAGCCATTACAGTTGGTTCATCACCGAAGATTCATGGTTCGACAACATGCCGCGCGTACGAAGCCTGCGGGGGCATCGTGTTGACACACCCACCTTTCAAGAGAAAACACACACCATGACTCCCTTCACCTTTTAATCACCTTATATATATAACAACCTATGTCCACACAACAACAAGCACTCCACAACGACAACAGCCCGGCAACAGCTACCAACCAGCCTGCAACAGAGACTGCACCGGAGTTTATCCTTTATGACGATTTCTCCTATGACCCTCCCCGCCAGATCGACTATTTCATACCTCACCGGTTCATTGTTGCCTATTGTCGTCAGGGTTCCCTGTCCATCACTGTCAACCATCAACAGAAGACAACGCTGACCAGTGGAGACCTGCTCATAGCCTTTCCCCGCACCACTCTGGAGGACTTCTCCTACACCAACAACCTGCAACTGATGGTGCTCAGCCTCTCGCCCTCGGTCATCAATGACAGTCTCTTGGGCGACAGAGATCTGTGGTCTAACATAGAATTTGTAAGTACTCATCCTAAGATTCATCTCACTGAGGAAGAAGTAGAGGTGGCCCGACAATATTATCATCTCTACAAGATCTACTCCAAACGTCAGCCTACTAAGTTTCGCCCCAACATCTTGTATACCTTGCACAGGAGCATGATCTATGAACTCGCTGACATGGTGAACAGCCGCACGGGATCGATGCCTCAAGACAAACAATACAGCCAAACCGACAACACCTTCAAGCGTTTCCTGCAACTGTTGGCTCAAAGCGAAGGCAAGATCAGAAATGTCAGCTACTTTGCCCGCGAGTTGTGCATCACCACAAAATACCTCTCACATATCGTCAAGGAGAAGACCGGGCACTCGGCCAAGCAAATCATCGACGAGACGGTGGCCAATGAGATCCGCCGTCAGCTCTGCTACACATCAAAGACGGTAAAAGAGATCGCCAATGACCTGGGCTTCCCCAGTCTGAGTTTCTTCGGCACCTACACACGTAAGAACCTCAACGCCTCGCCCGCCAATATCAGAAAGGAATATAGGGCAGGAAAGAAATAAGCAGGAATACTCTTCCTGGCTTTCTCTCTTATAAGGAAAATCTTTAGGCTATTGGCTATTTTCTTTCCAGTTAACCAGATAGAGCTTCTCCGTGGCGCGAGTGAAGGCAGTGTAGAGCCAATGGTAATAGTCGCTATTGACCATGTCGTCGGTCATATAGCCCTGGTCAACATAGACGTGCCTCCATTGTCCGCCCTGAGCCTTGTGGCAGGTGACAGCATAAGCGAACTTCACTTGCAGGGCATTGAAGTAAGCGTCGTTCTTCACCGCCCGCAACCGCTCAGGTTTAGTTTTGAGATCGGCATAGTCTTCCATCACTTGATTGAAGAGCTGTTCGCTCTGCTCGCGCGTCAGCGCAGGAGCCTCGGCGAGCAGCGAGTCCATGTTCACCGTCACTTGCATCTCATAGTCGTCGTAATCGGGGAAGCGCAGCCACACGTCGGCAAATCGGAAGCCATAGAGCTCGCGGACGTTGCGCACACGCTCTACGACGGCCCTATCACCATTGGCCAGGAAGCTCACGGGCAGAGGCTGGGCAGGCTCGCCTTTACTCACACTCTCGCGGATGGCAGCCTGCTCACGCTCGGTCCAATAATAGTTGTTGCGCACAATCATCAGCAGATCGCCCGAACAGAGTTCATCCTCGCGGTCGAGAATGGTGTTGCGGATGCCTTGGTTATAAACGCCAGCCCGCTTATTCGATCGTGTGACGACGATGGTGTCATCAATGCCCATCTGGCTGTAGCTTGAGGCAAGTGTCTCCACAAGCTCGTCGCCTCTAAGGTTGACAATGTCGGCAAAGCCCTCGAAGGTCACCGGAGGCAACTGTGTGGTCTCGTCGCGCACGATCATGTCGCGCAGCCGAGTGGCATTAAAGAGAATACCCGACTGCTGTCCCTGACGAAGCACCTCATCGAGGTCACATTCATAGACCACGAGTCCATATCCCTGTAGCGCGTCAGCCGAGAGCGCCGGGGCCTCGTCCTCACCCACCGGCGGCAGCTGGGCCTTGTCCCCAATAAGCAGCAGACGGCAGTTGTCACCGCTGTAGACATACTTAATCAAGTCGTCGAGCAACGAGCCGGAACCGAAGGTGTCCTCGCCCTGCACACCGGAGCCGATCATCGAGGCCTCGTCAACGACAAAGAGCATGCGGTGGTTGCGGTTGTCATTGAGATTGAACTGACCGTCAAGTCCTTGATAGACCCGTTCACGATAGATGCGCCGGTGGATGGTGTAGGCCGGCAGACCGCTGCCACGCGAGAACACCTTGGCAGCACGACCGGTGGGCGCCATGAGCGTGAGCTTCTGCCCAAGACGATGGAGCGTGCCCACCATGGCGGCAGCCAAGGAGGTCTTACCCGTACCCGCAGAACCGCGTAGGATCATCACCGACTCCGGCCTGCGATCAGCCAAAAACTGGCCAAAGGTCTGCAACGCCGCTTGCTGACAGGCTGTAGGCTGAAAGCCAAACAGCCCAACGATCATATCTATAAATTGCGCTATCTTCACTTTTCTCTTTGATGAAACAATAATTCTTCGTATCTTTGCAACTACGAAACCCTTGTAGGGCAAAGGTAGTAATAATTATCGAGAAAGATGAACATTCAACATAAAAACACTTACGGGCTCTTTGCCTGTGTCATCGCCCTGGCTGTGCTCTGCGTGCTAAGCGTCAGCTCGCCCATGCGCTTTGAGCATCAACAGCAGCAGCGCGAGAAAGCTGTCAAGGAACGTCTGGTGAAGATCCGTACCGCTGAGGAGAAATACCGCATACGCCACGGAGTCTACACGGCTGACTTCAGCACGCTTATCAAGAGCGGACTGCTCGCCGACTCACTGCAGTATATCCCCTACTCCGACGGCAAGCGATTCACCATCGACGTCACCACGACCATCGCCAAAAGCGGACGACAGATACCTCTCATGGAGTGCAGCGCCGCCTACGACGACTATCTCAAGGGACTCGACAAGAACAGCATCGACAATCTAACTCAAGCCGCCAACGAGTCAGGACACTTTCCCGGACTGAAATTTGGCGATACCACACAACCCAACGACAACGCAGGTAACTGGGAATAAGCTATGCAAGACAATAACAATACCACACGACAGGGGCTCTCGCCCCGCATGACCATACGCGTGAGCAAGGGATCACTCATCTTTGCCATCGCCGACACTGACCATCCCAACAACATCCTCTATGAGCCTTATACGGCAAAGAGCGGTGTGTCGATGGCCGCCAATCTGCGCGAAGCGTTCAAGACCGCCGACATCCTGCAGCGGCCTACCCATCGGGCTCAGGTGCTCGTGGATACGCCCGTGGTGCTCGTGCCCATCGAGGAATACGACGAGACCAAAAACGACATCCTCTATCACCAGGCCATCACCGGCTACGAGGGCTATGCCGTGGGGAGCAACATTCTCCCTGACCTCAACGCCGTGGCGCTCTTCGCTTTGAACAAAGACCTGCGGCTTGTCATCGAGGACCACTACAGCGACGCACGCTTCATCGCACTTATGCGACCCGTGTGGATGTATCTCCACCGCCGCAGCTTTGTCTCCAACCGCCGCAAGCTCTATGCCCACTTCCATGACGGCAAGATGGAGGCATTCAGCTTCGAGCGCAACCGCTTCGTCTTCTCCAACCAATACCCCATCAAGGAGTGGCAAGACGCTGTCTTCTTCCTTCTCTTCATCTGGAAACAGCTCGCCATGGACCAACGCTCCGACGAGCTCTACCTCTCCGGCAACATTCGCGAAAAGGAAGAACTCACCACCATGCTGCAAAAATACCTGAGCAAAGTCACCTTCATCAATCCTAAGGCTGACTTCAACCGGGCTGCCATTACCGAAATCAAGGGTATACCCCTCGACATGGTCACGCTCTATCTCGGCTAAGCTTTCGACACAGTAATACACTATCTCGGATAGACCTTCGGCACAGTAACACCCTATCTCGGGTTAGCTTCCGCCTCGAACAAAGAACACCCTAAAGCCCCTCACACAACATTCAACTTGTTCACAAAGAAGAAATGAGAATCATCACTGGCATCTATAAAGGCCGTCATTTCGACGTGCCACGTACCTTTAAGGCAAGACCCACCACAGACTTTGCCAAGGAAAACATCTTCAACGTGCTCGACGGCTACCTCGACTTCGAAGGCATCACCGCTCTCGACCTCTTCGCCGGCACAGGCAGCATCTCGCTGGAGATGCTCTCTCGGGGATGCGCGCAGGTCATCAGCGTGGAGGCTGACCGTGACCACGCCTGCTTCATCGCTCAGTGCATGAAGAAGATCGGCGCAGACAACGACCTGCTCATCCGTGGCGATGCCTTCCGCTTCCTCAAGTCTTGTCACCAACAGTTCTCTCTTATCTTTGCCGATCCTCCCTACGCGCTTGAGCAGCTCCCCACCCTGCCCGACCTTATCTTCGAGCATGACCTGCTGGTTCCCGACGGCATCTTTGTCCTGGAGCATGGCAAAGACCATTCTTTCGAGTCGCATCCTCATTTCGTTGACCACCGCCACTACGGCAGCGTCAACTTCAGTCTGTTTCGATAAAGCGAGGGGGGAGGCTGTTCGTCACGATATATCGTGACGCTCCCTTCTCTTGCCTTCCTCCCCTCTGAGTCAGGCACCAACAAAAAGGTCGCTGAATGGTAAAGCTATTCAGCGACCTTTTTGTTGGGATACCCGGACTCGAACCAGGAAAAACAGGACCAGAATCTGTTGTGTTACCATTACACCATATCCCAATTTTCAATTACTATAGAAGCAACACCCTTGCTTCTGTATTGCGGGTGCAAAGGTACAGACTTTTTTTGAATTTCCAAAACTTTTGGAGACTTTTTTTATTAAAAATGCATTTTCTTCTCTTTTGCAACTATTTCCTGCCACAAAGGCCTCTCCTCACAGCCTCTATTCTTCCTAAAAAATATCAAATAAACATCGAAAGACTACTCTCTTTCGATAATATACCGTATCTTTGCACTTCGAATCATATATATATTAATAAGGTATACCAAGTTTAAACTGATACATGACAGAAGCAACAAATCTCGTAAGGTCCATCACCAAGGGCATACAAGAGAAGAAAGGACAGCACATCGTCATTGCTGACCTCAGCCACATTGACGGCGCCATCGCCAACTACTTTGTCATCTGCCAAGGCAACTCGCCCACTCAGGTGGAGGCTATCGCTGAAAGCGTGGGCGACATCTGCCGAAAGGAAGCGGGCGAAAAACCCGTAAATGTCAACGGACTGGGCAACAACCAATGGGTGGCAATCGACTATGTCGACGTGCTCGTGCATATCTTCATGCCGGAGACCCGGGAGTTCTACGACCTGGAGAACCTCTGGGAGGACGCCAAACTCACCGAACTGCCCGACGTGGACTAAACGACAGACAAGACAATCCTAACATACATAAACAATTCTACTCCTCAGAAATGGACAGAAACAGCAATCAATTTCCAAGGCGAAACCATCAGCCGAAAATGCCCCGGTTCAACATGAACTGGATCTACATCATCGTGCTCATTGGCCTTGCCGTGCTCTTCTTCACCGGTGGAGGCGACTCCCTGGCCCAGGCTGCCGGCACGAGCAAGGATGCCAAATACAGCGACTTCAAGACTTACGTGGAGAAGGGCTACGCCCAGCGCATCGTCGTCAACAAGAACGACAACACGCTGAAGATGTACGTCAAGCCTAAGTATATCCAAGACGTATTCCAGCAGAGTGCGCAGCAGACGGGCAACGACCCCTATGTCAACGTAGAGTTCGGCTCCGTCGATGAACTCGACAAATACCTGGCTGTCGAGCAAGCCAAAGGAAAGTTTGTCAGCTACAGCTACGACAACGCCAAGACCAGCGACATCATGTCACTGATCATCAACCTCTCGCCGCTGATCATCTTCTTCGTGCTGATGTGGTTCATCGGCCGACGCATGGGCGGTGGCACGGGCGGTGCCGGTGGTGTGTTCAGCGTAGGCAAGAGCAAAGCCAAGCTCTACGAGAAAGCCGGAGAGCTCGGCATCACCTTCAAGGACGTCGCCGGACAGGAAGGCGCCAAGCAGGAAGTGCAGGAGATCGTGGAGTTCCTCAAGAACCCGAAGAAATATACCGACCTGGGAGGAAAGATTCCTAAAGGAGCCCTGCTCATCGGACCTCCGGGAACAGGTAAGACCTTGCTCGCCAAGGCTGTGGCCGGAGAAGCCGGCGTACCTTTCTTCTCGATGTCAGGTTCCGACTTCGTGGAGATGTTCGTCGGTGTCGGTGCCAGCCGCGTGCGCGACGTCTTCGCCCAAGCTAAGCAAAAAGCACCGTGCATCATCTTCATCGATGAGATCGATGCTGTGGGACGTGCACGTTCAAAGAATCCTGCCATGGGTGGCAACGACGAGCGCGAGAACACGCTCAACGCCCTGCTCACCGAGATGGACGGCTTCGGCACCAACTCTGGTGTCATCGTGCTGGCAGCCACCAACCGTGTCGACATGCTCGACAAGGCGCTGCTGCGTGCCGGACGTTTCGACCGTCAGATCCACGTCGACCTGCCCGACATGGCGGAGCGCAAGGCTATCTTCCAAGTACATTTGAAGCCGCTGAAGACCGACGACAGTCTCGACATAGACTTCCTGGCGCGCCAGACTCCAGGATTCTCCGGCGCTGACATTGCCAACGTCTGCAACGAGGCTGCTCTGATCGCAGCCCGCCACGACAAGAAAACCGTTACCAAGCAGGACTTCCTCGACGCCGTGGACCGTATCATCGGCGGTTTGGAGAAGAAGACCAAGGTGATGACCACCGAGGAGAAGCGCTCCATCGCCATCCACGAGGCCGGTCACGCCACCATCAGCTGGTTCTGCGAGCACGCCAATCCTTTGGTCAAGGTGACCATCGTACCGCGTGGTCAGGCACTCGGCGCTGCCTGGTATCTGCCTGAGGAGCGCGTCATCACCACCAAAGAGGAGATGCTCGACGAGATGTGCGCACTGCTCGGCGGACGTGCTGCCGAAGACCTCTTCACCGGACATATCTCCACCGGCGCCATGAACGACCTGGAGCGCGCCACAAAGAGCGCCTACGGCATGGTAGCCTATGCGGGTATGAGCGACAAGCTCCCTAACATCTGCTACTACAACAATCAGGAGTATCAGTTCCAGCGGCCCTACAGTGAGACCACCGCAAAGATCATGGACGACGAGGTGCTGAAGATGATCAACGAGCAGTATGTACGCGCCAAGAACATCCTCACGCAGCACAAGGAAGGCCACAAGCAGCTGGCCGACCTGCTCTTCTCCAAAGAGGTCATCTATGCCGAGGACGTGGAGAAGATCTTTGGCAAGCGTCCATGGGTGAGCCGCTCGCAGGAACTCATGGAGGAAAACGACAAGCTTGAGGCAGAAAAGGCCAAGGCTGCTGAGCCTAAACTCGAGGATATGCCAGACGAGGTGAAGAAGGCTCAGGCTGAGCACGAGGCTGCCGAAAAGCAGAAGCAAGCTGAAAACGCTGACCAGCACACCGACACTGACAAGAAAGGCGACGCTGAGCAGGCTGACTAATACATATATAATAAGGTATGGGCGCGCCTCCACGGGTGCGCCCATACGCTATTACACAACTTAAACGACAATACGATGAACGACAAAAAACTCAATCTGATCATCCGCACCATCACAGGTGTGCTCTTTGTCATCGTCATGGTGGCTGGCTTCCTCACACCCACAACCATGGTGGCGCTCTTCGCCCTCATCACGGCACTCGCCCTTTGGGAGTATACCGGACTGGTAAACAACTACGTGGCCGACGTGCAGGTCAACCGCCTCATCTCCACGGTGGCCGGCGTCTATTTCTTCCTTGCCGTGGCCGGATGGCGCACGGGACTGGTCAGCAACTTCGTGGTGATGGTGCCCTATATCCTCAGCATCGTCTACCTGCTCATCAGCGAGCTGTATACGGGCAACAAGAATGCGGTAGCCGACATGGCCTACACCATGCTGGGACAGATGTACATTGCCATGCCGCTGTCGCTGATCAATGTTCTCGCCTTTGAGGTCAACGCCGACGCAACGGGTGTGCACTACGATATGCTCCTGCCGCTGTGCGTCTTCATCTTCCTTTGGCTCAACGACTCCGGCGCCTACTGCACCGGTTCTCTGCTGGGCAAGCACAAGCTCTTCCCACGCATCTCTCCGGGTAAGACGTGGGAGGGAAGCATCGGAGGCGGTGTCATCGTGATCATCGCTGCCTTCGTCATTGGCCTGATCGCCAACAACGGACAGGCCCATCAGCTCAACGAGTGGCAATGGGCAGGACTGGGACTCGTCGTCGTGGTCTTTGGCACATGGGGCGATCTCGTGGAGAGCCTCTTCAAACGCACCTTGGGCATCAAGGACAGCGGCAAGATCCTGCCGGGACACGGCGGCATGCTCGACCGCTTCGACTCAAGTCTGATGGCGATCCCCGCAGCCGTGATGTATCTCTATACACTCGTCTCTTTCTAACGCAGAACCATGATTGACCGTCAGACAGTAGAAAGAATCAAAGAGGCCGCCAACATCGTTGACGTGGTCTCGGAATTTGTCACGCTGAAGCGCTCGGGAGCCAACTATAAAGGACTCTGCCCGTTCCACAACGAGAAGACGCCGTCGTTCTATGTCTCCCCCGCCCGTGGCACCTGCCACTGCTTTGGCTGTGGCAAGGGTGGCAACGCCGTGTCGTTTATCATGGAGCACGAGCAGATGACCTATCCCGAGGCACTGCGCTGGCTGGCCAACAAATACCACATCGAAATCCACGAGCGCGAACTCTCCAGCAAAGAGAAGGAGGAGCAGAGCCAGCGCGAGTCAATGTTCATCGTCAACGAATGGGCCTCGAAATACTTCGAGGACTTGCTCCACAACCATGCCGACGGCGTGGCTATCGGCATGCAGTATTTCCGCAGCCGTGGCTTCCGTGACGACATTATCCGAAGATTCCAGTTAGGCTTCGACATTACAGACCGTTATGCGCTGGCCCGTGCGGCTTTGCAGAAAGGCTATCAAGAAGAGTACCTGCTGAAGACGGGCATCTGCTACCGCAACGACCGTGGTGAGCTCATCGACCGCTATGCCGGCCGCGTGGTCTTTCCATGGATAGGCGTGAGCGGAAAGGTTGTAGGTTTCACGGCCCGCGTGCTCGACAGCCGTACAAAAGGCGTCAACCAGAAATATGTCAACTCGCCCGACAGCGACATCTTTCATAAAGATCGCGAGCTCTACGGCATCTGGCAGGCCAAGCGAGCCATCGCCAAGGAGGACCGTGTGTTCATGGTTGAGGGACAGGCCGACGTCATCGCCATGCACCAATGCGGCATCGAGAACGTGGTGGCCAACTCGGGAACGGCACTCAGCCTGCACCAGATACACACGCTCCACCGCTTCACTTCGAACATCACGCTCATCTATGACGGTGACGCCGCCGGCATACACGCTGCTCTCCGAGGCACCGACATGCTACTCTCCGAGGGCATGAACCTCAAAGTGCTGTTATTGCCCGACGGCCAGGACCCCGACGAGTTCTCACGCTCGCACTCTGCCGCCGACTTCCGGAAATACATCGAGGAGCACTCGGCTGACTTCATCCAGTTCAAGACCGACTTGATGCTGCGAGGAGAGAAAGACCCGAAGAAGCGTGCCGACGCCATCAGCTCCATCGTGCAGTCGGTGTCGATGGTACCCAATCAGATTCTCCGCGACACCTATATTCATGACTGCTCACAGCGCATCGGCATCGGCGAGGCCACGCTCATCAATCAGATGAACAACTTCATCCGCAGCCGCAAGAGTGGAGCACCGGGGACTGCTGTTCCCGGCGACATCCCCGCTCCGGCGCAAGCGTCCGCGGCACAGCCAGCGATGCCTGTCACACCGCAGGTGCAGGCTACGCAGGTGGAGAGCATGATCATCCAGCTCATCATCAAACGTGGCGAGCATATCATCCTCAACAACGTGGAGGATGACAAGGGGCAGCTCCACTCGCTCACCGTGGCACAATATATCCACTACAGCCTCACCACCGACAACCTCTCGTTCCAGAGTGAGATCTACAACCACATTCTCCAAGAGGCAGCACAGAAAAGCACGGAACCGGGATTCAAGGCGGAGCCTTACTTCCTCCACCACGACGACATCACCATTGCGCAACTTGCCGCCGACATGACGGCCGACAAGTACCATCTCATCGAGAAGGGGGAAGAACCGAAGAACAAGGAAGAACAGGAGCAACGCATGGAGAACGAGACCGACGACCTGCGCAACCAGGCCATGCACCTGATGCTCGACTTCCGCAAAGACTATGTCGAGGCACAACTGAAACAGGTGCAGGCTGAGATCACACAAAACGCCAAGGACGTCGGCAAACTCAAAGAGCTGATGGTCCGCTACCAACAACTGCAGACCATGCGCAACGCCCTTGCCAAACAGCTCGGCAGCAACATCATCCTTTAACCAATCTCTTTCATTCCGAATGAGAAGAATAGAGAAAGCACCTGTCACGGTCATGGACTTTTCCAGAGCTTATCAAACGGATAAATGACAAAACAGATACAATAGAGGCGAAAAGGCATAATAATTGGCTTTTTCGCCTCTTGCTTTTAGAAAAATGATTATCTTTGTACTTGGTTAACTATATCACAGAGAAAGCATAAAAACGTAACGCTTATGTCAACATTAACTATCGCAATTGTCGTTGTGTTCTGCGTGGGTTACCTGTTTATCGCCCTGGAGAGCGTGACGAAAGTCAACAAAGCAGCCGTAGCCTTGCTGATGTTTGTGGTCTGCTGGACGCTGTTCATGGTCGACCCGGGCAGCTATCTGCCGGGGGTCAGCGGTCAAGAACTCATCAACAAGGCCGGCAGTGCCATCACCGAGCACTTGGGCGACACCTCCACAACGCTGTTCTTCCTCATGGGTGCCATGACCATCGTGGAGATCGTAGACCAGAACGGTGGGTTTAACTGGGTACGTGGTGTGATGAAGAGCAAAAGCAAGCGCACTCTGCTGTGGCGCATTGCCTTCCTGACGTTCTTCCTCTCTGCCATCCTCGACAACCTCACCACGAGCATCGTGATGATCATGATCCTGCGCAAACTCGTCAAAGAGCACAAGGATCGCATCATCTATGCCTCACTCGTCATCATTGCCGCCAACTCCGGTGGCGCTTTCTCGCCTATCGGCGACGTGACGACGATCATGCTGTGGAACAAAGGCGTCATCACTGCCTTGGGTGTACTGTCCGAGATCACGATTCCTTCTATCGTGTCGATGGTCATCCCGGCCTTCATCCTGCAGTACTCGCTCCACGGCGATCTGGAGGACATTGACAGCCCCGACACTGCTGTGGAAACCGAAGAGCAGGAGTTGGGTCATCGCCAGCGTGCCGCCGTGTTCTGCATTGGTGTCGGTGGTCTGATGTTCGTTCCCGTCTTCAAGGGCATCACTGGTCTGCCTCCCTTCGTGGGCATCATGCTCGTGCTGAGTGTGCTGTGGATTGCCACAGAGTTGTTCTATCGCAGTCTGGCTACTTCCTACGAGACTCACGGAACCAAGAAGCGTGTGGTCAACCTACTTCACCGCATCGACATGTCCACCATTCTCTTCTTCCTTGGCATCCTCATGGCCGTAGCCAGCTTGGAGCAGACTGGCGTGCTGACCTCCATCGGCAAGGGCCTCAACGTAGCCTTCGACGGCAACCACTACGCTGTGACAGGCATCATCGGCGTGTTGTCGAGTATTGTTGACAACGTGCCATTGGTGGCTGGTTGCATGGGCATGTATCCCGTGGCACCGACAGGCGACATGGCTGTCGATGGCATCTTCTGGCAGTTGCTTGCCTACTGTGCCGGTGTGGGTGGTTCTATGCTGATTATTGGTTCTGCTGCCGGCGTTGTTGTCATGGGACTGGAGAAGATCACCTTCGGCTGGTATATGAAGCATGTGAGCTGGATTGCTGCTCTGGGCTACTTAGGCGGTATCTTCTGCTATTGGATCATGCGCACATTTATCATGGTCACTCCTGCATAGACAAAGCTTTAAGCTATATCCTCAAAAAGGCACTGACAGCATTCCTGTCAGTGCCTTTTTGGGTTCTATACGCATGTATTCTCGTCCTTGCATGGACTTAGAATAGTCTTCCGACACATTGAAATGCACGACCAAACATGCCAAAAAGCGTTATCTGATGATGGTCAAACGAACGTTGGACGTATAGTCAAACGAACGTTGTATATAAAGCCAAACGAGCGTTTGACCTATCGTCTAACGAACGTTTGACCATCTACTAACAACGTTTTTTTCGATAAGAACACGCCGACTTGTTGTCTCCATTCGTATTGTTCTTACCTTTTGGGTATTCTATTCATCACTCTCTCCCGCTTCCAGTCATCATTCATCACTCAACATTCAACATTGAAAAAGGCCCACCGCCTTTGTCCCCTGGAAGTGGGACGTCAGGCAGCGGACCTAAAATGTATGCAATGATGCAAACGAGAAAACGTTGTCGTTAAAGCGGATACTCCTCGAAGGCGTAGAGCACAGTCGAGAGATAGCGCTCACCCGTATCGGGCAGCAGAGCCACAATCGTCTTGCCCTTGTTCTCCGGGCGCTTGGCGATCTCTGTAGCAGCGTATGCAGCTGCACCGGAAGAGATACCCACGAGCAATCCCTCTTGCTGGGCCAGCTGGCGGCCGGCGAGGATGGCAGCGTCGTTGTCCACGTCAACCACCTCGTCGATGACCTTCGGATCGTAGGTCTTTGGCACGAAGCCTGCGCCGATACCCTGAATCTTATGCGGTCCGGGCTTGCCGCCATTGAGCACCGGTGAAGTAGTAGGCTCCACAGCGATTACCTTCACGTTGGGGTTCTTCTCCTTCAGTCTGCGGCCGATACCGGAGATCGTTCCGCCGGTACCTACACCAGCCACGAAGATGTCGACCTTGCCGTCAGTGTCGTCCCAGATCTCCACACCCGTCGTCTCATAGTGCTTCTGTGGGTTGGCGGGATTCTCAAACTGCTCAAGGATGACTGAGCCGGGGATAGAGTCGCGCAGTTCCTCAGCAGCCTTGATAGCACCCGGCATGCCATCCTTGCCACTGGTGAGCTTCACCTGTGCACCGTAAGCCTTCACAAGGTTGCGGCGCTCGATGCTCATCGTCTCGGGCATGGTAAGGATGAGTTTGTAGCCCTTCACGGCAGACACCAGGGCCAAGCCTACACCCGTGTTGCCACTGGTCGGCTCGATGATCGTTGCTCCCGGCTTGAGTTTACCGTCGCGCTCAGCGGCCTCAATCATTGCCAGGGCAATGCGGTCCTTCACGCTGCCGCCGGGGTTAAAGAACTCTACCTTGGCCAGCACCGGAGTCTCCACGCCGCGCAGGGCTGAGTATTTGTTGAGTTCGACCAGAGGTGTATGACCAATCAGGTCGGTGATCTGCTTATATATTCTTGCCATAATATGTTTCCTTTCTTATGATTTCTAATTCTTTAATTCTCTAATTCTTGATAAAACATTATCTCTGCTTGAGCTTACTTCTCTTTCTTGACGGCTTCAAAGGCCTGGTCGAGATCAGCGATGAGGTCCTCATAGTGCTCTGTGCCGATGCTCAGACGGATGGTACCGTCGAAGATGCCCTGCTCAGAAGCCTCCTGCTCGCTCAGCTCTGAGTGTGTAGTGCTCTTTGGATGCACGACGAGCGACTTCACGTCAGCCACATTGGCCAGATCAGAGAAGATCTTCAGATGGTCGATGAAGTCCCAAGCCTTCTGCTGGCTGCCATCGATCTCAAAGGTGAAGATGCTGCCGGCGCCGTTGGGGAAGTAGCGCTCGTAGAGGTCGTGGTTGGGATGATCTGGCAGCGACGGGTGGTTGATCTTCTTCACCTGTGGCTGGGTCTTGAGATAGTCAACAACCTTCAGTGTGTTGAAGACATGGCGCTCGACACGCAGTGACAGCGTTTCCAGACCTTGCAGCAGCACCCAAGCGTTGAAAGGAGAGATGCAGGCCCCCTCGTCACGAAGCAGCAGAGCACGCACACGGGTCACGAAAGGAGCGGGCAGCTTGCCGAAGACAAGGCCATGATAAGAGGCATCGGGCTTGGTGAAACCGGGGAACTTGTCGTTCTGGAAATAGTCGAACTTACCGCCGTCGACGATCACACCGCCCAGGGATGATCCGTGGCCACCGATGAACTTAGTGGCAGAGTGCACCACGATGTCGGCTCCATGCTCGATAGGACGAATCAGATAAGGAGTGCCGAAGGTGTTGTCGATCACCAAGGGGATGCCATGCTTGTGGGCGATGGCGGCTGAGCGCTCAATGTCGCTGATGTTGGAATTCGGGTTACCGAGGGTCTCAATATATATGAGCTTAGTGTTTGGCTTAATGGCTGCCTCCAATGCGTCGTAGTCGTCGGGATTGACAAATGTCGTATCGATACCATACTTGCTCAGCGTGTGCTTCAGCAGATTATAGGTTCCACCGTAGATAGTATCGGTTGCCACCACATGATCACCGGCGTATGCCAGATTGGTGATAGCGTAAGTCACAGCAGCAGCGCCTGAGGCAACAGCCAGTCCGCCTACGCCGCCTTCCAGTGCGGCCACGCGGTCCTCAAACACGCCCTGTGTGGTGTTGGTCAGACGACCGTAGATGTTTCCGGCATCTTTCAGGTGGAAACGGTCACTGGCGTGCCGTGCGTTGTGGAACACATAAGAGGTGGTCTGGTAGATAGGCACGGCACGCGCATCTGTTGCGGGGTCGGCCTGCTCCTGGCCTACGTGAAGTTGCAGTGTCTCGAAATGAAGCTTTTTCTCGTTGCTCATAGTCATTTACTTTTTATGCTTCCCTCAACTCTTAGATAAGAAGTTGCGTTCAGCGGTTCTACATCTATTGTTTTTTCACGATGCAAAGTTACGATGATTTTCCCATCATAGGAATCGCATATTCACGTCATATTGCATACCACAAACGTGGTACAACCCCTTTTTCGCACCATAACCGCAGCTTTGTCATCGCATGGGTGCACTCTGTTCTTTCCTTCAAAATAGTTAATAGGAGTAAAATAGATGTCGCTATTATCTATACAAAAGTTAAACATATGCTAAACATAAGCATTTTATCTCTTAAAAATTTGGTCATTTCAAACAAATCATAGTATCTTTGTAGTGTACTAAACAAGTAGTACACTAATACAGATAACAATTAAACGAAAAAAAAATATGATTGATGTAAGAGACCTATGCTTCCATTATCAGGGCAGCAAGCACCAAGTGTTTGACCACTTCTCTTTGCAGTTGCAACCTGGCAGCGTCTACGGACTGTTAGGCAAGAACGGCACAGGAAAGTCAACCCTGCTCTATCTCATCGCCGGACTGTTGCGTCCCAACAGCGGCACGGTGACGGTCAACAACAAGGAGAGCTGGCTGCGACTCCCCGAGATGCTCCAAGAGGTATTCATCGTACCCGAGGAGTATGCCATGCCCGACATGACTTTTGAAGCCTTCGCCGACATGATGCGCGCCTTCTACCCTCATTTCAGCGACGAGCTCTTGGGCAAATGTCTGGCTGACTTTGAGATGCCGGCACGTCCCAACCTCAAGGAGCTGTCCATGGGACAGAAGAAGAAGGTGTATATGAGCTTCGCTATTGCCACGGGCACACGTCTGCTGATGATGGACGAGCCGACCAACGGACTCGACATCCCGTCGAAAGCGCTCTTCCGCAAGGTGGTGGCCAACTACATGGAGGACGACCGCACGCTCATCATCTCCACCCATCAGGTCCACGACATCGAGAGCCTGCTCGACCACGTGGTCATCATCAACCAAAGCCGCGTGCTGCTCAACAGTTCCATCGCGGATCTCTCTCACCGCTACGCCTTCCGCTACGTCTCACCACAGGAGATGGACGACACCGTACTCTACGCCGAGCCCTCGCTGCAAGGCAATGCCGTCATTATGCCGCGCGGCAACGGTGAGGAGACACAAGTCGACCTGGAGCTGCTCTTCAACGCTGCCATCAGCGGAAAGATCACTAATAAGTAATTTCTTCTACACCATTATATATATAGCAAAGAAACAATGAACAAGAATAGATTTCTGCAAGTGCTCCGTTGGGAGCTGCTGCTCAGCAAGCGCCATCTCGTCACCATGGCCCTTACATTTTTCGGAATTGTAGTCATCCCGCAACTACTCGTACTTATCATTAAGAATGATTCGGATTCTACGTTTACCACGGGCAAGATAGTCTTTGCCTTCCTTCTCGCCTACTTCTTGCTTTGCGGTGCTACGATCTTTTCCAGCCTGAGAAGCCGTCAACAGCGCATCAACAACTTCATGCTTCCGGCCTCGAACAAGGAGAAGTTCATCGCACGTTACCTCGTGCTCGTCGTCGCCATGCCCGTGGCAGCCATCGCCGGCTTCCTGATCGGCGACTTGGTACAGCATCTCCTGACAATGATCTTTGGAAGCAATCCCGCCCAATGGGCTGTCTCGTCAGCAGCAGACAGCATCATCCATACCTCCTTTTCTGGCAATCTGATGTATATCAACGGCCAAGACTACACTCTCAATGGCGTAGCCGGGCTCTTGATGGCTTTAATCGTAGAGCACGCCTGTTTTCTCTTCTTCGGCAGCATCTTCCACAAACATCCGCTCGTGATGGCCATCCTCACGTGGATGGGGCTCGGCATATTACTGTTGTGTGGTGCTACTGCTGGTGGATACATGCTCTCTGAGCTTCTTGGTTCCGGCTACACCATCACGCTTTATAACTATTGGTGGGAGGCTCTCTATTATGTTTTCGCCACCGCCCTCATCGTCTTCTGCTACTGGTTCGCCTTCCGTCGCTACACCCGGCTGCAAGTCATCAACAACCAGTGGATTAACAAATAAAAGGCGTCCGTTTCATTTTGTAAGACGCTGCTCAGCAGCATCTCCCAATCATTAAAAAAGTATCACCATGAAAAAGTTAGCATTTATGTTTATCGCCCTTGTGGCCATTCTTTCTGTTTCCGCTTGCCGCATCGAGAAAGTTAACAACAGTGATGAGCCCGCGAAGTCCTATACCCTCAACCTCCGTGACTTCCAAAGCATCAGGAACTACTCCAATTGCGATATCCACTTCACGCAGTCCAACACCTACAAAGTGGTGTTGAAAGCCACTCCACAATGGTATGATGCCCATACCATCACTGCTAATAACGGAGAGCTCGTCATCACACAAAAGGAGGAGAAAAAACAAAAGGGTATCACTGTCCTCAAATTCAACAATATTAGCTCTGGTGCCGAGCTCTGGATCAGCGCGCCCTCGCTGATTGCCCTCTCCACCGCCGGCAGTGGCGACTTCTATGCAGAAAACGACATCACCGGCAAAAGCCTGGAGTTGTCCATCGCCGGCAGTGGCGACAGCAAGCTGAAAAATGTGACCCTCACCGGTGATTTCGAGTATATCGTTGCAGGAAGTGGCGACATCGAAACCGGGAGACTTCAAGCCCGCAACGCCTCTTTCAGCATCAGCGGCAGCGGTGACGTAAAGAGCAAACTGGCTCAGGTGAAAGTAACCAAGCTGACTATAGCCGGAAGCAGCGACGGCACGCTTGACTTTGACCATTGCGGTTATGCTGGCATCAGCATCTCCGGTAGTGGCGACGTCAGTCTCTCCGGCACTCTGCACTCACTCGACAAGAGCGTGTCCGGCGCCGGCGACATCGACACAAAGAAACTACAACTCGGCAAATAACCACACCTCACAACACAAAACACTCACGTATATGGCATTCAACAACGACAAAGCCATCTACCTGCAGATAGCCGACCGACTGAGTGACGAGATCCTCGCTGGTGTCTACAAGGCTTTTGACCGCATCCCCAGCGTGCGCGAATATGCCGCCACGCTCGGCGTCAACGCCAACACGGCGGTCAAGGCCTACGACCAGCTCGCACAAGAAGGCATTATCTTCAACAAGCGTGGTCTCGGTTATTTCGTAGCGGAAGATGCGCAGCGACATATCAAGCAGACACGGCGCCAGACGTTTCTCAAGACCGTCCTCCCCGAGTTTGCCCGCCAAATGAAGCTCCTCGACATCTCTTGGGAAGAGCTCAAGGAGGCGGTAGCCTCTGTTCAGTAAGACGCTGCTTTGCAGCGTCCCACCCAAAAACAACAGCAAGACAATGAAAAACAATATCAAAGGCAGGCAGGCGCTTGCCATCACTCTCCTTTCGTTCTCCCCTCTCACCGCTCTGGCCCAGGCTCCTGTCAACACCGCCGACAGCCTTAAACTCCAAGCCATTCACGACAGCCTCGACCTGCAAGGCGTGGAGGTGGTGGCGCAGAAGCCCATCGTCAGGATGACGACCGACAAGATGACCTACAACGTACAGCAGGATGCGGACGCCAAGACGATGACGCTCCTCGACATGCTCCGCAAAGTGCCCATGGTCAACGTAGATGGGCAGGACAACGTCACCGTGAAGGGTTCTGCCAGCTTTAAGGTCTATGTTGATGGCAAACCCAACCAGATGTTCCAAAACAACTTCTCACAAGTGGCGAAGTCGATGCCTGCCTCCATGGTGAAGAGTATCGACGTCATCACCTCACCGGGCGCCAAATACGATGCCGAGGGCACCAGTGGTGTGCTCGACATCAAGTTGATGCACCAGAACGGACAGTCCAACAGCGACTGCAGCAACTGCTACAACGGCAATGTCGAGCTCTCCCTCAGCAACAAGGGCGAACGCGCCAACGCCTACATCGGCGGACAGCATGGCAAGCTGACCTACAGTGCCATGGGCATGTTTGTCTGGCAGAAAATGGACAACCTCAAGGTGACCAACACCCGTCTCCAGCAGACCTCTCTTGGTGAATCGCAGCAGACCACAGATGTAATGTTTGACCAAAAACATCCTTTCTCCTTTGGCAACCTCACCTTAGGCTACGCCCTCGACTCTTTGAGCACCATCAACGTCAATGCCGGAGTCAATGGTGGCAACACCCATCAGGACACCCAACCGCGCAACTCTTTCTCGGGAGGTCCCTACGGCAATGGCTTTAGCTATATCTACAACTCCAACCAGCGCAGCCGATTTATAGGCGTCAACACCAGTGCCGACTATCAGCGGTGGCTCAACGCAGACCACACCTCATCGCTGACGCTGAGCTATCTCTTCGACTACAACCCGGCCCGCAACCGCACATGGAACTTATATAATAATGTGACGGGCGTGATGGGGCTCACCCTCAGCAATCTCTTCTCCGACTCACGCACGTGGGGTACCAGCCATACCGGGCAGGCTGACCTGACACTCGACCTCGGCAAGGGACAGACGCTGGAGACGGGCACGAAGTTCATCAGCCGACGCAACAAGAGCGACAGCCGTCTCTACGACATCGTCGACGGCAACGACGTACTCAACGACGCCGGCAGCATGCTCTACCGCAACCTGCAAAGCATCGTGGCAGGCTATGCACAGTATAAGCTCGCCAAGGAGAAGTACAACGCCCGCCTCGGCCTGCGCTACGAGCATACCTTCGAGAGCGTGAAATATGCCGAGCACAGCGACCGCAACTTCCACAAAGACTATGGCAATCTCGTTCCTTCGGGAAGCATCGGCTACAACATCACGCCGACATCCAACCTCGGATTGACCTACACCATGCGCATCTCGCGACCAGGCATCAGCCAGCTCAATCCCTACACCGACCGCACCGACCCGACATCGCTCACCTACGGCAATCCTTCGCTCGCCGTGGTGAAGTCGCACAACGTGACGCTGGCCTACAACTTCTTCACACCGAAAGTGATGTTCAACGTCAGCCTCAGCCACGACTACATCGGTAATGAGATAGAAAATTACCAGTTCGTGGATGCCGACAACAAATACAACAGCACCTACGCCAACAACGGCAAGAGCCGAAACACCTACGTAGATGCCTTCGTCCGTTGGACAGCCACCAAGACATCAACGCTGATGCTCAACGGTAACGTGTCTTACGGTGACTGGAAGGCAAAGGAACTCGGGTATCACAACTGGGGATGGTCGGGAAGAGCCTATGTCGGATTGGAGCAGCAGCTGCCATGGAAAGTCAAGAGTTCGTTCGGAGTCTTCGCCCAAACACGCCAGTACAACCTCATGGGCTACAACAGTGGCATGCAGTTCTTCAATGCTTCGCTCACCCGCTCTTTCTTCAAGGATCGCTTAGAGCTCTCGGCCCGCTATGCCAACCCGCTCCGCAGCCACCTGATCATCAACCAGCACAGTGCCGGTGCCGACTTCAGCAACCATACCCACGTCTCCATCCCCCTACAGGTCATAGCCCTGTCAGTGAAGTGGAACTTTGGAAACACAAAGAAGCAGTTCGGACAGTACAGTTCGAAGATCAACAACGACTTCAACGACTCACAAAAGAAAGACTCACCGACAAGCAAAATGGGCATATAGTCCATCCTACTCTATTCAAAACAACAAGAGCATCCATAGTCTGAAAACGCTCAGACTATGGATGCTCTGTTTGTTCCTTCAATTTACTTTTGTTATTTCAAAGGCTATGAAACAAAAGCTCGTCAAGTGATGATGAGCTTGTAACCGATGCCGCGTACATTGACGATGCGCAGCTGCGGGTCACGCTCTAAGCGATGGCGCAGCTTGGTAATAAACACTTGCAGGCTGCGCCCGTTGAAAAGCGTATCGTCGCCCCACAATGCTAAGAGGATGTCGTGCGACTCCACCACATCATTGACATGCTCGGCTAACATCCGCAGCAGTTCGGCCTCGCGGTACGACAGCTCTTCTACCTGTTCCTGCCACGCCAATTGTTGTGTGACGGGATTGAGACGATAGGTTCCAATGTCTATCCAGCGGTCATCATCTTCCAGCTCCGATGATGAGGACTGACGATAAAGCTGCTGCCGCTCAGCCAAACGGCTGACACGCACCATGAACTCCTGCAGACTAAACGGTTTCTTCAGATAGTCGTCGCCACCCATCTTGAAACCATTGACCACATCGTTGACCGATGAGCGAGCCGTGAGAAAGAGCACGGGCGTCAGCTTGTCTTGCTCACGGATACGCCTCACCATCTCGAAGCCGTCCATACGCGGCATCATCACGTCGGCAACCACCACGTCGGGCCTGTCAGCGAAAAACGCATGAAGTCCTTCTTCACCGTCGGCGGCAAGCGTCACACTCATGCCCATAGGCTCCATCGTGTCCTTCATAATCATGGCCAGTGAAGCCTCATCCTCGACCAACAACACCTTTATCTTATCATTCATCCTTATTTCCCTTGAATAGTAATGTAAACTCCGTACCTTTCCCCAACTCGCTTCTGAGGCTGACCTCTCCACCCATGCGCTCCATGATGTTGCGCACATAATAAAGTCCCAGGCCATAGCCCTTCACATCGTGAAGATTGCCCTGTGGCATACGGTAGAACTTGTCGAAGATATAGTCCTGCTTTTCCTTTGCGATACCAATTCCATTATCGGCTACAGTGATCTTCCCGTCATACAGACTAATGGTGATATCAACTGTACTCCCCGAGTATTTCAAGGCATTGTCCATCAGGTTGCCCAACACATGCTGCAACTGGAACTCGTCGGCATATACCATAGGATGCTTATCGGCACCTACGATATGGAAGGCCACAGGCTTCTCAGCCTTCAAGCGATACTCCTCGGTCAGGCTTTCCACAATGGGCACAGGGTCGACTTGCTGCATATCGAGCTGCAAGGTCGTACGCCGTTCCATGGTCATCTGAAGAATCTGCTCCACAAGCTGTCCGAGTTTCTTCAGTTGCTGCAACGCTATCTTCAAGTATTCGGTCTGCTTCTCTTTCGACAGTGACTGGCCGAAGTGTAGCAGGGCGTCGTTGGCGGCATAAGCCACAGAGATCGGTGTTTTCAACTCGTGTGTCATGTTGTTGACAAAGTCGCTCTTCATCTCGTCGACAGTTTGCAACTCGCGGATGGTACGTCCCAACATCCAGAACACCATCAACAACAAAAGGATGACGACCGCAGACATGCCGATGACTCCCGCCATGTTGCTAAGTACAATCCACCCCAAGGGTACACAAAACACACGGTATCCAAGCGCATGATCCTCTACGTCCCATTGCAGCCGGCCAATCTCCACAGCGTGGTTGTGGCTGTAGTCTATCCCTTCTATACGCGTCATCATCCGGTTGTCTTTCCACAGCTCTACCCGCAGTTTTCCGTCCATGCCATAAGCTGCCATCTTCGTATCCAGCAGATTGTAGAAAGTAGCCACTTCCGGTACAGCGGCTGTGTCCATCACCTGATGCAGTCCTCTACGCATCTCCTTGATGATGGAGACAAAGGGATGAGACTTGGCTGTATCGAGAGGGAGCGTCTTATTCTTACCGTCCTTGACACTGTCGGACTTCACCAACTTGTATTTCTCTATAGTGGTCTTCTTGACAAAGTCTCCTTTCCGCTCTATGTGTATCGCCCTCCACAACTGTTCCTGTTGCTTATCCTGTTCACCAAATGTATACTCTGCCGTCATCTGCTTATGGTAGAGCCGCTGACTACGGATCAACAGCTCGTCATAGTCACATTCGGCGATGGCGTCGTCAAGCTGTTGGCGCAACCGCGTGTGCTGCGTGCTGTACTGCCGGAAAAGCCAAAAGCACAGCAAGCCAATGACGGCCAGCAGTGCTATGGCGATGGCGATAAGGATTCGTTTCCACTTCATTGCTTAAATCTCGACGTGTCGACTTCTTTGCTCTTGTCCTTGTATCCTCCGAACTTATAGACCAGCGACACGCCCACCTGACGGTAGCACGAGAAGTCCATCTTCATATTCTGGTTACCGTAGCGGATGACAGGATCGATGCCGAAGGTCTGGAAGATGTCGTTGCAGAAAACGTGGAGTGTAGCCCGCTTCTTCCAGAAGATGTATTTCAGTCCAAGGTCGACATTACCAGAGGCAGGCAGGTCGTAGATGGCCTGATGGGCCTTGGAGCGTATCATACCGTCGAGGTTGATATAGAGATGCTCAGGCAGAAGCGTGAAGTTGTTGCGCAGGCTGGCCATCACCCAAGCGATGTCGCGGTTGAAGGGAATGTCATAAAATGCTGAGCACTTCTCCTTCATCCACACGCCGAGGACAATCAGACGGCTGTCAAGCCAGTTGCTGAAGCGCTGGGGTACGGAAGCCTGCAAGCCCCACTGCTGCGAGTAGTCGAAGTTGAGGTATTTGTATTGCACCGTAAGGCGGTCGTGGCGCTGATAAGGTGTCTGCGTGAAGTAGTCGTCGGTGTAGTTGAACCACGCCACGAACTGATATTTATTGTGCAGCACATAGACCAGCTGCGTCTGATAGTCACTCGACGGCTTCAGACTTGGGTTGCCCACCACTTCATTGTAGCCGCCGTTACTGTACGTCGTGAAGCTCTGCAACGTCCAGTAGTCCGGGAACTTTTTGTCGCTGCTGAAGTTGAGTTGGAGCATGTGACTGCTATTGGGCATGTAGGTCAGAGAGAGCGTGGGATAGACATTCCACTGGTGCCAGACCGGCGAGTGATAGTATTCGGCGGCCAGCGAAGCCTCGAAGTCGAGTTTTTCTCCTATCTTGCCGTTGGTGCCGGCATAGATGTTGACGATGTCCTCGTTCTGACGGCTGTACGAATCGGCGGGATGGGCGGCGGTGTTGTCGCCCGTCGACGTGAACGTCTGCCAACTATGGTCATTGGTAAGACTATAACGCACGCCGTAGTTGAGTCCCCATCCGCCCGCAAGACTGTGCTCCTGCCCGAGATGGAACTTCCAGCGGTTGATGCGTTGGTGCTCATCGGTGTCGAAGTGGAGCTCACCCGTAGGCAGCGTGCTGGTGAGCTGCTGTGTCGAGGGCGTATTATAATAGGTGTATTCCACGTTGACCTTCGTACCCGTAGGCAACTGGTAGTCGAGCATCACGTCGTGCATGGTCTTTCTTGTCCGATAAGCATTGGTAGCCATCACGTTACCAGTCACGTCCTCGCATGCGTGTTCCGTGTCGTAGTCACCGGTGTAGCTCAGACTCAGCCGATGATTGTCGGTAAAGGCATAGTCAAGCCCCATACGCCACAGATGCTCGTGATCGCGACTGCGCTGCGCCTCATGCGTCTCAATGTCGTGTGTCGTCCCGTCATCGAGATGGTGAAGCGAGGTCTCATCAGTTATGCTGTAGGTCTTGCCATGATTGAATTGATAGTTCACATCGAAGTCGAGTTTTCCTTTATGATAGATCAGTCCGGCCTTTTCGCTCCACATCGCCTCATGCTGTTGGTTCCAGGCTCCCGTGAGTTCTCCCTGCCATCCGTCGGGCTGTGAACTGTCGGAGGCGATGTCGAGGTTGATGCTCGCCCCACGCACCTCATAGCGGGCGGGCGTGGTGTACATCACTTCGGCGTGCTTCAGTCTGTTAGAGGGAAGACTCTTCAGCAGTGCGTTGAGTTGAGCGGCATCCATCTGATAGTGCTTGCCGTTGATCAGTACATTAAAGGCATTGCCAGCCAGCGTAAGCGTACCATTGTCGTCAGTCACGCCAGGGATGAGCTTCAGCGCGTCATAGACATTGTCTACGCTCTCCTTCTTGAGCAGCAGTGGCATATCGTAGGTCAGCTTGCTGCCCACTACTTTCACGATGGGGCGCTCGCCTTTGACCATCACCTCTGGCAGTGCATGCACAATGCTGTCCATGCGCAGCGAGTCGGCATGGCTGACCGTTGCATTTTGACTCTGTGCATACGTGGTACTGGCTGCAAGGCACAATGCCATCATGGAAGCTATTCTTTTCATCTTTCTTACAACTTAATTGTTATTATAATGCAAAGATAGTAAAAGGTTTCCTATTTCCTACTATTTTTCGCTTATATAAGCTCAACGAACATCTTAAATAGTCTTAATGGACAAACACTCATAACGTTCTTTTCCCTACCTTTGCACCATCATCAATAAACGATTCATCCATGAGCTTACAAGAAATACTTGACCACCGCCGTGCCATACGGCACTACGATCCAAAGAAGCCACTTGATCCGGAACGGGTGAAAGAATGCATTAAGATGGCAACGCTGGCTCCGACGAGTTCCAACATGCAGTTATGGGAAGCCTATCACGTCACTGACAAAGCCGTATTAGCAAAGCTCGCCCATGCCTGCCTCGACCAGCTCACGGCGCGCTCGGCGCAGGAGATGGTAGTCTTCGTAACGCGTCAGGACCTTTATAAAGAGCACGCCGAAGCCGCCCGACAATTTGAAGAGGGCAACCAGCGACGTCATGCACCGAAGGAGAAGCAGGAGAAGCGCATCAAGAAGTGGGACACTTACTACGGCAAGGTGATGCCTTTTCTCTATTCACATTGCTTCGGCCTTTGGGGCTTGGTGCGCAAACTCTTGGCCCAACTCGTTGGTATGAGCCGTCCTATCGTGCGCCAGGTATCTGAGGGTGATATGCGCGTCAGCGTACATAAGAGCTGCGCTTTGGCTGCACAAACATTTATGTTAGGCATGAGCGAGGCGGGCTACGACACCTGTCCGTTGGAAGGCTTCGACAGCCTGCTGGCCAAGAAGGCTCTCGGCTTGCCCCGTAAAGTAGAGATCAATATGGTCATCACCTGCGGTGTACGTCTGCCCGACGGTGTATGGGGCGACCGCTACCGCCAGCCGTTCAGCGAGACTTACCACAGGGTGTAGCAAAATTCGCAGAGGTGGACATTCTCCTTCTCGGGCGTAAGCTATGAAAACAACAACCATATTGGGCAAGATTAGCAGTAACGAATAACGCCCCCCTTTGTTTTCTAAAAGAAGAAGTAAGCACCGATAAAAATTAGCGTGAAGCCTACTATAATTATTTACCTTTGTATCCGATATGGATAAGAGATTGAAGAGGATTATCATCCTTGTGGCATCAGTTTTTTTCATAGAGTACGTTGACTCCACCGCTTTGGTTACGGCATTGCCGCAGATGGCGGCAGACTTTCATGTTGCTAGCAGCGACCTGGGTATTGGTGTTACTTCCTACATGATGGCAATGGCGGTATTTATCCCTCTCAGCGGCTGGATGGCAGAGCGTTTCGGCACTCGTGTTATCTTCTCACTGGCGGTCATAGGGTTTGTGTGTTTCTCCATGCTGTGCGCCTTCTGCAGGGATGTGGTCTCCTTTGCCTTGATGCGCTTCCTACAAGGCATGACAGGAGCGATGATGGTGCCTGTGGGACGGCTTGCCGTCTTGGGAAACTGCAAGAAAAAGGAACTTGTAAGTGTCATTGCATGGATAACGACTCCGGGGCTCGTGGCTCCGGTCGTAGGTCCGCTTGTCGGCGGTGCGCTCACAACTTGGCTTTCATGGCATTGGATATTCTTTATCAATGTCCCCGTTGGTATGGCAGTCTTCTTCTTTTCGCTTCGCTATATGCCAAGGCGTTCGCCCGGTATGGTAAGGCGGAAGCTCGATGTGTGGGGATTCCTGCTTAGTGCCATTGCCTTTGCAGCCATCATGTATGGACTTGAGCGAGTGGGCGGTGGTGACAGGGCATGGCTTGAGGGACTGGGGCTGCTGTTGGGCGGAGGATTGCTACTGGTAGTCAATGTGCTTCATTCGCAAAAGATTAGTCAGCCACTCATCAACTATTCTGTGATGCGTGTGCGCAGTTTCAGTATTCCCATGTCGTGGGGATTGCTGTCCGTTATGGTCATTGGGGCTGCCCCTTACCTGCTTCCGTTAATGTTTCAGGATGCTTTACACCTGAATGCCTTCCATTCTGGACTGATGCTGCTGACACTAATGCTGGGCAATCTTCTGACAAAGCCTGCCACGGTGTGGATGATGCGTCGGTGGAGTTTCCGCAGCATCCTGTTTGCCAACGCACTGTTGCTCTCAGTCTCTACGGCCTGCTGTGCCTTGGTCGGCAGTGTTCTGCCCCTTACGCTCACATTGCTCTGTCTCTTCCTGATGGGATGCTTCCGCTCGGTTCAGTTCAGTACGCTCCACACACTTGCCTATCAGGAAATGCCGCAGGAGTGGATGAGTTCCGCCAACACGCTCTACAGCACTATGCTTCAGCTGGCATCGGGACTGGGTATTGCCTTCGGGACACTCTCACTGCGTTGCTCGTTGATGTTCCTGCCTTCCGCTCCTGTCCTCACGCATTTTCATGTCGCCTTTCTTCTAACCGGGGGAATCGGACTTGTCGCATTGGTGGGTTATGGCAGATTGGGAAATATAAGGGCGAAGTGAAGCTTGTATCGGAATTGGAACCGGAGGCGGAACAGATTAACAAATACCATCTGCAAATTCATTTGGGCAAACCCACCCCTTCCTGCGAGGCGGCGAAAGACATCACCGTGTCTTTGGCCGGTTTCTTGATAGCCTTGCCCAACCGCTGAATGATGAGCAACGCACACGCTGACACCCATCCATTGTGGCCGACAAGTGCCAAGGACGGCACAGCCACCACGTCAAGCGCGTGCGGCATTGTCTGTATAAGGGCTGAGATACAATATCTTTACGTCAGTTTCATCTGCAAGAATTCGCCAAGGTGGACATGTTGTATACCTTCAACGTTACTGCCACTGGTCCATTCATCCAGACTGACAACATATTTGGGATAGTTGTCGTTGATCGCTTTTAGATTGCCGAACTCACGATTGCGTGTAGCCTCGTCCATCATAAGATAAGAAGCTTGTACATAGATACGACTATCATCATGAAGCCCGACAAAGTCTATCTCCTTACCATCTGGCATTTGTCCCGTAAACACTTTGAAACGTTGTTGACAGAGGTATAAGTAAATGGCATTTTCTATGAGTTTGTTAATGTCTTGCCGGACAGAAGTACTTAGACGGCAGTTGCGCAGCCCCAGATCCTCAAAATAGTATTTATCTCCAATCTCAAACATACGTAAGCCATTGATGTCCACTCGTCTTACCTTCTGTATCAAAAAAGCATTCTGCATAGCACGCAGATAGTTAATGATTTGTACGGGTGAAGTTTTAACATGCTGCGATTTGAGGTATTTGCTGATGTTATTTGCTGAGAACAGGTTCCCAACATTGTCGGCTGTGTATAGAGCTAAAGTCTCCAAGAACTCAACATTACGGATGCCCTCACGCTTAACCACATCTTTAAGAAGTATGGTATTATAGACATTTTGCAGGTACTCAAAAACGACATCACGCTCAAGAGGCAGATTGGTAAGATAAGGCATACCTCCATACAACAAATAGTCTCTCAACGATTTATTAGAAGGTTCCAGATGATGGAACGTCAAGAACTCTTCGTAGCTGAGACTGTGGATATGAAACTCTACGTAACGCCCGGAGAGATGTGTAGCCAACTCACTGGAAAACATCTTGGCATTACTACCTGTAATGTAGATATCGCAAGCATCAGAGGCCTGTAAACTCCTAAGTGTGACCTCAAAGTTCTCTATGTCCTGTATTTCATCAATGAAAAGGTAGTTGTCTGCCCCTGCCTTGAGTTGCTCACCCACGTATTTGCTCAGATCTTCATGTGTATGAATGAAAGCGAAGTCCTCCAATTCCTTGTTGATAAATATAATATGGGCATCAGCATTGGTCTGCACTATTTTATTGGCCAATTGCTTTAGGATGCAGCTCTTTCCTACTCGGCGTTGGCCTGTCAGAACCTTGATAACGTTCTTTCCGATAAAAGGACGAATCATATTGATATAATACGGACGTTCTATCAGTTTCTCCATCGGCTTAAAATCATAATTAAAACTTTACGCAAATATAGCAAATTTATAAATTACGATTTATAAAAAGACTACAATACTCGAAAGTTTTAGTTATGATTAACAAAATCATGGCGCACAGCGCTTGTCCATGTGGCATTATATTATTATAGATTCCTCACGCTACTTGTTCATACGACATATTCACTGCATTCTTCATTCAGGCATCCTACAAAGATTGTATTTTCAACTTCTCTACTAGGATTTTTGTATTTCCTACCACACACAAGTGGATGGCTCATCTGTTACCATTTATTTCCCCTTCGGTGCCTCCCACCAAAACATGATTGCGGCAAGTAGTTGGGCGGCAACGCTGACAATGACCATGGCCACGAGCGACTGATCGTAGAGCACACCGAGAAGCCAACTGCCCAAGAACCAAGCTGCACCGAAACAGCACTCAAAGATACCGTAGCCCGTGGCACGACTGCGCTTGGGCACCATTGTCGCTACGGCAGCTTTGAGAATGGACTCCTGCGCACCCATGCCAATGCCCCACAACACAACGCCGATGATAGCGCAAATAGAAACCATACTGAAGCTCGTCCCACCTACAAACATGCTCGCCACGTCACTGCCCAAGAAAGCGAATACGGCAAAGGGAGCAGCCACTAATGTGGAGACGACCAATGACAAACGGGCATGGCGGTCGAAGAGCCAGCCAAAGACAAAGGCAGAAGCCGCATCGGTGAGCATAGCCAACGCATAGAGCAGCGGCAGGACGGCAGCCGTGAAGAGATGCTGACGCGAGAAGTGCATGACGATGAGCGAATAGTCGGCAAAGCCAAAGGCAAAAAGGCTGATGCCAAGAATATACACCACAAAGCGCTTGCTGACACGAAAGGGAATATACGCCTTCGGCTCCGGCTCAAAGTTCTCAGGATGCGGAAACTTCTTGTAGGTGACCCATAATAATAATAAGGTGATGGCACCAGGGATGGCGAGAAAAGCAAAGCACGTGCGGTAGTCGCTGAACGTGTCATCGCGGTGCTGAAAGAGCATGATAAGATAGAGCAACAGCGGTCCGAGTACGGCACCTATCTGATCGAGCAACTCCTGAATGGCGAAACTCTTCCCCACTCCTTCCTGCGAGGCAGCGAAAGACATTACCGTGTCTTTGGCCGGTTTCTTGATCGCTTTGCCCAACCGTTGAACGATGAGCAACGCACACGCCAGCACCCAGCCATGACGGCCGACAAACGCCAAAGCTGGCACAGCCACCACATCGAGTGCATAGCCGAAGAGCACCATCGGCCAGTAGCGCCTCGTCCGGTCTGTCAGCCGTCCAAAGACATAGCGCAAGCCATAGCCCACCAGTTCACCGAGTCCCGACACGAATCCAATGACAGCCGCCGACGCTCCGGCCAACGAGAGGAACGCTCCACGTATGCTGTTTGCACTCTCGTGGGTCATATCCGAGAACAAGCTTACCACACCAAAGAGCACGATGAACGTCATCGCTGCCGACATCCGCCTTTTCTTTTCACTCATCTTTCAAACTACTTATCACTCACATTGAATTCATTCATCACTCAACATTCATCACTCAACATTGAAATCTTTCATTATAGCTAAATTCATATGCAAAGTTACTAATTATTGCCTTTTAGCGATACAACTTACCGATATTTTCCTTATATTTGCCAAAAGAAAAAACCGAAACAGCTATGCAGAAATACGCAGACTATATCAAGCAGATAGAGATCGACGCCCTCTGGAGCGGGCGCAAGCATATCATATGGGATCTCGACCGACAGGTTAACATCCTCAGCGGAGTTAACGGCGTGGGCAAGTCGACCATTCTCAACAAGGTGGTCAAGGGTCTCTCGTCCGGTGGCGACTTCCCCAGCCATCTGCTCAAGGGCGTACATCTGAAAGTGGAGCCGGAGGACGCACGCCTCATCCGCTTCGACATCATCCGCAGCTTCGACCGCCCGATCATCAACTCCGACGCGGTGACGAAGATGGGACTCACCTTGGCCACCGAGATGGACTGGCAAATCTTCCTACTGCAAAGGAAATATCTCGACTATCAGGTCAATATCGGCAACCGCATCATCGCCACCTTGCAGAGTGGTGAGTCCGACGCCGCCGAGAAAGCACAGGCACTCTCGCAATCGAAGAAGGACTTCCAGGACATCATGGACAGCCTCTTTGCCGAGACCGGTAAGAAGATCATCCGCACGGAAAACGAGATCAAGTTCACGCAGATCGGCGAGACTCTCCTACCCTACCAGCTCTCCAGCGGCGAGAAGCAGATCCTCGTCATCCTCCTCACCGTGTTGGTGGAGGACCGCAAGAACTACGTGCTTTTCATGGACGAGCCCGAGGTGAGCCTGCACGTGGAATGGCAGAAGCAGCTTATCGACCTTATCCTCCGCCTCAACCCCAACGTGCAGATCATCCTCTCCACCCACTCTCCCGCCGTGATCATGAACGGATGGATGGACAAGGTCACCGAGGTCAGCGACATCACTGTAGAGGACTAAAGTCATGAAAAGATTAAGGGATAACCTCACCTCCAGCTATTTCGAGGCGGCCAACCGGCTGCAATCGAAGCGCGCGCGCAAGAAAGTCGTCGCTTACGTCGAAAGCTACGACGACGTCTTCTTCTGGCGGCAGATCCTCAGTCAGTTTGAGAGTGACAGTCTTTACTTCGAGATCATGCTGCCATCGAGGATGCAACATCTTGAGCGGGGCAAGAAAGCAGTGCTCATGCGCCTGCTTTCCGGCAAGACGGGACAGAGCATGATTGCCTGTGTCGACGCTGACTACGACTATCTCATCCAGGGCAAGACCGAGACTTCACACGCCGTCATCTCCAATCCTTACGTTTTTCACACCTACGCCTACGCCATTGAGAACATGCAGTGCTACGCTCCCTCACTCCACGAGGTTTGCGTTGCCGTGACGCTCAATGATCACAGCATCTTCGACATGGAGGAGTATCTGCGGCAATATTCCCGTGCCATTTATCCGCTCTTTGTCTGGAACATCTGGTACTACCGCACACCCCACTACAACGAGTTCACGCTCACCGACTTTCTGCGCATCATCGAGCCCGGAGGCTTCTCCCTTTCCCACCCTTGGGAACCCATCAGCAGAGTCAAGCAAAAAGCTGAGAAGAAAGTAGCACAACTGTGGCGCATCCATCCTGATGAGAAGAAAAGCTATCAGCAAGTAGAGGTTAGTCTGACAGAGTTGGGTGTCACGCCCGACAATACCTACATGTATATCCAGGGCCACCACCTCTTCGACAAGGTCGTCGTGCCGATGCTCGGAAAGGTCTGCGACAAGCTCGTCAGACAACGGCAGAGCGAGATCGCACGCGAAAGCGTACACGGCACACAGCGGCGCAATGAGCTCTCGTGCTATACCAACAGCCTGGTCGACATTACCTCCATGCTCAAGAAAAACGCCGGTTTCCTGCGCTCACCGCAATACTACCAGATAGAAAAGGACCTGAAGACATTCATTGAGCACTGTAACAAGCAATCTAATGAATCGCTCTCAAACAACAATGCCAACAACACATCGCTGAACTGATTCACGAAGTATTCATCTAACATTATAAACCATACCATGAAAAGAATTCTGATCATTGCGATGGCAATCTGCTGTCTCGCTGTTAAGGCAAACGCCCAACTCCTTTACAAGATCTCCGGCGACAGTCTGAAGCCCTCATACATCATCGCCTCGCATCCCTATATCAATCCTTTAGGTGTCGTGGCCAATGTCAGTATCATCAAGGACGCCCTCACCAATACCGACCAGCTCGTTGAGGACATCAACCGCACGCCCTATGCCTCGGCCATCAGCGACGCCGAGCGACTGCCGGAAGGCAAGACGCTCTCCTCATTGCTCACGCCCGCACAGGTGAAACTGCTCGACAGCTTCCTCAAGAAATACACCGAGGTCTCCTGGAACAGCCCTTACAACCAGCGACGCTACAATAATAAGATGCCGTTGGCAGTCCTCTCCGACTTCTACAAACTGCTCTTCGTTGCCAACCACATGGGCGAATACGATCCGACACACTCCTTCAATGAGTACTTCGAAGTGCAGGCCCGCCGCAACGGGGAACCCGTCTACGGACTCACCGAGGCCGACGAGTATATCAACGCTCTGAAAGCCATTTCGCCGGAGAAACAGGCTGCTGAACTCGTAGCCTTTCTTGAGAATACCAATGCCGCGCTGTTCAAGGTGGACAAAAGCGTGGCAGCCTTCGACAACAAGGATATGGAAGCCTCTGCCGCCAATGCTTTGACCATCGGCACAAAACCCGACACCAAAGCCTGGACAGCAAAGATGGTGACCTTCATGACCGGTAAGCCCACCTTCTTCGTGCTCCCCGCATCAGCGTTAGGAGGCAATGATGGCATCCTCGCCACGCTGAAGGCTCAGGGATATACGGTGGAAAGCGTCTATTGACAACCGCCTTTTCGCCTTGCTTCATTGCTGTTTCATGGAATAAAAAAATGATGTTTTCCTTTGATATTCCCAGCGTTTGCTGTACCTTTGCAATATGAACATGCCAAATACCCAAAACGTAAAACTTAGCGAAAACATCATTTTGGCCGATGCCGACTATATCGACCTCGTCACCTTCCGCCTGAGCGTGCAGTTCGAGCGGATGATAGGCCGCCGCATCCCTAAGGCTGATCTCAGCTGCTGGGCCGTGGACATTGCCCTTGACGGCGGACTGCGCGAGGACAGCAAGCCACACGAGACGCAGCTGGTCTTGCTCCACGACAAAAGCAAGAAACAGCTCGACAACTTCTCGCCTTCGGTCTACGACACCGAGCTCAACGCGCAGGCCTTCCGCGACGACAAGCTCGGCGAGTTTCTCGTCAACGCCTATCCCACCGGCAGCATGGTCGCCAAGGACGACTACCTGCAGGATGCGATCCGCACGATCCTTGAGCACGACGAGGTGCGACGGCTGATGATCATCCCCAACGGTGAGGAAGGTGAGAGCTACGACCTCGTGAGCCGCGCCTTGCACGACGCTCCCGACGACAAGCGCATCACCGTTTTCGCCATGCAGCCCATGCCCGGCGGCAACTTCCGCCAGGAGATTCTCGGCTACTCGCTGATGAACGCGCTCGGCATCAAAGCCGACGAGCTGAGAACTGAGAACTGAGCCGAAAGCAAGACCAGGGCCTTTGGGCTCATACTAAAACAGAAACAACAAAAAAAGAATATAACTATGAGTAGAGTATTAATGATTGGAGCCGGAGGCGTGGCTACGGTCTGCGCCTTCAAGATGGTACAGAACCAGGACGTCTTCTCTGAGCTGATGATCGCCAGCCACCACAAGGATAAGTGCGACAAACTCGTCAAGGCCATCCACGACAAAGGATACAAGATGGACATCAAGACCGCAGAGGTCGACGCCGACGATATAGAGCAACTCAAGCAACTCATCGGCAGCTACAAGCCGGAGTTGGTCATCAACCTCGCCCTGCCCTACCAGGATCTGACCATCATGGACGCCTGTCTGGCTTGCGGCGTCAACTATCTCGACACCGCCAACTACGAGCCTAAGGACGAGGCTCACTTTGAGTACAGTTGGCAGTGGGCTTACCGCGACCGCTTCAAGAAGGCCGGACTCACCGCCATCCTCGGCTGCGGCTTCGACCCGGGCGTGAGCCAAGTGTTCACCGCCTACGCTGCCAAGCATGTCTTCGACGAGATCATCGACCTCGACATCGTGGACTGCAACGCCGGCAACCACCACAAGGCCTTCGCCACCAACTTCAACCCGGAGATCAACATCCGTGAGATCACACAGAAAGGTCTCTACTACGAGAACGGCAAATGGATCGAAACCGACCCGCTCGCCGTGCACAAGGCACTCACCTACCCCAACATCGGGCCACGCGAGAGCTACCTCATGCACCACGAAGAACTGGAGAGTCTGGTGATCAATTTCCCGACGATCCGCCGCGCACGCTTCTGGATGACCTTCGGACAGCAGTATCTGACCTATCTCGACTGCATCCAGAACCTCGGCATGTCGCGCATCGACGAGGTGACCTACGAGGCTCCGCTCGCCGACGGCTCAGGCAAGACGGTGAAGGTGAACATCGTACCACTGCAGTTCCTCAAGACCGTGTTGCCAAATCCGCAGGATCTCGGCGAGAACTACGACGGCGAGACATCCATCGGCTGCCGCATCCGTGGTATCAAAGACGGCAAGGAGCACACCTATTATATATATAATAATTGCAAGCATCAGGACGCTTACAAGGAGACAGGCATGCAGGGCGTGAGCTACACCACCGGCGTACCGGCCATGACCGGCGCCATGATGTTCCTCAAAGGCATCTGGCGCAAACCAGGCGTGTACAACGTTGAGGAATTTGACCCCGATCCGTTCTTGAAGGTGCTCGGTGAGCAGGGATTGCCCTGGCACGAGGTTCACGACGGCGACCTGGAACTGTAAACATTCCATAATACCACAAACAGACAACAACAACAGAAATGGCAAAAACAGAAGAAGAATTGGCTGCAGAGAAGGCAGCACAAGATAAGAAAGAGCGTGAAGGCAAACTGAAATCGCTTCAGGAGGCCATGGCAAAGATCGAGAAGGACTTTGGAAAGGGTTCCATCATGCGCATGGGCGACGAGAAGGTGGAAAACGTGGAGGTTATCCCAACGGGATCCATCGGTTTGGACTGTGCCTTAGGTGTTGGCGGCTATCCCCGTGGCCGTATCATCGAGATCTATGGTCCTGAGTCTTCCGGTAAGACGACACTGGCCATCCACGCCATCGCTGAGGCACAGAAGCAGGGCGGCATCGCTGCCTTCATCGACGCTGAGCACGCCTTCGACCGCTTCTATGCCGAGAAACTCGGCGTGGACGTTGACAACCTTTGGATTTCTCAGCCCGATAATGGTGAGCAGGCATTGCAGATTGCCGACCAGCTCATCAGCTCCTCGGCTGTGGACATCCTCGTCGTGGACTCTGTCGCCGCGCTGACGCCGAAGAAAGAAATCGAAGGCACCATGGGCGACTCTGCCGTCGGCCTGCAGGCCCGACTGATGAGCCAGGCTTTGCGTAAGCTCACCGGCACGATCTCCAAGACCAACACTTGCTGCATCTTCATCAACCAGTTGCGTGAGAAGATCGGTGTGATGTTTGGCAACCCGGAGACCACCACGGGTGGTAATGCGCTAAAGTTCTACGCTTCGGTACGTCTCGACATTCGTCGCACCAGCCAACTCAAGGACGGCGATGAGGTATATGGCAACCACGTGCGCGTGAAGGTGGTAAAGAACAAAGTAGCACCTCCTTTCCGCAAGGCTGAGTTCGACATCCTCTTCGGCCAGGGTATCAACAAGGCCGGTGAGCTCGTGGACCTCGGTGTGGAGTACAACATCATCCAGAAGAGCGGCAGTTGGTTCAGTTACAACGGCAGCCGACTGGCTCAGGGCCGCGACGCTACCATCAAGCTGATCAACGACAACCCGGAGCTTTCAGAAGAGATCACCGGACTGGTGATGAAAGCCATCAAGGATCACAAAGAATAATCACCACTTATACAAAGGGAAGAACCGACAGAGCCGGTTCTTCCCTTTGTTGTTATTTCTGACAAAAAACGGGCTCTGAGAATCGATTCTTTTGGACGAAGACCTCCTTGGCTCTGATTTTCGCGAAAAACAGCGTGTTTTTGTATCTATCAGATAATCAGAGCGTTATGAATATATACATTTTCTATGATAAGTAGGAAGGGTTTTTCTCGCAATATTCTCTAGAGAATTTTTGGTCAGAAAGGCTTTTTGACCCTATCAAACAACCGAGATGACCGGGTCATCTAACCGAGATGATCATGTCATCTAACCGAGATGACCATGCCAAAGTACCTTTTTCTACCCTTGACTCAACAAAAATCGATGGGAGGCGACGGCATTTTGTGGCTTTGAGGAGAGAAAAGCGATTTCCTCTTCTCTATATTGCGAGTTGAAGTGGAAGGTGTTTTATAAAAAGAAATAGCAAGCAGTCCACTCCCTACTTGCTATTTCGCTATGATCTATCTAATCGTTTTTACGCTTTGCTTATACGTAAGTCTCAATGAGTTTCATTCTTCCCTCGGTCTTGATCTGCTTGGTGGTAGCCGGGAAGATCAGGCTGTCTCCGGCCTGCACGTCAATGACGTTGCCCTCGTTGTCGGTGAGCTTGCCACTGCCTTTGGTGACGATGGTGATGATAAAGCTGTCCAGAGCCGAGATGTCAATCGTCACAGGGCTGCTCAGATCGTAGAGCAGCGTGTGGAAATAAGGGCACTGCACCAGCGTGATGCCTTTGTTCTCTTCGGGAACATATTCCGTACGGTAGTTGGGCAGCACGGTGTAGTTGATACTCTCGGCAGCCTCCTTGGTGTGGAGCTGACGGTAGTTGCCATTCTTGTCTTTACGCTTGAAATCGTAGATGCGGTAAGTGACATCGCTCGTCTGCTGGATCTCGCAGAGGAAGCATCCCTTGCCGATGCTATGGATGCGGCCGGCAGGAAGGAAGAAACAGTCGCCTTCCTTCACGCCGTAGTGGTCGATGGCGTCCACGATCGTGTCGTTGGCCACCATCTCCTTATACTCCTCCGGGGTGATCTTCTTCTTCAGTCCCACGAGCATGCTGGCGTCAGGATCAGAGTCCATGACATACCACATCTCGGTCTTTCCGCGCTCCTTGCCCTGCCTGTGGGCAATCTCGTCGGTCGGATGCACTTGAATGGACAGAGGCTGAGCGGCATCAATGAACTTGATGAGCAGTGGGAACTCGTTGCCGAAACGCTGATAGTTGGCGGTGCCCACCAATTCTTCCTTCATATCTGCCACGACAGCGCTCAACGGCTGACCGGCATACCCTCCTTCGCTGACAATGGTCTCATTACCAGGAACACCGGAGATCTCCCAGCTCTCTCCGACGTTTTCGAGATGGTCATGGAGATGCTTAAACGGGATAATCTTGTTGCCACCCCAAAGTGTCTGCTTCAGCAATGGCTTAAAACGTAATGGCTTCATATTGTTTCTGTCTTAATGTCTTTTATTGATATACGTTTCCAAAGTGCAAAGTTACGTAATTACGAACGACATCATACAGCCTCAATTATCAAAACATGACACTATCTTACTAATTTTTCGTCCAGAACGAAGGAGTAAGGCAGACGATCACTGAGAAGATCTCCAAACGGCCGAAGAGCATCATGATGGTACAGATCCACTTGGCGAAGTCTGGAAGCATCGACCACGACATCGTAGGCCCTATCTCCAAGCCTAAGGTGGGTCCCACATTGCCGATACAACTCATGGCGATGGTGATGGCGTTGGTGTTGTCGATGCCCGAGGCGATCATGATGAAAGCCGAGATGAAGATGAGCAACAGATAGGCTGTGAAGAACGCCAACAGTGAGACGCGCTGAGGATAGGTGATGTTCACCCCGCTGATTTTCAACGGCAAGACGGCATGAGGGTGGAGACGTTGGCGCAATTCATTGCGTAGCACCTTAAAGAGCATGGAGATGCGCACGCATTTCATGCCACCTGCCGTACTGCCAGAGCAACCGCCGACCATCATACACAGGGCCAGAACGACCCACGTGACGTGGGGCCATTTGCCCGCATCGTCGTTGAACAGTCCCGTCGTCGTCATAAACGACACCACGGAGAACAGCGAGGACCGGAAGGCATGCTCCAAACCGTAGTGGTTGCGCGCGATAAGCTCCATCATGATGAAAGCGGTGAACAGCGCCACTAATATCAGGTAAAGTCGGAACTCTGTGTCGCGCCATAGTGACGTGATCTTTTTCTTGACCACAGCACAATAGAACAGCGTGAAGTTGACACCTGAGATGAAGCAGAAGAAAGTGGCCGTATACTCCATTCCCGGCGAATGGAAATGCTCGATACTGTCGTTGTAGATCGAGTAGCCACCCGTGGCCGCCGTCGACATGGCATAGTTGATGCCCTCGAACCAGTTCATGCCAAAGAGCATGAAACCGGCCATGCAGCCAAAGGTGATGAACAGATAGACGAGCCAAATCCATTTGGCACTCGTCGAAAGTCGTGGACTGAGCTTGCTCTTGATCGGTCCGGTGGCCTCAGCGGCAAACACCTTCGTGCTTCCACCGACCACCTGCGGCAGCACGGCAATGGTGAAGAACACGATTCCCAAACCGCCTATCCAGTGGGTCAACGACCGCCAGAACAGGATGCCGTGGGGCAAAATCTCCACATCATCGATGATCGTGGCTCCTGTCGTGGTGAAGCCCGACATCGTCTCGAAGTAGGCGTCAGTGAAACTGTGGAGGTAACCACCCACCAGAAAAGGTATCGTACCAAAGAGTGAGAACAGTGTCCACGTGAACGTGACGACCAGATAAGAGTCACGGCGCGACATGATGTTCTCGGCATTGCGTCCCTTATATCCGAGGAGAATACCACACAGCACGGTGACGACAATAGAGACGAGGAAGGCAAAGGTGTCTTCCTCACCAAAATATAGAGCGATACCCAGACACGTGAGCATCATAATCGCTTCCAGGAAAAGCAGCGAGCCCAGTATCTTGTAAATGATTTTAAAGTTAATCACACTTACAGTCTCCTATTTCTTATAGCTTTTCTAAAGACATCCAAAAGATGAAGTCCATCAATTGAAGAACTTCTCTATCTTCTTCATGTTGACATTGTGGCAGAACACCACCACGTCGTCGCCGGCCTGAATCTGTGTATTACCCGACACCAGCATACCCTCTCCGTCTCTGACGAGGCCACCGATGGTCATACCCTGTGGCAGGCCGAGATCCTTGACAGGTTTCCGCGTCACCTTGGAGTCAGGTTTAGGGATGAACTCCGCCACGTCGGCATTGGCCGACAGCAGGAAGGTGACGTTCATCACGTCGGCATCGAGCATGAGCTGATAGATGCGGCTGGCGGCAATAGCCTTCTTGTTGATGATCGTACCAATGTCGAGGCTCTCAGCCATACTGGCGTAGTCCATGCTTTCGACCATGGCCACGGTCTTGCGCACACCCATACGCTTGGCTGCCAAGCAGGCCAGGATATTCGTCTCGGCGTTGCCGGTGAGCGACACAAAAGCCTGGGTATTGTAGATGCCCTCATCGGTCAGCACACCCATATCGCGAGGATCGGCATTGATGACCAGTGCCTGATCGTTGAGCAACTGGTTGAGTTCGTCGCAGCGGTCAGGGTTCACTTCAAAAACCTTCGTGTTCATATATTCCGGCATACTCAGAACGGCACGTACGGCAGTGGCGCCACCACCCATGATCATCACGTTTTTCACGTCGACATAGTGTTCCTTGCCGACGATCTTACGGATGTAGGGGATATATTGCTTCGTGGTCATGAAATAAGCCAGGTCGTAGCATTTCAGCTCGTCGTTACCGCCGGGGATGATCGTCTCGCCCTTGCGTTTGATGGCTACCACATGGTAAGGGTCATCGGGACCGCAAAGGTCTTTCAGAGGACGGTTGAGGATTTCGCACGACTCCCGCAACTTGATGCCAAGCATCACCAGCGCTCCGTTGTGCACATCCCAACGCTGACGAACCCACGACATGCGCAATCCGTTGATGATGTCGCGCGCCGCGAGCATCTCAGGATAGATGAGCTCGTCAACACCCAACTCCTTGTAGAACTGCTGGATGTCGGGTTCCATATACTCGCTGTCGTCGATCTTTGCCACCGTCTTGCGGGCGTGGAGGGCATGAGCAAGTATACAGCTGTTGATATTCTCATTGTCATCGGGTGTCACGGCAATAAACAAGTCCGCATCACCGGCATTGGCCTCCTTGAGGGTCTTCACACTGGAAGGAGAACCGCGGAGTGTCAGCAAGTCATAGTCACTGCCTATGCGGGCCAGTCGGTCCTCGTCGTCATCGATCACGGTGATCTCTTCCTGATTGCGGGAGAGAAGCCGTGCCAAATAGGTACCAATGGCGTATGCGCCGGAAATGATGATCTTCATAAGTCTATTTCAAACTTTCTTCTATCGTCTTTTTAATACTTGGGACGTCCAGTCCCCACTTTTCCCGCAACTGTGCCACGGTACCATGCTCGACAAAGCAATCGGGCAGTCCCAGCCTGACGACATCGGGATGATAGCCGTGATCGCCCATCCACTCAAGCACTGCCGATCCCATGCCACCGTCGCGCACGCCGTCTTCCACGGTGATAACACGTCTGAACCTCGAGCCGATCTCGTCGAGCAGATGGTCGTCGAGTGGTTTGAGGAAGCGGAGGTCATAATGCGCCACACTGTTTTTGTGGCTTGGACCTTCGTCTTCTATTTGCAGGATGGCGCTCTCCACGTCGCAGCCCATCGGCCCGATGGTGATCACAGCCACGTCACTGCCCTCACGGATGACACGGCCGGTGCCCACGGCAACCTCGTCAAGCGGGCATTGCCAGTCGACCAGATGACCACGACCGCGCGGATAGCGGATCACAAAGGTGCCCATTCCGGGCTGCTGAGCAGTATACATCAGCCTACGCAACTCGTGCTCATCCATCGGCGAGGCAATGGTGAGGTTAGGGATCGGACGCAGGGCCGCCATGTCGAAAGCACCATGATGCGTCGGACCGTCCTCGCCGACAAGGCCGGCACGGTCGAGACAAAGCACCACCGGCAGGTTAAGGATTGCCAGATCGTGGATGATATTGTCGTAGGCGCGCTGGGCAAAAGCGCTGTAGATATTGCAAAAAGGCAGCAGCCCGTCCTTGGCCATACCACCGGAAAATGTCACGGCATGGCCTTCGGCGATACCGACATCAAAGACGCGGTCGGGCATCTCCTTCATCATGATGTTCATCGAGCAACCCGTAGGCATGGCCGGAGTCACGCCGACTATCTTGGGGTTGCGCCTTGCCAGTTCCAACAGCGTATTGCCAAAGACCTCCTGGAACTTTGGAGGCTCGTTGCTCGTATCGGGTACGATGCGCTCGCCCGTTTCCGCATCGAAGCGTCCGGGAGCATGCCAGATGGTGGCAGACTTCTCGGCGGGTTCGTAACCCTTGCCTTTGACCGTATGGAGATGCAGCAGCTTGGGGCCTCGCATATCCTTGAGCTGGTGCATGATCCTTACCACTTCCTTCACGTCGTGCCCGTCAAAGGGTCCGAAGTAGCGGATGTTCATGCCCTCAAAGATATTCTGTTGATGGCTGATGGCGCTCTTCAAAGCATTGTTGAGTCGGATGATTCCTTTCCGACGGTCGTCGTTGAGATAGCCCTTGGCGTGGAGCCATTGCGAAGCTTTGAAGCGCAACCGGTTGTAGGTTTCGTTGGTGTCGAGATTGAGCAGGTATTTCTCCATGCCACCAACAGCATGGTCGATGCTCATATCGTTGTCGTTGAGAACAATGAGCAGGTCGTTGGGCGTGGAGCTGACGTTGTTGAGTCCCTCAAAGGCCAGCCCGCCACTCATGGCACCGTCGCCGATGACGGCTACCACATGGCGCTCAGGATGCCCCGTCTTGCGGGCAGCCACCGCCATGCCCAGCGCAGCGGAGATGCTGTTCGACGCATGGCCACAGGTGAAGGTATCGTATGGACTTTCTTCCGGAGAGGGGAAAGGACGCACACCACCCATCATGCGGTTGGTGCAGAAAGTATCCTTTCTGCCTGTCAGAATCTTATGGCCGTAAGCCTGATGGCCCACATCCCATACGATACGGTCATCGGGCGTGTCAAAGACATAGTGCAATGCCACCGTGATCTCCACCACACCAAGACTGGACGCGAAATGTCCGGGGTTCACCGACACTTCGTCGATAATATCCTGTCTGAGTTCTCGGCACACCTCTGGCAACTGATCGACGCAGAGTCTCCTCAAGTCGGAAGGATATTTGATCTGACTAAGAAGTCCGTATTTATTCTTATCCATTCACATTCGTTTGCTATAGCCTTGCAAAGGTACAATATTTAATTGATAATATAGTGAAAAGACCATAATTTTTGCTACCTTTGCAATGAACAATGTCATTGCATGAACATCAACCATAATCTCATAAATATGAAGAAAAGAACGATCCTGGCCGTGCTCCTCGTGGCTGTCTCCAGCTCCATGCTGGCTCAGACACACGACGGCGGCATCTCTGCTTCGATGTTGCAACAGATCGAGCAGTCTCAAAGCAAGAACCACGCATACAAGGCTTTGGCCAATGCCATCGCGTCAAACAAGATCGACGACCTGGCAAAGAACTATAAAAACTTAGGTGAGGTCGACACCTATTTCAGTGTGGAGACACTCAAGCAGAATATCGAGGACCAGAAGAGCTCAGGCCGATGCTGGATGTTCTCGGGTCTCAACGTGCTGCGCGCCAACTTTGCCAAGGCTCATGGCGACTCGGTGCGCGTGGAATTCTCTCATTCTTATCTGTTCTTCTATGATCAGTTGGAAAAGGCCAACCTCATGTTGCAAGGGGTCATCGACTGTGCACGTAAGCCAATGGACGACACGCGTGTGCAATTTTTCTTCCGCAACCCCATCGGCGACGGTGGAACTTTCTGCGGTGTAGCTGACTTGAGCGAGAAATACGGACTGGTGCCAATGAACGTCATGCCGGAGACCTTCTCCAGCGACAACACCTCCCAGATGCAGAAGATGGTGTCGTCGAAGCTGCGCGAGTTTGGACTGGAGCTGCGCCGTATGGTCACTGACGGTAAGAAGCCGGCCGACATTAAGAAACGCAAGACCGAGATGCTCGGCACGATCTATCACATTCTTACGCTGACACTGGGTGATCCGGTCAAGGAGTTCTCCTATACCTTCCGCGACAAAAACGGCAAGGCCGTGGGTCCCGCAAAGACCTACACACCGAAGTCGTTCTATCAGGCTGCGGTGGGCGAACCGCTCAACGGTACGTTTATCATGGTGATGAACGACCCGCGCCGGCCTTATCATAAGACTTACGAAGTGGAGTATGACCGACACACCTATGACGGGCACAACTGGAAATACCTCAACCTGCCGATGGACGAGATTGAGAGTCTCGCCATCGCCTCACTCAAAGACGGACACAAGATGTACTCCAGCTACGACGTGGGCAAGCAGCTCGACCGCAAGCGCGGATATCTCGACACCGATAACTTTGACTATGGTTCGCTGCTGGGTACTACCTTCGGCATGAACAAGGCTCAGCGCATCGAGACTTTCGACAGTGGTTCCACGCACGCCATGACGCTCACCGCCGTCGACCTCAATGCTGAAGGCAAGCCGCTGAAGTGGAAAGTAGAGAACAGCTGGGGAACTGATTATGGGCAGAACGGCTATCTGATCATGACCGACAACTGGTTCCGAAACTATATGTTCCGTCTCGTGGTCAACAAGCGCTATGTGCCAGAAACGCTCCTCAAGCAATTCGAGCAGAAGCCGACGATGGTGACGCCGGAAGACCCGCTGTTCCTGGAGGACGAATAGAAAGAAAAACTCTCCCTAACCCTACAGCCCTCCCTAACCAGCCCTCCCAAGGGAGGGAAATGCTCAATCATTTCCCGCATCCTTCAAAGAAGACTTAGGGCATGGGCATTGGAGGGAGGAAGGAAGGGAGGAAGGGAGGAAGGGAGGAAGTTAGTATTGGATAGGTCAACACTCATCATTCAACATTGGAATAACTCAACATTCATCACTCAACATTCAACATTAAGACATGTATCTGCTCATCTGTCTGTTCACCTTTGTGGAGCTGAACTGCGAGAATCTTTTCGACACGCAGCACGACAGCCTCAAGCACGACGAGGAGTTTCTGCCTACCTCCGCGATGCACTGGACGCCATCGCGCTATTGGCATAAGCTCAACCGCATTGGGCAGGACATCCTCTCGTGTGGTGAGTTGGACTCCACAAAGGTGATCCCCGACATGGTGGTTCTCACCGAGGTGGAAAACGACAGTGTGATGCGTGATCTCACCAAGCGGTCACTGCTCCGCAACGCAGGCTATGAATATGTGATGACCGACAGCCCCGACGAGCGTGGCATTGACGTAGCCCTGCTCTACTCTCCTTTCTCGTTTGCCCTGATCAGCTATCACGCCATCCGCATCGCGCCACCGAAAGGATTTCTTCCCACTCGTGACATTCTCTATGCTTGTGGGCAGGTGATGACAGGCGACACACTACATGTCTTCGCCGTGCATGCGCCCAGCCGTCGCGGTGGCGAGCAGGCTTCCCGGCCCTATCGACTGAAAGTCATCAATCGTTTGTTGCAATCTGTGGATTCTGTCAGAGCCTTGTCGCCCCAAGCCCGCATCATCATTGCAGGCGATTTCAACGACTATTCTTCTGATCCTACGCTCCAACTGCTCGTCCGTCATGGTCTCGTGGAGGTGTCGGAAAAAGCACGGGGCAGTCACGGGGCTAAAGGCACCTATCGCTATCATGGGCTGTGGGGCAGCCTCGACCATATCCTCTGTGACGCAACATCAGCAAAACTACTCGTCGATTGTCACATCCACGACGCGCCCTTTCTGCTGGATCCAGACGAGAAATATGGTGGGGTGAAACCACGCCGCAACTACCTCGGCCCACGCTATCTCAATGGTTTCAGCGATCATCTGCCGCTCGTTGCCACGTTTAAATAATTCATCACTTTAAATTCAACACTCATCACTCATCACTCAACACTCAACATTCAACATTAGAATCATTCTTCATTCAACACTCATCATTCATCATTGAAAATGCATCTTCGTCACAACACATTCATGCGCTTAGTCTACGGGTTGGTGCTTATCATCGGCATACCAGGACTGTTGTTCCTGGCACTATGGCCTTTTGTGGGCTGGCGATGGGCATTGCTGTTACCCATTGTCTGGAATATGCTGGCCGCCTACGGTTTCTTCTTTGGCTGGCGTCACATCGTGGTGAAGACTGCCACCTGCACGTCTCCCCTGTTGCCTAAGTCGTTCGACGGCTACCGCATCGTACAACTCAGCGACATCCATATCGGTACATTTCTGCGCAACCGGTGCTTCATCGATAAGATGGTACGGATCGTCAACAAGCAGCATCCCGACCTTGTGGCGTTTACCGGTGATCTCGTCAATGTCAGTGCCGAGGAAGTCATTCCCTTCCAACATATATTAAAAGAGGTGTGTGCCCGCGACGGTGTGTATTCCGTCATGGGTAACCACGACTATTGTGAATATGGCGAGGATAAAAGCAAGTATAACATCCGCCGCAACCAAAACGTACTGAAATACTTGGAAGAGAAAGCTGGCTGGCATTTGCTGCTCAACGACCACGTAGTCATCCATCGTGGGGATGATACCATCGGACTCATCGGAGTAGAGAATATCAGTCGTCCGCCCTTTCCCGACTATGGCGATCTGCATAAGGCGCTTGGAGACTTACCTAAAGGCATGTTCAAGATTCTGCTTAGTCATGACCCGAGTCATTGGCGGCGCGGTGTACTCCATCAGACCGACATAGCGCTGACACTATCCGGCCATACCCATGCGGGACAGATACGTCTGGGACGCCTCTCACCTGCCAAATGGGCTTACAACGAATGGGGAGGAAAATATGTCGAGGACAGGACTATGCTCTATGTGTCGCTCGGCATTGGTGGGACGGTGCCCTTCCGCTTTGGGGCTTGGCCGGAAGTAAACGTCATCAAGCTGTGTTGTCAAAAGCAATAGGGCAAAGTCTTCTAAAGCAAAGAAGGAGAATCTTCTAAAACAAAAGAGTAAAGTCCTTGAACGCGAAAGGAGTAGAGCCCTCGAAAACAAAGGGGCAGAAACAATAAAGTCTATTATGCACGACTGGCATAATAGACTTTATTGTTTTTGCCCGAATAGGCTAAAGATCAGACGAGTGTAGCTACTACTTCCTCACGTGTTCCCGGCAGCATGTCGATGACAGGAATCTCAGGCATGGTGTAGCATCCCGGCTGCAAACGCATGGAGGCACGGGCTACGTTGACAAGCACCTGACCGGTAAGTGCCGGATTGTTGATGCTCATGTCGAAGGAGAAGCGCTGGTTCTGTGTCTTGCCGCTCACGCCCTTACGTGTCATGTGCACGCCGTGACCCATGTCACGCACCTCGTCGACGCTCTTCACAGCGAAGACATGCAGCTCGTCATGGGCAAAGTAGTCGTCAGCTTTGAGCTCGTCATAGACTTGCTCCACCGTGTAACCGTCTTCCAACTCTACATAGACCATGCGGCGATGAATGCCCTCTCCCAATGGAATGGTCATGGACAAAGCGTTCTTTACGCCCTTCTTGGAGCGCGCTACCACGCTATGTCCCATCGACATACCCGGACCGAAGTTGGTGTAGCTGAGTCCCTTAGGAGCAAGACTCTCTAACAGTACGCGTACGATGGAGTCCGACCCCGGATCCCATCCTGCAGAGATGACGCTCACGCGGCCTGCCTTCTTGCAGTTCTCCATCTGGCGTGTACGATAGTCGAGGATAGACGTGTGGATGTCAAAGCTGTCAACAGTGTTGATGCCCATAGCCACAATCTTCTCAGAAAGGTCGGGGCAAGTGCGTGTCGGTGTGGCAAGAATAGCCACATCAACATCTTTCAATTTGGCGATGTCGTCGACCACCTCGTAGGCAGCCAACTCGGCTGGCTTATCCTTGTCGCCCTGACGGCGTACGATGCCGGCAATCTCAAAATCGGGCGCAGCCTCAAGCGCCTGTACGCTGTAGTGGCCAATATTGCCATAGCCCACAACAGCAGCTCTGATCTTCTTCATTTCTCTTATTGGTTGTATTATTGGTTGTATATCTTACGAATGCTTACCGTCGCGCCTTGCAAAGGTAATAATATTTTCTAAGAAACAGTGTTTCCCTTGCAATTTATTGGTATTTATTAATCATTCTGTTGCTTATCGCTTTCCCATTCATTCCATTCTTCCATGGCTTTCTTCCAGTCGGTCTGCTCACCGCTTTCCACGGCTGCCTGCTCTCGCGCAGCCTCATCCCGAGCTTTGTCACGGGCACGCTTGGCCTTCATCGCCTCGATGGTTGCATCATCAAGAATCTGAATAGCACCACGCCTCACGGCATCCTGCAACTCTTCCTCGCCGAAGGCTTTCCCCGGCTCATTGAAGTCTGAGATGTTGAACTCATAATCCACCCTCAGCTCATGACGTATGAGCTTTTGCTTACCGCGGTTGACCGAGTTCTTCAGTCTCAACAGCTTACCGATCTTGTCTAACTCTTTTTGTGAAAACTTGTTTCTTCCCATAATTGCCTGCAAATTTACGTTTTTCCTTTCATCTGCCCAAACTTCTAAAGGGAAATTTGCGCTGCTTAGCTTTTACCCTCGTTCTCTTTTTTGTTGCTGGGTTCTGTTCACTGTTGCTTTGCAGCAGCTTCCCCTCTTTCCGATGCAATAATCCCCAGCCTCTCACGTTATCTTATCATCACACATTAATAATATAAGAAAACGACCGAAAAATGATAGAATATATCCATGGTCAGCTGACCGAACTGACACCAGCTCTTGCCGTTGTGGAGGCAGCCGGCGTAGGCTATGCGCTGAACATTTCCCTCAACACTTACACTGCCATCCAGGGCAAGAAAGAAGTGAAGCTCCTCGTCCACGAATCGCTCCAAACCGGTGGCCGCGACGACAACTTCACGCTCTACGGCTTTGCCACACGTCAGGAGCGCGAGCTCTATCGCATGCTCGTCAGCGTCAGCGGTGTAGGTGCCAACACAGCCCGTATGATGCTATCTTCCATCACCCCGGCTGAACTTTGTGACGCCATTGCCAGTGGCAATGAGAAGCTCATCAAAGGCGTGAAGGGCATCGGACTGAAGACAGCTCAGCGCATCATCGTCGACTTGAAAGACAAGATCGCAGCATCGGGAATTGCAGACGAGCTCCATGTGGCATCGGGCCGCACCGAGTCTCCGGCCGTGAACAATGCCGTGAAGGATGAAGCCGTGGCCGCACTGACCATGCTTGGCTTCTCACCCGCACCGGCAGCGAAGGTCGTCGTCGCCATCCTCACCGAGCAGCCCGACCTCGCCGTGGAGATGGTTGTCAAGGAAGCTTTAAAAAGAATTAAATAGTTTGCGACATCGTCAATACCATATTGTAGTTTTACTTGTGCTGGCTGTCATCACGGTCAGCTATGCCCTTGCTATGCCCTGGTCGCCACAAGTGGTAAAGACGCCGCAAAACCAAAACAGACAAAGCCAAAGAGGGCAAAACGGCGGTAACAACAAGTCGCAAAACACCGGCAACAAGCAAGGCAACATCCATGCACAAGCGCAGCCGCTGTTAGCCGACGAAGACTCTATCCCCGACTCTCTGCTCCACCCGCGCTGGAAGATCCAACGCACCATGCCTGTCACCTACGATGACCTAAACCAAGGTGCCCTCGACTTAAAGCGCCCCGACGGACTGAAATATGATGTAACCTACAACGACAGCCTCAACGTCTACATCATTGGCACGAAGATGGGATCGACCTATCTCGCCGCTCCCATCATGATGACGCCCGAGGAATATATGAAGTGGAGCGAGAAGAACTGGCGCAACGCTTATTATCGGGGCAAGAACGACGAGATTTACAAGGCTAAAGGTAAGGAGAAGTTCGACTTCACCGACATGCACTTCGACCTGGGACCGGCGGAGAAGATCTTCGGCCCCGGCGGTGTGCGCATCAAGACACAAGGATCAGCAGAACTGAAGTTCGGCGCTACATTCAAGAATATCGATAATCCGTCGCTACCGATCCGCAACCGTAAGACCACCACGATGGACTTCGACGAGAAGATCAACCTCAACGTCAACGGTAAGGTCGGCGACAAGGTGAACCTCAACCTCAACTACAACACCGACGCCACGTTTGACTTCGATGCGCAGAACATGAAGTTGAAATACGACGGCAAGGAAGACGAGATCATCAAACTCGTCGAGGCCGGCAATGTATCCTTCCCCTCCAACTCTTCGCTCATCCAAGGCTCAAGCAGTCTCTTCGGTATCCGCACGGATATGCAATTCGGTAAGTTGAAACTGCAAACGGTTGCATCGCAGAAGAAGAGTACATCCAAGAGCGTCTCCAGTTCAGGCGGAAAGCAGCTCACTCCCTTTGAGATAGACGCCTCGGACTACGAAGAGAACCGCCACTTTTTCCTCGCCCGCTACTTCCATGACCACTACGACGCGGCCATGAAAACGTTGCCCAACCTCACCACGGGCGTCACTATCAACCGCGTAGAGATTTGGGTGACAAACAAAAGTGGCAACACGGCCAACACCCGTAACATCATAGCACTGACCGATCTCGGTGAGAACAGCAAGGTAAGCAGCAACAAATGGACAACAACGGGACAGCCCGTACCGTCGAATGAAGCCAACACGGAGTACAGCACGCTGACGAGTCAATATGCCAATGCACGTGACATCGACCAGACATCTTCGGTACTTGACGGTGCCGGTCTTGTGGGCGGCAACGACTATGAAAAGCAGCAAAGTGCACGCTTGCTCTCTTCTTCGGAATACGCCATCAACAATGCGATGGGCTATGTCTCGCTGAAGACAGCCTTGCAGACCGACCAGGTGCTCGCTATTGCCTACGAATATACCTACGGCGGACGCACTTATCAGGTTGGTGAGTTCGCCAGCGACATCACCGATGCCTCCAAAGCGCTCTTCGTCAAATCGCTTAAGAACACCAGCAACAATCCCTCACAGGGCAACTGGCCGTTGATGATGAAGAACGTCTACTACCTGGCTTCCTCGGTAGAGAAAGACAAGTTCCGCCTTGACGTGAAATACCAAAGCGACACCACTGGTGTCTATCTTTCTTACATCCCCGAGCCGCAGGTAAAAAGCCAGACGCTCATCAAGGCACTCGGCGCTGACCGTCTTGACAATAACAACAAGGCACACTCCAACGGCTACTTCGACTTCGTTGAGGGCTACACCGTCAGCGACGGCCGTGTCTTCTTCCCGGCCGCTGAGCCTTTCGGCAGCTATCTCTATAACTATCTCGTAGGCAAAGGTGTCCCTGCTGCCACCGCGTCTAAATATGCTTTTACCGAACTCTACGACTCTACGAAGACCATTGCCAAGCAGATTGCCGAGAAAGACAAATACTTACTGCAGGGGCAGTTCCGTGGTACACAAGCCAACGTCATCTCTCTCGGCGCGTATAACGTGCCGCAAGGTTCTGTCGTTGTCACTGCCGGTGGCGTGAAGCTGACCGAAGGTTCCGACTATAGCGTAGACTACAGTGCCGGCGAGGTAACCATCCTCAACCAAAGCATCATCGATGCAGGTACCGCTGTCAACGTATCGTTGGAGAGCCAAAGCGACTATGCCCAAGAGCGGAAAACGATGTTCGGCATGAACTGGGAGTATGACTTCTCCAAGAACTTCCAACTCTCGGGAACGCTTCAGCACCTCTCCGAGCAGGCACTCACCACAAAGGTATCGATGGGCGCCGAGCCTGTCAACAACACACTGTGGGGACTCAACATCAACTGGAAGCATGAGAGCCAGTGGCTTACCAATATGCTCGACAAACTGCCTTTGCTCCATCTGACACAACCCTCACAGATCTCTTTCACCGGAGAGTTTGCACAACTCATCGCCGGACAGAGTCATGGCACGCAGGACAACGCGTCCTATCTCGACGACTTTGAAAACACAACGGACAAGATTGATGTCTCCACACCTTATAACTGGCAACTGTCAAGCGTGCCCTCGATGTTCCCTGAGCACACCGACAACACTACGCTGCGCTCGGGCTTTAACCGTTCGCAACTCGCCTGGTACACCATCGATCCGCTCTTCACCCGACTGAGTTCTTCGCTCACTCCGGGACACATCAAGAGTGACCTCAACCAGCTCAGCGACCCTTATGTACGTGAGATTTACGTCAAGGAACTCTATCCCAACCGCGACCAAAGTACTTACAACGGAGCCACATCTACAATATCCGTTCTCAACCTTGCCTACTACCCTAATGAGCGCGGTCCTTACAACTTCAACTCTGATCTCGCCGCCGACGGTTCACTCAACAATCCCACACGCCACTGGGGCGGTATGATGCGTAAGCTCGACACCAACGACTTCCAAACAGCTAACATCGAGTATGTGGAGTTTTGGATGATGGATCCCTTTATCCACACACGCCAAGCCGGCAATGCCAGCGACTACGGCGGTGACTTCTATATCGATCTCGGCGAGGTGTCGGAAGACGTGCTCCACGACGGCAAGAAGTTTGCCGAGAGCAGTATGCCTGTCGACGGCTCCAACAGTTTCGTCACCACGCAGTGGGGAAAGGTGCCAACAACGACGAATGTCACCTATGCCTTCGCCACCAGCAAGGGCAGTCGTGCTTTGCAGGACGTAGGTCTCAATGGACTCAACGACAGTGAAGAGCAAACCTTTGACTCGTATCAGAACTTCCTCAAGGCTGTGCAGGGAAAGGTCAACCAAGCAGTGTGGGACTCCATCTGGGCTGACCCGGCTCACGACGACTACCACTATTTCCGTGGCTCTGACTACGACGACATGAAGGCCAGCATCCTCCGCCGATATAAGTACATCAACAACCCACAGGGCAACTCTCCCGACAGCGACGGACGCATCGAGCGCTACGACACCTCCATTAAGAGTACGCCAGACGTGGAGGATATCAACCAGGACTACACGCTCAACGAATACGAGAAATACTTCCAGTACCACGTCTCCATCCGTCCCGAGGATTTGGAGATTGGCAAGAACTACATCGTCGACAAGCGTGAGACAAAGCCTACGCTGCGCAATGGCAAGAACGATACTGAGATCGACTGGTACCTTTTCCGCATCCCTCTCAAGGAGTTTGAGCAGCGCGTAGGAAGCATCAACGACTTCACGAGCATCCGCTTCATGCGCATGTTCCTCACAGGTTTCAAGCATCCTATCATCCTTCGTTTCGGTAGTCTCGACCTCGTGCGTGGCACCTGGCGCGTCTATGAACAGAACCTCGACAACAGCGGAGCACAGACAGGTATGATGACGACCGCATCCGTCAACATCGAGGAGAACAGCGATAAGAAACCGGTCAATTATGTGCTGCCGCCGGGCATCAAACGCGGACAGGATCCCAACAACACCCAACTCGTACAAGACAATGAGCAGGCCCTTGATATCAATGTCAACCAGCTCTCCCCGGGCGAGTCGAAGTGTGTCTATAAGAATACGACGCTCGACCTGCGCCAGTATAAGCGGTTGCAGATGTTTGTGCATGCCAACGTCAGCGAGCAGAACGTCACCAACCTGCAGGACAATCAACTCGCCGTATTCATCCGACTGGGCTCAGACTATAAGAGCAACTACTATGAATACGAGATTCCTCTGAAGCTCACTGCTCCGGGCTCGTACAGCCGTTTCTCAGCAGAAGGAGCACGCGCGGTATGGCCTGAGGAAAACATGCTCGACATCCCGCTCTCGCTTTTCACGAAGATCAAGAAAGAGCGCAACCTACAGAAGGCGCAGGGACTGGCTTCGTTTGCCCGTCCTTACACCGGTTATGACAGTGACCATCCACAAAACAAGGTCACTGTGATGGGCAACCCGACACTCGGCGAGGTAAAGACGATGATCATCGGCGTGCGCAACCTCAGCGCTGAACAGAAGAGCGGTGAGGTATGGGTCAATGAGCTAAGACTGAGAGAATACAACAACACAGGTGGATGGGCTGCCAACGGCAACCTCAACGTCCAACTCTCTGACCTTGGAACCATGAACATGCAAGGCAGATATGTCTCGCAAGGCTTCGGCGGACTGGAGAGTGGTGTCAGCGAGCGCACCACCGACGACCAAAGCGATGTGGCTTTTACCACCAGCATCGAGCTCGGAAAGTTCTTCCCCGACAAGGCGAAGGTGTCGGCACCGCTCTACTACAGTGTCACCAAGCAGGTCACACGACCCAAATACAACCCGCTCGACACCGACATGCTCCTCAAGGACGCGCTTGAAAGCACGGCCAACAAGCAGGAGCACGACTCCATCGAGAACATTGCTGTGACGAAAGCCATCACCACCAACTTCTCAATTTCCAACGCCCGTATTGGCATTCAGAACCAACGGCATCCGACACCCATTGATCCGGCCAACTTCTCTTTCTCCTACAGCCACTCCCACTCTCACAAACAGGGCGAGACGACAGTCTACGAGAATGAGGACAACTGGCGCGGCGCATTGGACTATGCTTGGACTCCCGTGTACAAGACTTGGGAACCCTTCCGCAAGATGAAAAGCAAGAGCAAGTGGCTCGACCTGCCCAAGCGACTGGGACTGAACTACCTGCCACAAAGCGTAAGCTTCAACTCTGAGATGACACGCTCATACTATGAATTCCAAGAGCGTGACATGGAGGCTACGGAAAACAATCAGCTGCCACTGACGTTCTCCGAGCAGTTCCTTTGGAACCGTGAGTTCCAACTCCGCTGGGACTTCACCAAGAACATCCACATGAGTTTCCAAAGCGCCACACATGCCGAGATCGAGGAACCGTATACAGCAATCAACAAAGACCTCTACCCCACGCAGTATCAAGCGTGGAAGGACAGCGTATGGCAGAGCATCAGACACTTCGGCACGCCGCTCGACTATCAGCAAAACTTCAACCTCTCGTATCAGCTACCGCTCAATCTCATCCCTATCTTCGACTGGATGACGTCCAATGCCACGTACAACTCCACCTATAGTTGGGTACGCGGCACGATGCTTGAAGACAGCACATCATTGGGCAATACGATTCAGAACAACCGTCAGCTCAACGTCACGGGCAACTTCGATCTCGTGAAGCTCTACAACCACATTCCCTTCCTCAGGAAAGCCAATGAGCGCTTCAATCGGGAGACAAATCAGTATCAGACTAACCAGCAGAAGAAGCAGAAAGAACAGGCCAAGGCGAACAGACAGAAACAGCAGAAGGCTGAAGAGGAAGCACGCAAGAAAGCTATCGCCGAGGGAAAAGATCCCGACCAGGCAGTGAAAGAGTTGCGCGCCAAGAACAAAGCCGAAGAAGAAAAGAAAAAGCAACTGCCCCGCAACCGCAACACTTACGAGAAGGAGATCACGCTGCGCCCAGATACGACCCTCATCGTCAGCCACGGCAAACATACCAAGCGGCTCATCGTCGCAGCAAAAGATGAGAAAGGGCATAAGGTGAAGCTTCACTACCGCAAGCTCGACGACAACCGTATACGTATTATAAATAAGGTGGACTCTGTCACCAAGCTAAAGATCTCTGTGATGGCTAAGCCTGCACTCGACGAAAAAGGATGGTACAAGACCGCACAAGTGTTAGCCCGCGTAGCCATGATGGTGCGCAGTGTCAGCGTTTCTTATCGCAACCAATACTCAATGGCACTGCCCGGATTCATGCCGAACATCGGTGACGCTTTTGGACAGACCAAGAACACCAATGCGGGTGTACTCTCGCCAGGACTGGACTTTGCCTTTGGCTTGATGGGCGACAGCTACATTGACAAGGCAAAGAGCCGCGGTTGGTTACTGATGGCTGACAGTGTGGCTACACCGGCCACCACCAACAAGACCGAGGACTTGCAGTTGAGAATGACGCTTGAACCCATCAAGAACTTGAAGATCGACCTCAATGCCAGCCGCACCAACACCACGGCGAAGAGCATACAATATATGTATGTGGGCAATCCCACTACACAGACAGGTACCTTCACGATGACTACGCTCTCACTGGGCTCAGCCTTCGAGGGCATGGGCAACGCCAACAATGGCTTCCGCAGCAAGACCTTTGAGAAGTTCTGCGCCTCGCTCGACGGTTTCCGTCAGCGCGTGGAGAGCCGCTATGCAGGTACCGTCTATCCCGAGGGCACGACGCTTGCGGGCAAGACTTTCGACGCGGCCAACGGTGGAGTGAACGGTTACAGTGCTGATGTGATGATTCCGGCTTTTCTCAAAGCCTACACGAGTATGAGCAGTGGACTCGACCTCTTCCCGTCACTGGCCCACATGCTGCCCAACTGGACACTGCGCTACAGTGGACTGGGCAAGTTGCCATGGCTACGAGACATCTTCAAGAGCGTGAATCTGAACCATAGCTATAAGAGCATTTTTGCCATCGGCTCTTACCAGAGCTACTCCACGTTCATGGCACTCATGGGACCGGGCATGGGCTACATCACCGATGCTACGACCGGCAATCCTATTCCCAGCTCAATGTACAACATCTCTACGGTGAGCATCAATGAAGCCTTTGCCCCATTGCTCGGTGTCGACGTGACGCTGCAAAACAATCTCACGGCCAAATTAGAGTACAGTCAGACCCGCGTTCTCGCCCTTTCAATGACAAGTGCACAGATCAACGAGGCGGTAAGCAAAGACTGGACCTTCGGCTTGGGCTATCGTATCAACAACTTCAATCTCTTTGGTGGCGGTGGCTCTAACCGCAACATGAAGAACAAAGGAAAAGGAAACAACAGCCGCAATAACAACAATCAGGAAAGCAGCAGCAATACTCGTAATCGTGCCAACCACGATTTGAACATACGCCTCGACCTCTCCTATCGCAAGCAAGCGAGCATTCTCCGCGACATCGCCACAGTAAGTTCCACGGCCAGCAGCGGCAACACGGCCTTCAAGTTCTCGCTCATGGCAGACTACACGCTGTCGAAGCTTCTTACCATGAGCTTCTATCTCGACCGTCAGACCAACACGCCGTTGCTCTCGTCTAACAGTTACCCGACGACAACGCAGGACTTCGGCCTGAGTGTCAAGTTCAGCTTGACAAGATAGACGGTCCTCCTCCCCCCCTAAAAAGGAGGTCTTTGTCCTCCCTCCTCCCTCTTAGGGAGGCCGGGAGGGTCTCGATCTTATTTCTTATCGTACGCATGCAACGGGTAGTCGATGGTGTAGTGCAGACCACGGCACTCCTTGCGCTCGATGGCCATGCGGGTGATGAGATAACCCACATTGATCATGTTGCGGAGCTCGCAGAGATCACGCGAGATCTTCACGCGCTTGAAGAGCGACTCGGTCTCTTCATAGAGCAAGTCGAGGCGATCCCACGCACGTTTCAGTCGCAGGTCTGAGCGCACGATGCCCACATAGTTCGACATGATCTCGCCGACCTCTTTATTAGCCTGCGTGATGAGCACGTGCTCCTCGTTGGTAAGTGTACCCTCATCGTTCCACTCGGGTACCTTCTCGTTGAAGTCATAGTCATCGACATGCCCGATGCTGTGCTTGGCAGCGGCGTCAGCGTAGACGACAGCCTCGATGAGTGAGTTGCTGGCCAGTCGGTTGCCACCATGCAGACCCGTACATGAGCACTCGCCGATGGCGTAGAGGCGCTCGATACTCGAGCAACCGTTGAGGTCCACCTTGATGCCACCACACATATAGTGGGCTGCGGGACGTACGGGAATCATCTCCTTGGTGATGTCGATGCCGATGGACAGACACTTCTTATAGATATTTGGGAAGTGGTGCTTGGTCTCCTCCGGGTCTTTGTGCGTCACGTCGAGATAGACATGATCGATACCGTTTTTCTTCATCTCCTTGTCGATGGCACGTGCCACGATGTCGCGGGGAGCCAGAGAACCGCGCTCGTCATACTTCTTCATAAACGCCTCACCGTTGGGCAACTTCAGGATGCCACCGTAGCCACGCATAGCTTCAGTGATAAGATAGGCAGGATGCGTCTCGCCAGGATGATAGAGTGAAGTAGGATGGAACTGCACAAACTCCATGTCCTTCACCGTACCCTTGGCACGATAGACCATTGCCTCACCATCGCCGGTAGCGATCACGGGGTTAGTGGTTGTCTGGTAGACAGCGCCGCAACCGCCGGTACACATCACCGTGACCTTACTCAGATAGGTGTCGACTTTATTTTCTGGGTTGAGCACATAGGCACCGTAGCAATAAATATAAGGAGAGCGACGGGTGACACGTGCACCGAGATGGTGCTGGGTGATAATCTCCACCGCGAAGTGGTTCTCCTTAATCTCAATGTCGGGGTTTGCGCTTACGGCAGCCATCAGCGCACGCTGTATCTCCGCGCCGGTGTCGTCGGCATGGTGGAGGATACGGAACTCTGAGTGCCCGCCCTCACGGTGGAGGTCATAGTCGCCGTCGGTCTTCTTGTCGAAGTTAGTACCCCACTCCACCAAAGCCTTGATTTGCTCGGGCGCCTTGGTGGCAACCTGCTTGACAGCATCGATGTCGTTGATATAGTCACCGGCGACGATGGTGTCATGGATATGCTTGTCGAAATTGTCAAGCTCTAAATTAGTAACAGAGGCCACACCGCCTTGTGCAAACCGGGTGTTGGCCTCGTCGAGTGTGGTCTTGCAGATGATACACACTTTTCCTTTCTTTGCTTTCGCCACTTTCAGGGCATAGCTCATGCCGGCAATACCGGCACCGATAATCAGAAAGTCATATTTGTAAGTCATGACGCGTAATGATTTGACTGTGATAGTCTTGCAACTATCAACTATTAATTGGTGCAAAATTACTAAATATTATCTAAATGGATGCAATCGCATTATAATAATCTTTGTAATTTTGCATTTTGAAAGAATTTATAGGCGAAAGCATACTTTTTCCTCAAGATTATGGACCGTACTTTTCAACACCGTTTCACCTTGGGCGCCAAGAGTGGCATCATCATTCTGTCGCTGCTTGCCTTTTATCTGTTTTGGAGAAAGGGCATCCTTGCAGCACTGATTGTCGTCGTGGCACTGGTAGCTGTCATTGAGCGGGTGCTCCACTCGTGCTATATCGTGCGCGACCATGACATGATCATCCACCGGGGACGTTTTCTCCACGACATACGGGTGCCGCTGAGTGCCATCCGTGCCATCCGCCCGATGACGACAACATGGGGACTGGTGCACTATCTGCTCATCGAGTACGGCGACGGCAAACTGACCAGTGCGGAGCCCCACGACGAGGATTCGTTTCTCAGATGCCTGCGCAAACGCATCCACGACGAGCACCAAGATGTCAAAGAAGACAAGGAGGATATTGACTAAACAACATGAGAGTATTGAAGACAAACAGCAAGACTACAACTAAATACTTGGGCCTGCTCCTCGCATGGCTCTTCACGCTGACGCTCGCCCAGCCTGCCAAGGCACAGGTAGCCAACTCCGAGATAGAGAAAGAAAACGACAGCACGGCCGTGGACTCCCTTTGGAGCGACTCGGCCGTGGTGAAAAACGACACGCTGCCCTGGCCGAAAAATGTACAGATGGCCATCGACGAACTGCTCCGAAGCGACATGTTTCAGACTTCGCAAGTGGGACTGATGATCTATGACCTCGACGCCGACTCTGCCATCTATCGCCACAACGAGCGGCAGCTCATGCGTCCGGCTTCCACGCTGAAGGTCATTACGGCCATCACCGCCTTGGATCGTCTCGGCGGCAGTTACCAGTTCAAGACCGAACTGTGCTACACGGGCAAGGTCGACTCTTGTGTTTTGCGGGGCAATGTCTATTGTGTGGGCGGCTTCGATCCGCGGTTCAACAGCGATGACCTGCGAGCACTCGTCGAGGCACTGCGCAAGATGGGCGTGGACACCATCTGCGGCAATGTCTATGCCGACAAGACGATGAAGGACCGTGACAGCCTCGGCGAGGGATGGTGCTGGGACGACGACAACCCGACACTCTCGCCTCTACTCATCGGCCGCAAGGATGTATTCATGGACCGCTTCAGCGCTGAACTGCGCAAGGCGGGTATTGTCGTGACGGGCGTCTTCGGTGAGGCTTGCAAACCCCAAGACGCCTACTGCATCGTCAGCCGCTTCCACACCATCGACCAAGTACTCATGCGCATGCTCAAACAGAGCGACAACCTCTACGCCGAATCGATGTTCTATCAGATAGCCGCCTCCACGGGCAACCGCCCGGCGACGGCCCGCGACGCCCGCTCGGTCATCCGCCAGCTCGTCAGTAAGGTGGGACTCAACCCCTCCAACTATCAGTTTGCCGACGGCTCTGGGCTCTCGCTCTACAACTATGTCAGCCCTGAGCTGGAGGTGCGCTTCCTGCGCTATGCCTACGGCAACGCCATCATCTATAACCATCTCTATCAGGCACTGCCCATCGCCGGGCGCGACGGCACGCTGCGCAGCCGTATGCAGGGCTCCTTCACCCGCGACAACGTTCACGCAAAGACGGGTACCGTGACGGGCATCAGTTCGCTCTGCGGCTATCTCACCGCAGCCAACGGACACCACATCTGTTTCTCTATCATCAACCAAGGACTGCTCCACGGCATCAACGGCCGACGTTTCCAAGACAAGGTCTGCAACATCCTGTGCGGAAACTGACACGACGGCCAGGCCGCACCATAATTTTCCTATAACTAAAAACACTACACGATGAACAGTTTCACTCCGTTTATTTCCGAACATCTTCATATCCGTGCCGAGCAGGTCGACGCTACTCTCGACCTTCTCGACGCGGGCTGTACTATTCCCTTCATCAGCCGCTACCGCAAAGAGGCTACCAGCAACCTCAACGAGGTGCAGGTGGCTGCCATCAGCGATCTCAACGACAAACTCAAAGAGATGCAGAAGCGCAAGGACACCATCCTCAAAACTATCGAGGATCAGGGCAAGCTTACCGACGAACTGCGCGACCGTATCACGGTAAGTTGGAACGCCACGGAACTCGAAGACCTTTATCTGCCTTTCAAACCGAAGCGGCGCACACGGGCGCAAGTGGCCCGCGAACGTGGACTGGAGCCGCTGGCCAACACGCTGATGATGCAGTTTGAGCGTCATCCCGAGGAAGTTGCCAAGCGTTTTGTCAAAGGTGAGGTGAAGGATACGGCCGAGGCCATCAAAGGAGCACAGGACATCATCGCCGAGCGCATCAGCGAGGATGAGGGATCGCGCCAGGCCATCCGTGGCATCTTCCGCCGCGAGGCTGCCATCGCCTCACGCGTGGTACCGAAGATGCGCGACGAGGACGAGGCACAGAAATATTCCGATTACTTCTTCTTCAGTGAGGAGTTGCGCCGCTGCTCTTCCCATCGCCTGCTGGCCATGCGCCGTGGCGAGGCCGAGGGTGTGTTGCGTGTGACCATCAGCGCCGACGACGAGGAGTGCACCGACAAGCTCAAGCGCCACTATATCCACGGAACGGGTCCCTGCCAGACCATCGTCGGCGAGGCGATCGACGACGCTTTCAAACGTCTCCTCGGCCCGCAGATGGAGACGGAGTTTGCCGCACTGAGCAAGGAAAAAGCCGACGGCGAGGCCATCAAGGTGTTTCGCGAGAACCTGCGTCAACTGCTGCTTGCCGCGCCGCTCGGGCAGAAGCGTGTCATGGGCGTGGACCCGGGCATCCGCACAGGCTGCAAGGTGGTGATGCTCGACGCGCAGGGCAACCTGCTCTACCACGACGTGGTCTTCGCCACCGGACACATCGCTGACAGCAAGGGCGGCAGTGAGGCTGCGCTCCGTCGCTTCACCGACATCGCCCACCGCTTCCAGGCTGAGGCCATCGCCGTGGGCAACGGCACGGCATCGCGCGAGACAGCCGACATCCTGCGGCAGATTCCCGGCATCCCCGTCTATGTGGTCAGTGAGGATGGTGCCAGCATCTACTCGGCCTCAGCGACAGCACGTGAGGAGTTTCCCAACGAGGATGTCACGGTGCGCGGCGCCGTGAGCATCGGCCGGCGACTCATGGACCCGCTGGCTGAACTGGTGAAGATTGACCCGAAGAGCATCGGTGTGGGCCAGTACCAGCACGACGTGGACCAGACCAAACTCAAGCACAGCCTTGACCAGACCGTCGAGCTCTGTGTCAACGCAGTGGGCGTGAACCTCAACACAGCGAGCAAAAACCTGCTCACCTACGTCAGCGGACTCGGTCCAGCGTTGGCTCAGAACATTGTGGACTACCGCAAGGAACACGGTGCCTTCACCTCGCGCGTCCAACTGAAGAAAGTGCCACGTCTCGGTCCGGCTGCCTATCAGCAGTGCGCGGGCTTCCTGCGCATTCCGGGAGCAAAGAATCCGCTTGACGCCAGTGCCGTGCATCCCGAGAGCTACCCCATCGTGGAGCAGATGGCCAAGGACTGCGGTTGTCGTGTCATCGACTTGATAAAGGATCCTGAAGAGCGCAAGAAGATCGACCTCAACCGCTATAAGACGGCCACCGTGGGACTGCCCACGCTGCGCGACATCATGAAGGAGTTGGAGAAACCGGGCCTCGATCCACGTGACAAGATAGAGACCTTTGAGTTCGACCCGCGCGTGAAGACGCCCGACGACTTGGTTCCCGGTATGGAGTTGCCCGGCATTGTGACCAACATCACCAACTTCGGTGCCTTTGTCGACATCGGCGTGCACCAGGATGGATTGGTGCATATCTCTCAGCTCGCCAACCGTTATGTCAAGGATCCCAACGATGTGATCAAGCTCCATCAGCATGTCAGAGTGAAGGTGCTTGAAGTTGATAAGCGCCGCCATCGCATCGCGCTGACGATGAAAGGGGTGGGACAATAAACAAAGCCTCACCCCCTAACCTACAGCCTCACCCCCTAAGGGGCTGTGTCAAAAGTCAGATTTTGGCCCAGCCTATCATAAATTAG
>DAWDCC010000003.1:0-99088 GCA_052355365.1 Prevotella sp. | reverse complement strand
AACCAACATTAAAAATAAGACTCAAAGTAGTCAACTTAAATCGTTAAACTACAGTGTGTGTACATTGTTTCTCGGCGGAAACTGTTGGTTTTTCGGTGAGAGACTGTTGGTTTCTCGGTGAGAAACTATTGGTTTCTCAGTGAGAAACTGTTGGTTTCTCGGCGAGAAACTATCTTGTTCTTTGTTGTTCACACATGCTATCTCGTAACTTTGTTACTTTGTTACTTTGTTTTTATCCTCCGTAGTTGCTTAGTCGATAGACTCTTTTACCTTTTACCTTTTACCTTTTTACTTTTTCAAGGCTCGTCGTCGAAGCCAAACATGGCAGGTTCGATGAAGGCGTCGAGTGCCCGTCGCTCTTTCTTTGTGGGGCGTCCCGTACCTCTTGCTCTGTCGACGAAACCGCTGATGCGGCTCATCTCTAAGAGTTCGTATTGTTTGGGATCTGTAATGTTTTCGTAGACTTGTGGGATGAGCTTGGCACCAACGCGCTGCTCGATACAAGCCAGAATGCGGAAAGAGTAGGTGATGGGCGGCTTTTTCACGCTGACGACCTGTCCCTCTTTGACGATGTGGCTTGGCTTCACGTTAGCTCCGTCTACGGTCACACGGCTATTCTTGATGGCATCCACTGCCAAAGAGCGCGTCTTGTAGATACGTGTGGCCCAAAGCCATTTGTCGATGCGGGCCGAAGGGCCGTACTGAGGAAGAGTATCTTTCATACAATGATGAATGTTGAATGATGAATGAATTCAATGTTGAATGTAGAATATGAATGTTGAATTGACTCCGCTTTGATTAAATCGATGAAGAATGACCACTTGCCGGGTGGAGCAAGTCATCATTTAACACTCATCATTCATCATTGGCACAATTCATCATTCATCATTCAACACTTAACACTGTTTAGTGCTTTTTTCCCAGTTTGTTGTACTGGTTCATCGTGTTGTCGATGCCTTGCAAGACAAAGCTCTTGATGATGTCAACGGTCATATCGATGGTAGGCTGCAACACCTTCATGTCATCGTCGGAGTAATGGCCGAGCACCCAATCGATCTGTCCGCCGCGAGGATAGTCGTTGCCGATGCCCACGCGCAGGCGTGCGAAATTCTGGCCGATCAGTTGCATGATATGACCCAGACCGTTGTGTCCGCCATTGCTGCCGTTGGCTTTCAGTCGGAAATCTCCCAAGGGCAGGGCTACGTCATCGCTGACGACGAGCAGTCGGCTTTGGTCGATCTTCTCCTCATTGAGCCAATAGCGCACAGCGTTGCCGCTGAGGTTCATGAAGGTAGTCGGCTTCAGCAAGAAGACCTTTCTGCCTTTCAGAGACGTCTCTGCCACAAAGCCGTAACGGCGATCCTCAAAACAAATATTGGACGCTTTAGCAAAAGCGTCCAATACCATAAATCCTGTATTGTGGCGAGTACCGGCGTATTCATCGCCGGGATTACCCAGCCCACAGATCAAATACTTATCCAATGTCTATCGATATCGGTAACCTAAAGAGATGGATTACTTGCTCTCAGCGTCTGCTGCTGCGTCTGCGGGAGCTTCGGCGCTGTCGTCGCTGGCTGCGCTGGCGTTGGCGTTACGTGTCATCTTCACGGAGCAAACGACCACGTCCTTGCCTGTAGCGAGTTCCAGACCCTCGTAAGAGAGCTGACCGACCTTGATACTCTTGCCAATGCGCAGTGCAGTGACATCGACATCGAGGTGTTCAGGGATCTGCTGATAAGGAGCGGTGACGTTGATTTTACGGATAGAGAGATTCATACGACCACCGTCGCGAACACCCTGTGCCAGACCTACGAGCTTCACGGGAATGCCGATGGTGATAGGCTTCTGATCGTTGACCTCATAGAAGTCGACGTGCAGAGGAGCGTCTGTGACGGGGTGGAACTGGATTTCTTTCAGCACTGCTGTGTGGTCAGTGCCGTCGATATTGATCTTGACAACATAGATGTGGGGAGTGTAGATGAGCTTGCGCAGCTCGCTGAAGGGAGAGGCAAAAGCCAATGCTACCGGCTTGCCGTCTACGCGCTCCTCACCATAGAGGTTGCAGGGAACCATTCCCTCCTTACGAAGGGCTTTAGAAGCTTTCTTACCAAGGGCCTCGCGCTTCTTACCTGAAATGCTGATTTCTTTCATTTGTGTTACTCTAAATTAAATCGTTAATTAATTCGCCATCACACTGAATCAATAATATGTATCAATCTGAAAAGCGGTGCAAAGGTAGCGCTTTTATTTGAATTGAGCAAAGCTATGTGCAAAGTTTATCTAAAAAAACAGTCTTTTGATACCTCTTTTCTTGCATATCCACGGATTTTTCCCTACTTTTGCAGCGTAAAACATGTTTTTAGACGGAATAAAAGAAAATGATTAATCGCGAACTAATACGTATAAAGATAGTCCAGTTAACCTATGCATACTATCAAAACGGTAATAAGAATATGGACGCGGCTGAAAAGGAATTGCTTTTCAGCCTCTCCAAGGCATACGACTTGTACAACTATCTCTTGGATTTGATGGTCGCCATCACGCAGGAGGAACGTCATCGTCTTGATGTGCTCAATCAGCGTGCAGAGCGTGAAGGTACGCAGCCGGCCTCTCCCAAGTTCGCTTTCAACAAATTCGCGGTTCAACTGGAAGAGAATAAGATGCTCAATGAGTTCCTTGAGGATAAGAAGCTCACGTGGAAGGACGATATCGAGTTCATCCGCAAACTGTGCAACCAGATCGAGCAGAGTGAGCTGTATCAGGAGTACATGAAGACCCCCGAGGCGACTTACGACGATGACCGCGAGCTGTGGCGTCGGCTCTATAAGATGTTTATCGAGACCAACGACGACCTCGACGCTCTCCTGGAGGAGAAGAGTCTCTATTGGAACGACGACAAGGAGGTGGTGGACACCTTCGTGCTGAAGACCATCAAGCGCTTCGATCCGAAGAACAAGAACAAACAGGAACTCTTGCCGGAATGGAAGGATGTCGAGGACAAGGACTTTGCCCGCAAGCTCTTCCGCTCCACTATCCTCAATGCTGATGAATATCAGCACTACATGAGTGAGGCTTCCCGCAATTGGGACTTCTCGCGTCTGGCCTATATGGATGTGGTGATCATGCAGATCGCCATCGCCGAGATGCTCACCTTCCCCAACATTCCGGTGTCGGTGACGATCAATGAGTATGTGGAGTTGGCCAAGCTCTATTCCACTCCTCGCAGTGGCGGATATATCAATGGTATGTTGGACTCCATCGCCCGCCATCTGATCGAGAGCGGCAAGATGAAGAAGGATATGCCTGAGCGTCAGCCGATGGGCCGCAACAGTCAGCCGACAGGTTACATGCGCTTTGTTCATCACGACGCGTCGGCCGAGGTTCCCCAGCAGACCGATGGCAACGAGAATGCTCAGCCCGCTGACGGGCAGGAGCCCCTTCAGCCCGAAGGTCAAGAGTAGCCTATCGTGTAATTAATGTGTAGCATGGCTCTTGGCATCAGCGGGGTCGTGCGCCTATTCATATCAAAACAATCATCTTTTAATCAGACAGTAAATGAATACAATGGTACTGGCTGCTCAGGCAGCTCAACAAGGAGGCGGCTTCGGTGGTATGCTCATCATGTTGGTGGCACTCTTCGCCATCATGTGGTTCTTCATGATCCGTCCCCAGCAGAAGAAACAGAAAAAGATACGCGAGTTCCAGAACTCTTTGCAGGAAGGCTCTAAGGTCGTCACAGGCGGTGGCGTCTATGGCACTGTGAAGCGTCTCGACAACGAGAAAAACGTCGTCGAGGTGGAAGTGGCACGTGGTGTAGTGATCACGGTTGATAAGAACTACGTCTTCCAGGACGCAGCTCAGCAGCAGCCTAATGCATAATATAGAATCTTTCCTCAACATGGTCAGAAGCTTCTTGTTCAGTTCCAAGAACAAGCAGTTTCTGATTTTCTTATTCTTCCTCATCCTCTCTGGCATCTTCTGGCTGATGGAGACGCTCAATGAGACGTATGACGAAGAGTTCCCGGTCGCCGTGCGCCTTGTCGGAGTGCCCAAGAACGTGGTGATTACCACGCCGATGACCGACACGGTGCGTGTGACCATCCACGACAAGGGCTTCATGCTCTTAGGCTATTCTACAAGCCGGCGTTTACGTCCGGTAGTGCTGAAGTTCGACTATTATGCCGATGGAGAGACTGGGCATGGTGCCGTGCCTATGGTCGACATCCAGCGGCAGATCAGACAGCAGCTCTTCTCCTCTTCCACTATTTCGGGCATCAAAAGCGACCGGTTGGACTTCTACTTCAACTATGGCCGGAAGAAAGTGGTGAAGGTGAGCCTGGCTGGCAACATTGTGCCGGCTAAAGACTATTACCTGTCTCACGTGCAGTTCTGGCCCGACAAGGTGACGATCTACGCCAGTAAGGCCAAGTTGGACAGTATAGAGACGGTGATGACCGAGTTTCTTCGTGTCACCAACTTCTCCGATACAGTCACAAGAGAGGTAAGGCTCCGGCCTATCAACGGTGTGAAGATCACGCCGTCGAAAGTCAAGATCACCCTGTTCCCCGACATCCTCACCGAGGAGACGATGGAAGTGCCGATCACGGCGATCAACAGACCCATCGGAACCGTCATCCGTACGTTCCCCCAGCGGGTCAATGTGACGTTTACCGTCGGTGCCAGTCTCTATCGCCAGGTCAAGGCCAGTGACTTCCATGTGGTGGTTGACTTCAAGGATATCTCGGCCCACCCGTCGGATAAATGTAATCTTTACGTCACGCAGCGGCCGAGAGGCGTGAGCAATGTCAGGCTGGAGATGAACCAAGTCGATTATCTCATCGAGCAGCAATGAAAAGGATCGCGATCACCGGAGGCATAGGCAGCGGAAAGAGTTTTGTCTGTCGTCTTCTTGCCAAACGCGGCATACGGGTCTATGATTGCGACGCTGCTGCCAAGCGGCTGATGCGCACAGACGCTGTTCTGCAACATCAGTTGCGGGAGCTTGTGGGCGACGACGTGTACCAGGGTCAGGAGTTGCAGAAGAGAGTGTTGGCGAGTTTCCTGCTTGCCTCTGATGAGAACGAGCAGGCTGTCGACGATATTGTGCATCCGGCCGTGGCGCGTGATTTCGAGCAGAGCGGCTATGGGTGGCTGGAGAGTGCCATCCTTTTCGACAGCGGTTTTGACCGTCGTGTGGCTTTTGATGCATTCGTCTTTGTCGACGCACCATTGGAGGTAAGAGTCGGCAGGGTCATGAACCGCGACCATATCACACGCGAGAATGCCATGCAGTGGATCAACAGCCAGTTGCCGGCCGAAGAGGTGAAGCGCCGCTGTGACTACACGATCGTGAACGACGGTAAGGCCGATCTCGACCGGCAAGTCGATGACCTGCTATGTACGTTGGGACAGTAGGCGGAAAACAGCAGGGCGGGGAACTCGCCGGCTGTCAATAGAGAGAAGAAGCAAGATAGATATCAATAAACAACATAACAAAGCAAAATTTTAAAGCAAACAATGGAAACAATATTATCGATTGCCGGAAAGCCCGGATTGTATAAGTTGGTAAGTCGTGGTAAGATGAATCTGATCGTGGAGGCCATTGATGCCACACACCGTCGTCAGCCAGCCTTCGCCACCGACAAGGTGACCAGCCTGGGCGACATTGCCATGTACACCACCGGCGATGATGTGCCCCTTTGGCAAGTGCTGGATAGTGTAGCCAAGAAGGAAGGCTGCAAGGAAGCCTCCATCAACTACAAGAAGGTGTCCGGCAAAGAGCTCCGTGCGTATTTCAAGGAAGTGCTGCCCGAATTTGACGAGGATCGTGTTCACGACAGCGACATCAAGAAGCTGCTGCAGTGGTACAATATTCTAGTCAACAACGGCTATACCGACTTTAAGGCTACTTTGGCTCCTGAGGAGGCCGGGAGCACGGAGGAAAACAAAGAGCAGGAGACTGAGGCCGCTAAGTAATAGCAGTATCAGTAATGACATATTGTCACACGATTGTGCCACAGTGGCTGTTTAGGTGCTGTGGCATATCTGTTGCAATCTACAATGCAGATAAGTAAGCGAATAGGTTTAGGCATTTTGAATCATTTAGGTTTTGTACCAGTCTCTTAAGGCATAAGCCAAGTGCAGGCTTTGACATATGAGCATAATAGATTGATAGATTTATAATTGTGTGATTGTTAGTTTTAGACCCTGAATATGTGAATATTCAGGGTTTTTTCGTACCTTTGCAAAAAATATGTGTAATATGAGTTTATTGCTGTTTAACTTTGCCCCCTCTCAAACTTGGATTCAGGTTGTCTTGTTGGTTATTGGCATCGTGGCTGTTGTGAAGTCTGCAGGTTGGCTCACCGATGGCTCGGTAGGCATCGCCACTCGCATGGGAGTTCCCCAGATCGTGATTGGGCTGACAGTCGTGGCCATGGGAACCTCCATGCCTGAGTTTTTCGTCAGTTTGATGTCTGCTCTTGGCGGCAAGCCTGGGTTGGCAGTAGGCAATGTAGTGGGTAGCAATATCTTCAATGCCACGCTCATCGTGGGCGTGTCTGCCTTAGTAGCCCCAATCACCATCCTTCATGCTACCGTGAAGCGCGACATCCCGTTTGCGCTTGTCGCCTCTGTGGTGCTGCTGATGCTCTGTTTGGACGGTAACATCAGTCGGGTAGATGCCGCCATCTTGTTTGTTTTGTTCCTCGTGTTCATGTATCTGACGCTCCAAGAAGCCAAGAAAGGCATGAAGGAGGAAAAGGATCCTTTGGAGCAGCCGATCAACCTCAGCGTGGGTAAGTCGTCTTTGCTGATCGTAATCGGACTGGTCGGATTGATCGTTGGCTCAGAGGTGTTTGTGGATAATGCCTCAGCGCTGGCCCATACCTTGGGCGTGAGCGATGCCGTGATCGGACTGACGATAGTGGCTTGCGGCACGTCGCTGCCCGAGCTCGCAACCAGCACAGTGGCTGCCAGTAGGGGTAACAGCGGTATCGCCATCGGCAATGTGTTGGGCTCCAATGTGTTCAATATCCTGATGATTCTTGGCGTCACCGGCATCATCTCGCCGATGAGCATACAAGGCATCACCACTGTAGACCTCAGCGTGATGGTCATCACCATGATACTGCTTTGGCTCTTCTCCTACACCAAGTACCGTATCGAGCGCTGGGAAGGTGTTGCGCTGACGACGCTGTTCATTGGATATATCGCTTATCTCCTTTATCAGGTTTAGGCCTGGTACCGTTCCCGTCAGCGTGTTTTAAATTCAACATTCATCATTCAACATTGTTTTAAATTCAACATTCAACATTCTACAGAGTGCTTGTCTAACCTCTTTAAAAACAAGAACATGAAAAAAGAAAAACAAACCGTGAGTATGCTGTTTATGCTGTTCAGCATCCTCTTTTGTGTTTGCCTGATTACGGCAAACGTGTTGGAAACCAAGCAGATCGCTGTAGGGCCTGTCAATCTGACGGGCGGACTGCTGGTCTTTCCGATCTCCTATATTATTAATGACTGCGTGTGCGAGGTGTGGGGTTACCGCAAGGCCCGTCTTCTGATATGGCTGGGCTTTGGCATGAATTTCTTCTTCGTGGCGATGGGCGCGCTCTGCGATGCCATTCCTGGGGCATCTTACTGGCACAATGAAGAGGGTTTTCATGCTGTCTTTGGCTTGGCGCCCCGCATCGCGTTGGCTTCGTTTGTGGCTTTCATCGTGGGCAGTTTCATGAACGCTTATGTTATGAGCAAGATGAAGATCCGCGATCAAGGCCGTCATTTCTCCTCCCGCGCCATTTGGAGTACTGTAGCCGGAGAGAGCTGTGACTCTCTCATCTTCTTTCCGTTGGCCTTGGGCGGAGTAGTGCCGCTCTCGGCTCTGCCCGCACTGATGCTGTGGCAAGTGGTGCTCAAGACAGTCTATGAGATCATTGCGCTGCCGGTGACCATCCGCGTCGTGAAGAAGCTCAAGGAGCATGAGGGCGAGGATGTCTACGACATAGGCGTCAACTATAATATATGGAATGTGTTCAGCCTCTGATGGGACTGGAAAGGTAGAAATCAGATGATTTAAATAATATAGCAAAATGGGAGATACACGCAAATCAGAGGGACTGAAAGTCCTCGGTGCCAAAACACAATACAAAATGGACTATGCTCCGGAAGTGCTGGAGACCTTTGTCAACAAACATCAGGACCACGACTACTGGGTGCGGTTTAACTGTCCGGAGTTCACGTCGCTTTGTCCCATCACCGGACAACCCGACTTTGCGGAGATTCGCATCAGCTACATCCCCGATGTGCGTATGGTGGAGAGCAAGAGCTTGAAACTCTATCTCTTCAGCTTCCGCAATCACGGCGATTTCCATGAAGACTGTGTCAACATCATTATGGAGGACCTGATCAAGTTGATGGATCCTAAGTATATAGAGGTGACGGGATTGTTCACGCCCCGTGGCGGCATCAGCATCTATCCCTATGCCAACTATGGTCGCGAGGGCACGCGCTATGAACTCCTTGCGCGGAAACGTTTCGAGACGCACGAATAAACTTTGCTTGGGTCGCGGCTTGTCTTTTTAGAAAGGAAAAAACGGCTGTCTCTGGGGAGAGACAGCCGTTTTTGCATGCTATTTGTTTTCCGTGGCCTGCTGGAGCGCTTGTTTGCTACGCATGGCCGCGATGGCATTGGCCCGCTTGTTGACGTCGTTGATGTCGTTTTTACGATAATAGCTGCGACTCTGTCCGTCGGACGAGAGCACGAGAGAGTCGGCATCCAAGTAGTCCACGTCGCAGGTGTCGTTGACCATATTCGTCACCGTCACCTGACCGGTGTCGCTGAACTTCGGGGTGCCTCTTGCGATGATGATCTTACCATTCCAGATGCCCCAGGCAACATAGAAGCCCAACTGGGGATAGACGACAGGACTCTCTTCGGCCAATGTGCTGCTTTCCTTGACATAGCCGACGCTCTGAGCCTGCCACTGTCGCTTGAGCCAGAAGCCATATTCGCGTGGGATGAGGAACGTCTCTTTCATCGAGTCGCTCATATTCTCCATCATACGAGCCTGCAGGCGCTTGCTCATCTTGTCGTAGTCGCGCATCTTCGGCATGACGATATAGCACCAGATGCCGCGCAACTGGTCGAGATCCATTACGAAGTCAGCCACGTGCTTATCGTTTTTGTTGGTAAGTAGACAGATCCAGTCGCCCGTCTTGATTTTGCCGCGGACCTTGTGGTTGCGTGTGGCGTCAATGATGTCGTATTTTACCGGATCGCTTCCGTCGTTGGGCAGGAGCAGGACGGTAGAGTCGTTGCAGCCCTCGCAGGCCAGTCCATAGACGGTCTTGTCGCCTGTGATTTTCAGTTCCGACTCCAACTGAATGTTGGAGAGATCTTTTGTCGCTTTGTCACCGCTGCAAGCTCCAAACAAGCCTGCGGCCAAAGTGACTGTCATCAATGTTTTTGCACGTATCATCGAGAGTGTTACTTTTTGAGTGCAAAGATAGTTATAAATCATAAAAAATCAATCGTACAAGCCGTATTTTGTTTTTTTTTATTTAATTTTGCAGCCTTAGTGAGGGAGGAAGAGACTCCCACAGCAAGAAATAGATGAAAACAGAAGTAGTAGATAAATATGAGTAAGAAAATTCAGTTCAGTCTCGTTTATCGTGACATGTGGCAGAGCTCAGGTAAGTTCCAGCCACGCAAGGATCAGTTGGAGCGTATCGCTCCGGTCATCATTGACATGGGATGTTTCTCGCGTGTGGAGACCAATGGCGGCGCTTTTGAGCAAGTGCAGCTCCTGGCCGGTGAGAATCCTAATGATGCAGTGCGTGCCTTCTGCAAGCCTTTCAATGAGGCCGGCATCAAGACCCACATGCTCGACCGTGGCTTGAATGCGCTACGTATGTATCCTGTGCCTGACGACGTGCGTGCAATGATGTATCGTGTCAAGCATGCTCAGGGTGTGGACATTCCCCGTATCTTCGATGGCCTGAATGACATCCGCAACATTGCGCCGTCTATCAAATGGGCCAAGGAAGCAGGTATGACACCGCAGGGAACACTGTGTATCACCACTTCTCCCGTCCATACACTTGAATACTACAGCCATCTGGCTGATCAGGAAATAGAGGCCGGTGCAGAGGAGATCTGCCTGAAGGACATGGCCGGTATCGGTCAGCCTGCCTTCCTGGGCAAGCTCACCAAGATGATCAAGGATAAGCATCCTGAGATCATTATCGAATATCATGGCCATTCCGGTCCGGGTCTGAGCATGGCTTCTATATTGGAAGTCTGCAAGAACGGCGCTGACATTATCGATACTGCCATTGAGCCACTGTCGTGGGGTAAGGTTCATCCCGATATCATCTCTGTGCAGAGCATGTTGAAGAACGCTGGCTTTGAGGTGGCTGACATCAATATGGACGCTTACATGAAGGCACGTGCCTTGACTCAGGAATTCATCGATGAGTGGTTGGGCTACTTCATCAATCCCCAAAACAAGTTGATGTCCTCACTCCTGCTGAGCTGCGGACTTCCCGGCGGTATGATGGGTTCGATGATGAGCGATCTGGGCGGTATCCGCGGAACCATCAACAATCTGCGTAAGAAGAAAGGAGAGCCAGAGCTGAGCGTCGACGATCTGCTTATCAAACTCTTCAACGAAGTCGCTTACGTATGGCCGCGTGTGGGCTATCCACCATTGGTGACACCATTCTCTCAGTATACCAAGAACATCTCTCTGATGAACTTGCTCTCTATGGAGCAGGGCAAGGGTCGCTATGTCTACATGGATGATTCCATGTGGGGTATGATCCTCGGCCGCAGTGGTAAGGTGCCCGGCGAGATTGCTCCCGAGCTGAAGGAATTGGCCAAGGAGAAAGACTATGAGTTCACCGACATCGATCCGCACACCTTGCTGAAGCCCGCTTTGGAGGACTTTAAGAAGGAGATGGACAGGAACGGATGGGACTATGGCAAGGACGACGAAGAACTCTTCGAGCTCGCCATGCACCCCGAGCAGTATCGCAACTACAAGAGCGGTCAGGCTAAGAAGAACATGCTGGCTGACCTGCAGAAGGCTAAAGATGCCAAGATGGGCAGCAAACTCTCTGCAGAGGAGCTCGCCGCCTTCAAGCACGCCAAGGCTGACGCTATCGTCGCTCCGGTGAAGGGCCAGGTGTTCTGGGAGTTCCAGGGCGAGGGCGAGTGTGCTCCTGCCGTAGAACCTTACATTGGCAAGGAATATAAGGAAGGCGACACCTTCTGCTATATTCAGGCTCCTTGGGGCGAGTTTGTGGAGGTCAAGGCTGATCTCGGCGGCAAACTCGTGGAGATCAACGCCAAGCAGGGCAGCAAAGTACAGAAAGGCAACGTCATCGCTTATATAGAGCGTCAACACTAATATCATATTTCATCATCTATTCTTCTCTTTGCTTTCTGTGAGAGCAGACTGCCGTCACTGTGCGTAGCAGAGGCTGTAAGAAAGCAGGGAGAAGGGTGGATGATGAATTCGTTTTATATGGATTATCAGAAGATCATAGACAAATACTACCCGGCCGACGATGAGCTGCGCCATATCCTGCTCGTTCACAGTCGTGCTGTGACAGCGCGGACATTGGAGATTTGCGACCGTCATCCCGAGTTGAATCTCGACAGACAGTTTGTCGAGGAGGCGGCAATGCTTCATGATATCGGCATCTTTCGCTGTGACGCGCCCGGCATTGCCTGCCCTGGTACAGAGCCTTATATTTGTCACGGCCGTTTGGGCGCAGAGCTGATGCGTGAGGAAGGCTATCCCAGGCATGCCCGCGTGTGCGAGCGGCATACTGGCGCCGGGCTGTCCAAAGAGGAGATCATCCGGCAGAACCTGCCATTGCCACATCAGGATTTCCTGCCTGAGACACTGGAAGAGAAGCTGATTTGCTATGCTGACAAGTTCTACAGCAAGTCCAATCTCAAGAAAGTCAAGACACCAGAGCAGGCCGCAAAGAGCATCGCCAAGTTTGGAGAGGATGGTCTCCAGCGTTTCCTGCAATGGAAAACACTGTTTGAACCTGAACGTTAAAAATGCGAAAACCCTCGCTTGTTCAACAGATATTGCGTAATTTTGCATAGCTCATGATGAGCGCCATTCATTGTTTTCACATTATTCAGAATATCCATTGAGAAGTAAGCCTTTCATTATATTATCGGCAGTGGGTGTCATGGCTGTAGCCATGGCCAGTGGCGCTATGCCTTCTTCCGACAAGCGGCTTACCGGCAAGAAGGCTGATACCACGCAGACGGACTCCTCCCGTGTCAAAGGATTACAAGCTGATGGTGCCGCTACCGACACAACGGGTATGGACTCTCTGCAACTCGCTGTCTATCACCACAACAAGGCGGTAGACGACTCGCTACTCCTCGACTCCATCAACCGAAAGAAGAAAAACGGCATTGACGCCCCCGTCAACTATCAAGCCGACGACTCGCTGGTCTATATGGCCTCTACCAATACCGCCCATCTCTACGGTTCGGCTGAGGTGAAGTACGAGAATATGGACTTGAAGAGCGACAAGATCAAGCTGAGTCTTGACAGCAGTCTTGTACATGCTACCGGTTCCAAAGACACCACGGCAAAGGATGGTATCAAGGGTAAGCCGGTCTTTGTCATGGGGCAGGACACTTACGACACCGACACGATGTCGTTTAACTTCAAGACCAAGAAAGGTTTCATCAAACACGTATATACCAAGCAGGAGGATGGCTTCCTGACCAGTGAGCAGTCGAAGCGCAACGACAATGGCGAGATCTATCTGGCTCACGGACGCTACACCACCTGCGACGCACCCCATCCCGACTTCTATATTGCTTTGTCGCGTGCCAAGGTACGTCCCGGCAAGGATGTGGTCTTCGGTCCGGCATATCTGGTAGTGGCCGATGTGCCGTTGCCATTCGCCATTCCTTATGGTTTCTTCCCCTTCACCAAGAGCTATTCCAGTGGCTTCATCATGCCGACGTATGGTGACGAGAACAGCCGTGGATTCTATCTGCGCGACGGTGGCTATTATTTTGCCATAAGTGACAAATGGGATCTGAAGCTCTTGGGTGAAATCTATACCAAAGGCTCGTGGGGCTTCTCGGCAGCCAGCAACTATAGAAAACGATATAAGTACAGTGGCTCGTTCCTCTTCAGCTACCAGGACACCAAGACCGGTGACAAGGGCATGCCGGACTTCTCTGAGCAGAAGAGCTTCAAACTACAATGGAGCCATCGGCAGGACCCGAAAGCCAATCCTTTCAGTAGTCTTGCTGCCAGCATCAACTTTGCGTCATCGAAGTATGAGCGCAACAACCTGACGAGTATGTACAATCCGCAGTCGCTCACGCAGTCGACACGTACCTCTTCGGTAAGTTGGAGCACTACCTTCTCCAGCATCGGGCTGTCGCTGAGTTCTTCTGCCAACCTCTCGCAGAATATGTGTGACTCGAGTATCGCCATGACGCTGCCCGACCTGAATATCAACATCTCTCGCTTCTATCCTTTCCGCCGCAAGCATCAGGTGGGTGATGAGAAATGGTATGAGAAGATCTCGATGAGCTATACCGGACAGCTCAGCAACTCGATCAACACAAAGGAAGACAAGCTCATACACTCCAACCTCATCAAGGACTGGAAGAATGGCATGCAGCACAATATACCGATCAGCGGCAACTTCACGCTGTTCAACTATATCAACATCTCGCCCTCGTTCAACTTCACCGACCGTATGTATTCGAGCAAGGTCACACGCTCGTGGGATCAGGCGACACAGGAAGAGGTGCGTGATACGACTTACGGATTCCACAATGTCTATAACTGGAACCTGAGTCTCTCGGCCAATACCAAGCTCTATCTGTTTGCCATCCCTAACAGAAAGATCTTCGGTGATAAGATTCAGGCCATCCGCAATGTCATCACACCGCAAATCTCCTTCAGCTATGCACCTGATTTCGGCGCTTCGCGCTACGGCTATTATCAGACCTATCAGAAGACAGATGCCGACGGCAACGTGTCGCTTGTGGAGTATTCACCCTATTCCGATCAGCTCTATTCCGTGCCGGGAAAAGGTAAGACGGGTAGCATCTCGATGGACTTGTCCAACAATCTTGAGATGAAAATCAAGAGCGACGAGGATTCGACGGGTTATAAGAAGATCAGCCTTATAGATGAGCTCGGTGCCAGCATGTCCTACAATATGGCGGCCTCTTATCATAAGTGGAGTGATCTGAGCATGCGCCTGAGACTGAAATGGTGGAAGAACTATACATTCAACATGAATGCGGTCTTTGCCACCTACGCTTGGGATCTCGACGAGAATGGCAAACCTTATGTCGGTAACCACACAGAGTGGGGACGTGGACGCTTCGGTCGTTTCCAAGGAATGTCGCAGAACATCTCCTACACGCTGACTCCCGAGAAGATCGCCAAGCTCTTTGGCGGTGGCAGCGACGAGGACAAGGACAACAAAAACAAATACAACAATGATGATGACGACGAAGGCATAGACACCGACATCAACAGTAATGTCGATGACGAGATGATCAAGGCGCAGAACGGAGCCAAGAAGAAGAGTGGTGGCGGAAAAGCCAGTACAGATGACGACGGCTATATGCGCTTCTCTATGCCTTGGTCTATCACCTTCGGCTATGGCATCACGATGCGTGAGAACACTTCCGGGAAGTTTAACTATAAGACTATGCGCTATCCCTATAGCTTCTCTCAGACACTCAATATGAGTGGTAACCTGCGCATCAGCGACGGATGGAATATCAGCTTCTCCAGTGGTTATGATTTCGACAATCACAAGATGTCAATGACCACGGCGTCGTTACAGCGTGACCTTCACTGCTTCAACATGAGTTGCTCTGTGGTACTGGCTCCATACACGAGCTATAACTTCACCTTCCGATGCAACGCATCAACGCTTACCGACGCGCTGAAGTATGACAAGCGAAGCGGTTACAGCAATGCTGTGCAGTGGTATTAATCATGCTATAGAGTGGTATTCTGTATGACGTGGGGGGGTAACTCAAGCAGAACTTTCGTTATAGAACTATATTGGTAAGAGATTATGAACAAACAGACACAAGCCATACATGTGCCTTATAAGCGGCGCGACGCGTATGACGCACTCAGTATGCCCGTGTACAACGCAGTAGCCTATGAGTTTGACAATGCTCAGACGATGAGCGATGCCTTTTGCAACCGTATCGACGCACCGGACTATTCTCGTTGTGAGAATCCTACGGTTTCCAACTTCGAGGAGCGTGTCAAGGCGCTCACAGGAGCAAAGAATGTCATTGCGCTCAACAGTGGTATGGCTGCCATCAGCAATACCATGATGGCGCTCACAGCACAGGGAAAGAACGTAGTGACGTCGAAGCATCTCTTCGGCAACACTTTCTCTTTACTCATGTCCACGCTCCGTAAGTTTGGTGTGGGCTGCAAGCTTGCTGACCTGACGGATCCCGAGGCTGTTGAGGCTGCCATCAACGAGAATACATGCTGCATCTTTTTGGAGATCATCACCAACCCGCAGATGGAGGTGGCTGACTTGAGCAAGTTGGCAGAGATCGCCCATGCCCATCATATCCCATTGGTAGCCGACACAACAACCATTCCCTTCACAATGTTCTCTTCCCATGACTTGGGTGTGGACATCGAGGTGGTGTCCAGCACAAAGTATGTCAGCGGTGGCGCTACATCATTAGGCGGACTGGTCATCGACTATGGCACTACACCGCATTTTGATGAGGTGATGAAAAATGAGATGCTCTTTAATCTCGGTGCTTACATGACTCCGCAGGTAGCTTTCCTGCAGACCATGGGACTGGAGACACTCGACGCACGCTATCGTGTACAATCCTCCAATGCATTGACTTTGGCTCGCAGGCTTCTGATACTGCCTCAGATCAAACGTGTCAACTATGTTGGCTTGGAGGATAATCCCTTCCACGAGCTCGCACAGCGGCAGTTCGGCTCCACAGCAGGTGCCATGGTGTGCATCGATTTGGAGTCGAAGGATGCCTGCTTCCGCATGATTGATCATCTGAAGCTCATCCATCGTGCCACCAATCTCTTCGACAACCGCACGCTGGCCATCCATCCGGCCAGTACGATCTTTGGCCTCTTCCCCGACAAGATGAAAAAGGCGATGGACGTCAGCGACACGACGATCCGTCTCTCCATCGGATTGGAGGATGTTGACGACCTCTTTGAGGACATCAAGCAGGCTTTGGAGGGCTAATCATAGAAATTATGAGAGTTGGGCTTAGAACTATCTGGTCTTAACTCTCAACATAAATGGCTTTTTATGCAATACGATTTCGATACGATCATTGAGCGCCGTGGTTCGGGCGATCTCATGCATGAGGCACTGAAGCCACGCTGGGGACGTGACGACCTGCAACCCTTGTGGGTGGCAGATATGGATTTTGCTGTCTGTCCGGAGATTCTCGATGCCTTGCGTCATCGGCTGGATCATCCTATTCTCGGCTACACAGTAGAGCCGGAAGATTACTTCCCGGCTATCCACGACTGGGTGCTCATCCATCATCAGTGGGACATCAAGCGGGAGTGGCTGTCGTTTATCCCTGGTATCGTCAAGGGCATAGGACTGGTCTGCAACATCTTTCTGAAGCCCGACGAGAAGGTGGTCGTCATGCCACCGGTCTATCATCCTTTCTTCCTCACGCCCCGGGGCAATCATCGGGAAGTGGTGTGGAATCCGCTCATCAGACGGGAGGCTGGCTACTACGACATGGATTTCGAGGGCTTGGAACGAGTCTGCGACGACAAGTGCCGGCTGCTGATCCTTTGCAATCCTCACAATCCGGGTGGCATTTGCTGGACACGTGAGACGCTCAGCCGACTCGCTGACTTCTGCTATGATCATCACCTATTGGTCATCTCAGACGAGATCCATTGCGACATGGCACTCTTCGGGCACCGTCATATACCGTTTGCCAATGTGTCGGAGAAGGCTGCCGACATCAGCATCACGTTTCAGTCGCCCACGAAGACATTCAATATCGCAGGCATCATCACCAGTCACGCCATCGTGCCGAACAAGGAATTGCGTGACCGCTTCTATGGCTGGCTCAAGGCCAACGAATTGGATGAGGCGCACATCTTTGCCCATATCGCCACGATAGCTGCCTTCCGCAAGGGAGAGGAGTGGCGTCGGCAGATGCTGGCTTACGTGGAGGATAACATCCGCTTCGTGGAAGACTATTGTCGGGAGCATATCTCAGGTATCCGTCCGCTGCGCCCTCAGGCTTCCTTCCTTGTATGGCTTGACTGCCGGGATCTGCATTTGAGCCATGAAGCGCTACTCGACCTCTTTATCGACAAGGCTCATCTGGCTCTCAACGACGGCGAGATGTTCGGACCCGGCGGTGAAGGCTTCATGCGACTCAACGTAGGCTCACCACGAGAGTATATCCGTCAGGCATTGGAGAAACTCGCCAAGGCAGTGAAAGCACAGTAGGGATATACCTTATTATATATGGGGCTGTCAAGAACAGCTTCCTTTATACAACAAAAAATGGGAACTCATTGAAGAGTTCCCTTTTTTTGTGCTTTTATGCTTTAGAGCTTTAGTGTTTTTGTGCTATCATGCTTCATGCTTTAGAATCCACTGAAGCCGCCGCCACGTGGAGGTCTGCCACCACCAAAGCCACCCATTGGCGGGCGTCCTCCACGACCAGGACCCATACCTGGACCACGATGGCCGTCGCCGGGTCCCATGCCTTTACCACCGAAGAGGTTGAGACGATAGTTGACGTGGAGCATCACGTAGCTGTTGATGCTGTTATACTCCGTGTTGCTGCTCTGCATGGCCGTAATGGTGCGTGAGAGGTCGCTTTGGTTGTGAAGAATGTCGTAGAACTGCAACATCACCGTGAGGGGCTTACCACGCAGGAAGCTCTGTGAGAGTTGCGCATTCCATACCAGCTCGTTGGTGTTGAGCGAAGGATCACTGTAACCTCGGCGGCTGTTCTCGTGGAGGTCGGTAGAGAGCGACATACCCCACGGTAGTGTAAAGTTGACATTAGCACCGTAGGCAAATTGCCAAGTGTCGAGATTGGCGGTGGACTGCAGCTCATTGCGAGATTGGCGGTAGGAGAGCTGTCCGTCGAGTTCCACCTCCAGCCAACTGTTGCGGTAGCTGCCCGAGAGACGCTCCCAAAGGTTGAGATCCTTGGTAGTGCTTTTCTGCGAGTCAGAGGCGTTGTTGAGCGTCACATAACCTACGTTGTTAGCATAGCTCATATTCGTGAACGTGTTGATGTTCCAGATACCGGCCGAGTCGAGCGGCGTGTTGAACATAAAGGCACCGTTCATGTTCCAGTCGCCGTTGATGTTTTCCGGTCGTGTGGTGCGTCCACCTGTCTTCTCGTCGTAAGTCACCTTAGAGCTGATGGAGTTGTTCGTGGTGGAGAATCCCAGGTGCGCCATCATAGCGCGTTGTGTCTTCTCCCAGTAGTTGTTGTAGAAGAATCTGAAGTTCTGCGTGAACGACGGTTTCAGTCCCGGGTTACCTTTCTGAATGTTGAGCGGGTCAGAGTCGTCGGTGATGTCGAGGAGCTGTGAGATGCTGGGCTGTGACGTGTTGGGGCGGTAGTTGATGCGCAGGTTGCTGACCTTGCTGAAGCGGTAGCGGAAGTCGAAGGTAGGGGAGACGTTGAAGACATTGCGTGTGGTGTCGACGCTGATACCTTGATAGTCCTGAATATAGTGCGACTTCTGTGGCTGTGCCATCACACCGGCGTTGAGTTGCCATTTGGCGCGTATCATGCGCAGCATGAGCTTCACGATATGCGTGTAGTTTTTATATTCAGAGTAGCGGCTCAGGTTGGAGTCGAGATAATCGGTGTAGGGATTGGCGAGGCGGTTGAGGTAGCTGTCCCATGAGCGGTAGGCGCCGTTGATACCCGAGAAGAAGTCTTCACCGAGGTTGGAGAAGTCATAGGTGGAGCGGTCGCTCTTGCTGTAGCTGTATTTAAAGCGGTAGCGCAACTGCAGGAAGGCACCACGCCACAGTGGCTCGCTGTAGGTAGCCTGCAAGGTATAGCCGTAGTTCTTTGTCGGCGTGACGCTATAGCGATTGGTCTGATAGGTAGAGTCCTGTCCCAGCGCGTTGAGAATCTGATAGAGATGCACGTTGCTGGTGGAGAGATTCTTGCCATCGTTGTCGGAGTAGTTGGCATCGGCACGTAGTGTGATGTTTCGTCCGCGACTGTTGAGGCGCCGGTTGTATTGCAGTTCAGCGCCGAGGCTCTTGTTGCATGAATAGCTCATGGAAGTGTTGCGTCGGCTGTTGACGAGCAGTCCATTCTCGTCGAGTGTCTTCAAACCGTCCTCAGAGAGCGGATCCACCACATATTTATAAGGGTCATCGTTGAAGGAAGCAGAATTGTTGTTGCCCAGTCCGTCGCTGGTGGAGTAGCTGGCAGTGGGGCGGAACATGATATTGGTCATCGTGTCGGGTGTCCATTCGATGCGTGCCTGCCCATTCCAACTGTTGGAGCGGGAATAACTTTGGTTGAGGCTGTTGGAGAAGGAAGCCGACTTGCTGACGAAGTTCTCACTGGAGTTCTTCGAGTAGATGTCGCCATCGCTGTGGTTCCATCTGACGCTGCCGTCTACTTTGATGACGTTTTTCTTTTCATAGTTGACATTCACGCCACCCATCTTCGAGGCGTTGAGGCCATTGCGGTTTCTGCCAAAGCCGCCACGTCCGCCAAATCCCATGTCGTTGACATTGTTGGCGTTGCCCATAGCAAAGACGCGGGCTTCCTTGTTAAACCATCCGCCGAAGAATCTTTCGGCATACCGGTCCTTGGTACCCACACCGAGATCGACATTGGCCATGGTACCCTTGCCCATGCCAGCCTTTGTACCGAAGTCGAGCACTGTCTGCTCGTCACCGTCGTCGATGCCGGTGACACGTGCCAAGTCGCTCTTCTGTTCGTAGGCTTTCACCTTGTCGATGATGCTTGTCGGGATATTCTTCATGGCCGTCTTGGTGTCACCGGTCATAAACTCTTTACCGTCGAGCATGATCTTTTTCACCTCCTTGCCGTTGATGGTGATCTTACCGTCGTCGCTCACCTGAGCGCCGGGCAATCGCTTGACGAGTTCCTCGATGGTGGAGCCTTCGGGGGTACGGTAGGCAGCGCTGTTATATACAAAGGTGTCCTCCTTGAGAGTCACCTTCAGAGCCTGAGCCGTCACCTGTGCCTCTTTGAGCATCACGGCATCGGAGTGGATAATGATATTGCCCAGAGCCAAGTCGTGCTCAGCCTCCATCTGCAGACGCTTGATGGCGGTGACATAGCCGATGCTGGAAATCTTCAGCAGATACTTGCCGGGAGCAGGCGTCTGAATGACAAACTTACCGCTGTCATTGCTCACGGTGCCGGAAACAAAGGCAGAGTCGGCTTTGAGCAGCTGAACGGTGACCATAGGCACGGGCTCTTTGGAGTCGCGGTCGATGAGCGTACCCTGGATTTTCTGCTGCGCTGTCGCTGATGCTATCGTCATCATCAATAGCAAGGCAAGGAGTAATGCTTTCTTCATATCTGATTGAATATTCTATTCTGAATAATACGGTGATTTGTTTGTTGTGCAAAAACACTTATATGACGTTGGTACCTCTTGAAAGTTTAATCGACATTCTCTCTTAGTGATGTATTTTTCATCTTTAACTCTAATTAATATGCTGAGGTAACAATTGTTACCGGTGCTCCTTTTCTATCTTCCTAACTTTGCACCCGTCAATCGTTAATCAAGCAGCACAAGATGGAAGATAAAAGCAGATACAATTTTAGCGAGTGGCTACAAGATCTCCTTGCAGACTATGTGCTCAAGGCGCATCGCCACACGGTTCAGCGACTACCAGGATCCGGCCGACGCATCGGAAGACTATATGGAGTTGATGTGCCAGCTCAGCGAGTTCCGAGAGAACCTCAAGAAGCACACCCATGTCGAAAACGACATTATCTTCCCCCAAGCCATCGAGATGGAGGCATCGCACTTTGACGGACAGAATTTGTAACTAATCATTAGATAATAAATATAACTTATAATCAGAAGAAAGATATGATGTTTTGCTATCAATGTCAAGAGACAGCCAAGGGTACAGGATGTACTGTGAGTGGCGTATGTGGTAAGAAACCCGAGACAAGCCGTTGGATGGACTTGTTGCTGAGCGTGACACGTGGTGTAGGTACCATCTATCACGCGCTGTTGCAGCAGGGACAGAGTGATGATACCGCTGTGGATGATTTCATCGTGGACGCACTCTTTGCCACTATCACCAATGCCAATTTTGACGACAGCGCACTGCTGCAGAAAGTCGACAAGGGTATCGCATTGAAGAAACAGCTGCTGGCTAAGGCTGCTGAGCTCGGAGTGGCACTGCCCAACTATCACGAAGTAGAGTGGGGCGGCGAGAAGAGCGACTACGAGGCTGAGGGCGACCGCGAGACCGTGCTGCGCACTACCAACGAAGACATCCGCTCACTTAAGGAGACCATCGTGCTCGGACTCAAGGGTATGGCTGCTTATTACGAGCATGCCGCACGTCTGGGACTGCGCGATGAGGCTATCGCCGGCTTCATGGCTGAGGCTTTGGCCGGTATTACCAACCCCGACGCTACTGCTGACAGTCTGCTGCAGCTGCTTCTCACCACTGGTAAATATGGTGTTGACGTGATGGCACTGCTCGACAAGGCAAACACGGGAGCTTATGGTAAGCCTGAGATCACGAAGGTGAACATTGGCGTAGGTAAGCGTCCGGGTATTCTCATTAGTGGTCACGACCTCCACGATATTGCTGACCTCCTGGAGCAGACAGAGGGTACGGGTATCGATGTCTATACTCACGGCGAGATGCTGCCGGCACACTACTATCCTGAGCTGAAGAAATACAAGCACCTCGTAGGCAACTACGGTAATGCTTGGTGGAAGCAGAAAGAGGAGTTCGCTCACTTCAACGGTCCTATCGTCTTCACCACCAACTGCATCGTTCCGCCGTCACCGAAAGCTAACTATGCAGGTCGGGTGTTCACAGCCAACTCCACGGGCTTCCCCGGATGGAAGCATATCGCTACACGTCCCGACGGCCATAAGGACTTCTCTGAGGTCATCGAGCTGGCACGCCACTGCCAGGCTCCTGAGGAGATTGAGCATGGCGAGATTGTCGGCGGCTTCGCTCACGATCAGGTGTTCGCTCTTGCCGATAAGATTGTGGAGGCTGTCAGGAGTGGTGCTATCCGCAAGTTCGTGGTGATGAGTGGTTGCGACGGCCGTATGAAGAGCCGTAACTATTATGCTAACTTCGCCCAGGCTCTGCCTAAGGATGTGGTGATCCTCACCTCGGGTTGCGCTAAGTATAAATACAACAAGCTCAACCTCGGCGACATCAACGGCATCCCTCGTGTGCTCGACGCCGGACAGTGCAATGACAGCTATTCGTGGGCTGTGGTAGCTTTGAAGCTCAAAGAGATCTTCGGTGCTGCTGATGTCAACGATCTGCCGATTGCCTTCAACATTGCTTGGTATGAGCAGAAGGCTGTCATCGTGCTCCTCGCTCTGCTGAGCCTTGGCGTGAAGAATATCCACATTGGTCCTACGCTTCCCGCCTTTGTCTCTCCCGGTGTGCTGAAAGTGCTCCAGGACAGCTTCGGCCTCGGTACCATCTCTACCGTAGACGAGGATATCAAGACGATGATTAATGCGTAAGCGATGTTGAGTGTTGAATGATGAATGTTGACTTAGTTCATCACTCAACATTCAACATTCAACAATAATAATCGTTATTGCTACGTTTAAGAAGGAAAAGGTTTTGAAGCAATGAAGTATGTCAACGACACCGTCCGTCGCCAGGATAGGCTGATGGACGAGGAGAGGGCTTTGGAGCTCTTGCGGGAGAGTGAGTATGGTGTGCTGTCGATGCAGGATGTCGACGGTTCGGGGTATGGTGTGCCGCTGAACTATGTATGGGACGGTGATCACTCCATCTACATTCATTGTGCTCCTGAGGGACGTAAGCTGCAGGCTTTGGAGCAGCATCCACAAGTGTCGTTTTGTATCATTGGACGCGTGCATCTGCTGCCACGTAACTTCACCACAGAGTATGAGAGCGTCATCCTGCGGGGTGAGGCTCATATCCATCTCTCTGCCGAAGAGATGATGGGTGCACTGCATCTGCTGGTGGATAAGCTGTCGCCCGACTTCAAGGAGATCGGGTATAAGTATAGCGAGAAGTCGTTTCACCGTGTGAATATTATCCGTGTCGATTTCACGGAGTTTAGCGGGAAGCGCAAGCATGTGGCAAAGGCAGACTGAGCCGCGTCTATGATAGGATAATAGCAAATCCCTGCCGCTCATAAGGAGTGGCAGGGATTTGCGGTTTCTGACGGGCCATAGAGGGCAGAGCAATGACCACGGCATAGCCGTGGCAAACCGGGCGGCTAATGCATAACATGGGCAGCTATGGCAAACCGGGCGGCTGGTGCATAATTGGCAGCCGTGGCAACAGAACGGCAGGCACGACAATATTTGGCTATTGGGGCGCCAAATGTGGTGAAATGTAGATCTATAAACGACAAATCCCCGCAGTCGCTTGGACTACGGGGATTTTTGAGGGGTGGGGGGTGGGACTCGAACCCACGACATTCAGAACCACAATCTGACGCTCTAACCAACTGAACTACGCCCACCATGTAAGGCTTTGTGAGAGATCCAAGCCAGCAAATAATCAGTGACTGAGATATTTCTCAAAAGCGAGTGCAAAGGTAAGGGATTTTTTTGAAACCACCAAATTTATCCCTTACTTTTTGCAGTTTTTCTTTTATTTGGCCGGAGCAGCAGGCGTTGCGGGAGCACTCTGGGCACCCTGAGCCGGAGCGGCAGCACCCTTAGCAGCAGCGCCCTGCGCGGGAGCCTGCTGGCCAGCCTGGAAGCCCTGTGTGTTGGTAGGGTTGGTAGCCTGGCTCTCAGTGGCAGCCTTCTCGAGCACGCTCTGATCAGCGGTGCTCTGCGGAGCGGTGTAAGCGCAGACGATGCTCATGACCACCATGAAGGCAGCCAAGCCCCATGTAGCCTTCTCCACGAAGTCTGTGGTCTTGCGCACACCCATGATGGCGTTGGTGGAGGAGAAATTGCTGGACAGACCGCCGCCCTTGGACTCTTGTATGAGTACAATGCCAATCATCAGCAGTGATGCCACAACGATGAGAATAACGAAAAACGTGTACATAAACTTTTACTTATTATTTTTATTATTTAATATCAACTTTTCTAAGAAGCGTATTTGATCTACAAAGTAAGCATTTTTTTTTGGATAATTCAAATTTAATTGCTGAATAATTTCCAAAGCTTTCTCATATCGGCCTTGCTTGATGTAAATCTTGGCCAAAGTCTCGGTGAAATAGCTTTTATCCTCTTTGTTGCTGTCTTTGTTTTCTTCTTCTTCTATTTTGGGAAGGAACTCGGGTGTGTCCTTCAATTTTATTTTTCCCTTGTCATTATTGATGAAATTATCGATCAAATCCTGCCCCTTAAGCTGAGGCTGCTCCTGTGGCGTTTCCTGCTCGTCGTCATCTTCTGTTTCCAGCAGATAAGCGACGTAGTCGACAGCGGCATCGGCGGGAGTGGGCTTGCGTTTGGTCTTCTTGGGCTTTTCCTTTTCTTTCTCGTCCTCGGGTATGGTGTCGAGGAAGTTGTTGATGAGTGATATGGTGCGGTCGCCCTTGTCCTCTGTCTTGTCTTGTCTGCTGTCACGATTGCTTTCCTGCCTGTCGGTTTTGAGCTTGTAGTGTGCGGCCTCTACAAGGTTGAAGATCACCTTTCGGTCGGTGATGTAGATGGCAGCCTGACGGAGTTCGTCGTTGAACGAGGGATCGTGGAGCAGGTAGAGGTTACTGAGCAGTAACAGCCGTGCATTCTGGTAATAAGGATAGAGCGCAAGCAGGCTGCGGAGATCGTAGACGGTCTCGCGGTCCAAAAGCTCAGGATGTTGTATGTATTGCGCTATGTCCATGATGATTACCAGTTGGCGACGGTGGCATTGAAGATTTGGTCAGTGAGGTCCTTGCACATCTGATCCACAAGTTCCTGCTGTACACTGGAGAGGCTTTGTGTGGTCTCGTAGCTCTTGGTGGAGGTGAATTGCTTCTCGAAGTCCTGACTGTGGTTGGCGTTGTTGGTGAAGCGCACGTTGACGGTCATGGAGAGCTCGGTCTGCGCAGAATATCCCTCGCTGGAGACGGATTTGTTGCGCTGGCTGTATTGTGTGATCTCACCTTCGATGACGAGGTCTCCGCCCCGCTTGACCTGCTGTAGGTGAGTGTGGTTGGCGAAGACATCTTTGAGCTGATTGTTGAACATCGGTCCCATGGGTCCCCAGACATAGCTGGAGCGTATGGGGAAGTCAGCGATACGGATGGTCTTGGTCTTGGTGTAGTCGATGCTGGCGCCGTTGAATTTCAGGCTTACCTTGCATGCGCTCATCAGGGCGACGGTGGAGATAAGCAGCGTGAGAGCCAGCAGGGTATGCCGGATGACTTTAATATTCTTTTTTATCGAGACCATACTGTTTGATTCTTCTATAGAGTGTGCGGTCGGAGATGCCCAGTTCCTGGGCAGCTTTTTTCCTATTGCCATTGTTTCTTTCGAGTGCTTTCTCGACCATCTGCCGTCCGAGGTCGTTGAGGTTAAGGCTTTCGGGCTCAGTCTTAATTTCCTCGGCTTCGGCCTCTTGTGTGGACGAGACCCCGTCGTATCCATTCAGTGTGTGTCCGGCAGGGGAGAGTGCGGGCATGGCAGAGGCTGGGGTGTCGAGATACTGATTGCGGTAAGCACTCATATTGTTGAGTTCGCGGGTATCGTCGAGTTGTTTTCTCATGGAGTTGAGGTCGTGCCTGAGGTTGGCGACGCTGCCTCTGAGCTCGTAGAGAATCTTGTAGAGCGCTTCGCGCTCATTCTCATAGGAGTGCTGTCCGGGTTGGCTGATGGTGGCGAGTTCCGTGCTCTCGGGATCGTCGGGGATGAAGTGCTTGAGCTGTTCAGCGTTGATTTCGCGCTTTTCGCTGAGCACCGACATCTGCTCGGTGATGTTTTTGAGCTGTCTGACGTTGCCGGGCCATTTATAGTGGAGCATGAGCTGCTTGGCATCGTCGGTGAGGGTGATCTTTGGCAGATGGTATTTGTCGGCCATCTGCATGGCGAAGAGCCGGAAGAGCAGCAGTATGTCGTTGCCCCGCTCGCGCAGTGGCGGCATCTGTATGGGGATGGTGTTGAGTCGGTAGTAGAGGTCTTCGCGGAAGCGTCCCTCAGAGATTGCCTTGCGCATGTTGACGTTTGTGGCAGCGACGATACGCACGTCGGTCTTTCTGATTTCCTGTCCGCCTACGCGAATATACTCTCCCGTCTCGAGCACTCTGAGCAGTCGTGCCTGTGTGGCCATGGGCAGTTCACCTACCTCGTCGAGGAAGATAGTGCCTTTGTTGGCGACACCGAAATATCCCTCGCTTTCGCCGACGGCTCCGGTGTAGGCACCTTTTTCGTGGCCAAAGAGCTCGCTGTCGATGGTACCCTCAGGGATGGAACCGCAGTTGATGGCGAAGTAACGCTCACGGCGCCGGGGGGAGTTGTCGTGTATGACGCGGGGGATGATCTCCTTGCCCACGCCGCTCTCGCCGACGATCAGCACGCTGAGGTCGGTGGGGGCTACTTGCAGGGCCACGTCGAGGGCGTGGTTCAGATCATCGCTGTTGCCTACGATGTTGTAGCGCTGTTTGATTCTTTGCAGTTCTGTAGTATTCATGGGTTGACAAAATTACGCATTTTATTTGAGAATACTGCAATTTTGGCAGAAAAAGATGGGGCGCAGGTTAAAATACTTGCTTGGTTCCTCATAATTTCCCGTGAGGATCGTGCCTGGATTGAGGGAATGGGGACAAAAGGGAAGGATTTTACGCTTGTTTGCGGGAAAATGAGACCATATCAGAGTAATGCGGTAACGAGTAACAAAAGTAACACATGAGCAGCCTCCTCGAGGCTGTGCTTGCTCGTCCGCGCTGCTCAGCTTTTATCCGGCTCTAATAGGTGCTTACGGATTCACGCTCAAGTTCGAGTCGTCCATTCCTGATGAAGTTCCGCTTCCTGACGCTCCCTGTAACCACAGTTGCGTCTTGGCAGATAATTAGACAGATAATTAGTATGGGGCAGTTATCGTTTGTTTGGGAAAGCGATTCTCTTAACAGCTGCTGTTGTGCGAGCTAACAAGACGATCTCTTGCGGTGTATGTCCTTCTATCTCTGTTGTTGAGAAAACTGACAATTTTCTGCTCTTCTCCTTGCGATTTTCTGAATCAACTACTATGTCGCTCCCAATTTCACGATTTTTGAGAGTTGATTTATAAATATCTGATATACAGAATGTTATAGAATAATGGTGTTTTTTCTCTCTAAGAAAACAGTAATTTTACAATGAAATTTTGTCGGTGTTACCTATCAGAAAGCCTTTTTGATGCTATCATCTCGGTAAGATAACATGGTCAGAAAGGCACTTTGACCAGGTCAGAAAGCCTTTCTGATAGTATCAGAAGGGTACTTTGACAACATGAGCCAGCAAAAATTGATGGTTCATCTTTGTTTTTTCTCATTTTCAAGTTTTCTTTCTCTCTAGATTGCAACTCTGCAGTGATGCTGTTTTGTAAAGATTCGTTTGGTCGAATATTTCCTTTCAAGTACGATCATTGCTTTATATCTTTGTGTCATGACACAGATTTATAAGGCAAAATAGAAGTTTCCTCTGATGAGGGCAAATTTTCCAGCAGTGTTTACGCTCGTTGTTGTTAGTGGAGGGCAGTGAATTAGCTAACGAATGGATCTCAAACCGGGATATGGAATCACCGAGACATAGGAATATAGAATAGAGCCTTATCAGTATCTCTGTGTGAGAAACTGTTACACGAGTTGCGGGAGGGATTGTTAGGGAACAAAAAGCGAGGCGGAAAGCATGTCTCGATGCTTCCCGCCCCGGTATGAAAGTCTCCTGAGAGCGTCAGGAGAGAATGAAATGTTTAAGCGTTGATCTCTTTGAGCTGCTCAGCAACCTCGTCCTTGATGCGCTGTGCGAACTCCGTCATCGGCATGGTAGCCTGCTCGCCGCCGCCCTGCTTACGCATGCTCACGAGCTTGTCAGCAGCCTCTTTCTCGCCTACGACGATCATATAAGGCACACGCTTGAGCTCGTTGTCGCGGATCTTGCGGCCGATCTTCTCGTTGCGGTCGTCGATGTAAGCGCGCACGTCCTGCGTGTCGAGGTAGCTCTTGACCTCCTTAGCGTAGTCGTTGTACTTCTCCGAGATCGGCAGGATAGCCACCTGGTCGGGAGTGAGCCACAAGGGGAAGTGACCGGCAGTGTGCTCGATGAGCACAGCGGTGAAGCGCTCGAGAGAGCCGAAGGGAGCACGGTGGATCATCACCGGCGTCTTCTTGGAGTTGTCCTCAGCGGTGTACTCCAGCTTGAAACGCTCCGGCAGGTTGTAGTCGACCTGGATCGTACCCAACTGCCATTTACGGCCGATGGCATCCTTGACCATGAAGTCGAGCTTAGGACCATAGAAGGCAGCCTCGCCCGTCTCCTCATGAGCGTTGAGCCCCTTCTCCTTGCAAGCTTGGCGGATAGCGTCCTCACTCTCCTGCCAAATCTCGTCGGAACCGATATACTTCTCGGTGTCCTTGGGATCACGAAGAGAGATCTGAGCATCGTAGTTGTCGAAGCCGAAGATACGGAAGACCTTGAGGATGATGTCGATGATGGTCTCGAACTCAGCCTTTACCTGGTCAGGACGCACGAAGATGTGGGCGTCGTCCTGCGTGAAGGTACGCACACGTGTCAGTCCGTGGAGCTCACCGCTCTTCTCATAGCGGAACACAGTACCGAACTCAGCGATGCGGAGCGGCAGATCCTTGTAAGAGCGTGGCTTGCGGGCATAGACCTCACAGTGGTGAGGGCAGTTCATCGGCTTGAGCATATACTCCTCGTCCTCCTCAGGCGTGTGGATAGGCTGGAAGGCATCCTTGCCGTAGTGAGCATAGTGTCCTGAGGTGACATAGAGGTTTTTCGAGCCGATACCCGGAGTGATGACCTCCTGATAGTTGTAAGGCTTGAGCACGCTACGGAGCAGCTCCTGCAGACGCAGACGCAGCTGAGTACCCTTCGGCAGCCAGATAGGCAGACCCTTGCCGACGCGGTCGGAGAACATGAAGAGCTCCATCTCCTTACCGATTTTGCGGTGGTCGCGCTTCTTAGCCTCTTCGAGCATCACGAGATACTCGTCGAGCATCTTCTTCTTGGGGAAGGTGATACCGTAGATACGTGTCATCTGCTCGCGCTTGGCATCGCCGCGCCAGAAGGCACCAGCCACGCTCGTGATCTTGATGGCCTTGATGGCACCGGTACTCATCAAGTGCGGGCCACGGCAGAGGTCGGTGAAGCTGCCCTGGGTGTATGTGGTGATGGTGCCGTCAGCGAGATCCTGCTGAATGTGCTCCACCTTGTATTTCTGTCCGTCAGCCTCAAACTCCTTGATGGCGTCGGCTTTGGAGACCTCACGGCGCACGACGGGCTCGTTTTTCTTAGCGAGTTCCTTCATCTTCTCCTCGATCTTGGAGAAGTCGTTTTCGGAGATCATCTTGCCCTCAGGCGGCATGACATCGTAGAAGAAGCCATTCTCGATGGCAGGTCCGAAGCCGAACTGGATGCCGGGGTAGAGCTCTTGGAGCGCCTCGGCGAGCAGGTGGGCGGAAGTGTGCCAGAAGGTGTGCTTGCCCTCTTCGTCGTCGAACTTGTAAAGTGCGATGGTTGCGTCCTCATTGATGGGACGGTTTAACTCGGTTGTCTCACCATTAATCCCGCAAGATACAACGTCACGGGCGAGAGCCGGTGAGATGCTCTCTGCGATTTGAAGTCCAGTGACGCCCTGCTCGTACTCACGCACAGAACCGTCAGGGAATGTGATTTTAACCATGATACAAATTAGTTTTGTTTAAATCACCGCAAAAGTACTACTTATTTTTTGATTGGCGCAATATTTTGGGTATTTTTATCCCTAAAATCAATAATTGTCGCCGGTGGTGTTTTTTACACGTAAAAGTAGTAACTTTGTAGATCTATATATAATTAAGGAGTAAAATCAGCTATATATAATAAGGAGTCAATGACGATGCCAACCAAGAATATCATAGAGAAATACCGCCAGCTTCCAGCAGCCACTATTGCTGAAAAGCTCAACACAGAACTCTCGCAGCGCCATGCCGCCGTGGTCGTAGCTCCACCGGGTGCCGGTAAGTCCACGTTGCTGCCGCTGACGATGCTCAGCCGTGGGGTGCAGGGCAGAATCGTCATGCTTGAGCCCCGCCGCTTGGCTGCCAGGCAGGTAGCCCTGCGCATGGCACAGATGCTCGGCGAGGAAGTGGGGCAGACGGTAGGCTATCAGATACGCTTCGAGAAGAAGATCTCGTCGAAGACAAGGATAGAGGTGGTCACAGAAGGAATCCTCACGCGCCGCCTGGCCGAAGACCCTACGCTCGAAGGCGTGAGCTGCGTCATCTTCGACGAGTTTCATGAGCGCAGCTTGCAGTCGGATTTGGCTTTCTGTCTGACACAAGAGGCGAGGAGCATTCTCAGACCCGACTTGGACATCGTTGTGATGTCGGCTACCATCGACGCCACAGCTATTTGTCAGGCCCTTGGCGCCCGCGAAGTCTCCTGCCAGGGTAGGATGTATCCCGTGGAGACAGTGCTCTCGAAAGACGATATTCTACCGGGTAAGATCGCTGAGGCTGTCGCCGCTACTGTCAGCCGAGCGCACCGAGAGTTGGAAGGTGATATACTGGCGTTTCTACCTGGACAAGCCGACATCATCAGATGTGCGGAACTGTTGGGCTGCAGTTTGGGCGCTACCCATGTGTGTGAGCTCTACGGCAATCTGCCGCCACAACAGCAATACGAGGCGATCAGCCCCTCTGCACCGGGGGAGAGGAAAGTGGTGTTGGCCACGCCCATCGCCGAGACGTCGCTGACGATAGAGGGCATCAGAATCGTGGTGGACAGCGGTTATTACAGAAAACTTGTCTTTGACCCTACCAACGACTTGAGCCATCTTGAGACTGTACGCATCAGCATGGACATGGCACGGCAGAGAGCGGGTAGAGCAGGGCGCGTGGCTGCGGGTACCTGCTTCCGGCTGTGGACCAATGCCACCCAGCAGCGCATGGAGGAGCAACGGCAGCCCGAAATCATGGATGCCGATCTCGTGCCGATGGTGCTGGAAGTGGCGGCTTTCGGTGAGACGGATGTCGAGCGTCTGCCTTGGCTAACACTACCGCCAAAAGGTAATGTGGCAAGAGCGTGCAACGAGTTGCGGGCGCTCCATGCCATCAACGCGGAGGGGCAGATCACCCCGTTGGGACGAAAGATGGCGGCTATGCCCTGTCATCCGAGAATTGCCCGAATGATACTCCAGGCACGAAACGCACAGGAGAAATCGCTGGCCTGCGACATCGCCGCTATCTTGGAGGAAAAAGACGTGATGGCGCAGGAGAGCAATGCCTATTCTGATCTGTTGCTGCGTGTGTCGGCTTTGCAGGACGCAAGACGAAGGAATGCACTGGGACGATGGAAGCGCATCGGAAACATTGCAGCGGAGTATGATAGGATGGTGGACATACGCCCCAGCAATGCTTATGTGGCACGGGAGGATATTGGTGCTCTGGTGGCTGCCGCCTATCCCGAGCGTATCGCCAAGGCTGTGGACCATAACGGTAACTATCGCATGGCCAACGGTGAAGAGGTGATGCTCGACGCGGCGGATCCGCTCACCAGCTTCCCGTGGTTGGCTATCGCTACGCTGCACGCCGGAAACGGAGGGAGGGGAAGGGCTTTTCTCGCCGCACCGGTCAGCAGTCAAAGTCTCGAAGACTATGCTACGTGGTGGGACAACATCACGTGGATAGCGCATCAGGGTGGGGTGGTTGCCCAAAAAGAGATGAAAATAGGTACGCTGGTGGTCAAGACGAAGCCGCTGGACAATGTGCCGAAGGAACAGCTGGAGCGAATCATCTGCGAGGCAGCGAAGAAGGAAGGCAGGAGTATGCTCAGCTGGACCGACAAGACATCCGCTCTTCAAGAGCGTGTAGCCCTCGTGGCACAGTGGCATCCCGAGCTTGGACTGCCTGATGTCTCTGCTGACGCTGTGCTCAGACAACCGGAGAAATGGCTGCCCTTCTATCTTGAAAAAGACGGGAAGGTGATCACTACGGTCAACGAGATGAGGAAAATAGATATGGAGAGTGTACTGTGGAACATGCTTTCCTATGAACAGCAGCAGGAGGTCAGCAGACTGGCACCGACATATATCGTGGTACCCTCTGGCAGCAAGATACAGCTGAGGTATCGCAAAGGCTCGGAGGCACCTGTGCTCAGTGTAAGGCTTCAGGAATGCTTCGGGCTCACCGCAACGCCGCGCGTCAACGACGGTAAGATACCTGTGCTGATGGAATTGCTCAGCCCTGGCTTCAAGCCGGTGCAGCTCACTGCTGACTTGCAGAGCTTCTGGCAGGATACCTACTTCGAGGTGCGAAAGGAGCTGCGGCGCAGATACCCCAAGCATTACTGGCCCGACAACCCACTGGAAGCTGTGGCGCAAAGAGGAGTGAAAAGAAAGCGATAAATGGCTTGTGGAAAGATGTACTTTGAAAGGTGTTCGCAGAAAGAAGTTCTTTGTAGAGCTGTTCTTTTGTAAGCTGCTTGAAAAAAACTGCTTTGAAAATAAATGTTTTACAGCTAATTTTGCTACCTTTGCAACAGAATTCCAACTCGTATCAAATCATAATTCAATACGCTCTATGAATATAGCAATAGCATTGGTCGTGTTCATCGTGGCTGCGCTCATCGTGTGGGGATGCGCTGAACTGAACTACAAGAACTTCAGTTATGAGGAAGACAAACCTCATCATCCGGATCCCACAGCACATCAAGGCGGTGAATACAAGGAATTGAATATCCGCGACATCATGCGTGACAACTCCACAAAAGGCTACGCTGCCGTGTAACCTTTTAATAAGCCTCATGGTCAACAGCCATGAGGCTTTTTGTTACTTTTGTAACTCGTAACTGCGTAACTCGGGCAGAATTTGAGTTATCCATATCACAGAATCTGTATTCAAAGATTTTCGTAGACGGGGATCTCTGGGAGAAATACATATTTTTTACTCCCATAATCCATCTTGCAGCAGTAATGCGTCAGACCATTGCTCATCACCAGGTAGTCGACATGCAGCAAGAGATTGTAGGTGGCAACCTGCTCCAATACCTTTGGCGTGATTTTCACTGACGGTGCCTTATACTCGATGATCATCCTCGGATGCATATCGCGGTCATAGAGCACGCTGTCTGCCCGCAGCCGTTTCGCGCCCACCGGTAGCGACACCTCATTGGCCAACAGCCCCGAAGGATAGTGAAGCTCGGAAATCAGATAATGTACGAAATTCTGACGTACCCATTCCTCGGGTGTCAATGCCACATAGCGGTGACGCAGGATGTCCAGGACCATCGGCTTTTCACGGGTCCCTCCTATTTTTATATCGCTATGAGGTAGGTTGATTGAAATCATTTTGTTATCTTTGCAAGTGATTATTCTTGGTGGAGCCATAGCAGGGTGACTCCTGCGTTTTCCACTGTGCAAAGATAGTCATTTATCGCGAGAATAACAGATAACAGAAACAGAAACATGCCAGAAAAGAAAGCTTCAGTTTCATTCGACGCTCTGATGCGACAACTCAAAAATGGAGAGTTCGCACCCGTGTATTTGCTTATGGGTGATGAGCCTTACTATATCGACAAGCTCAGCAACTTCTTCCAAAACCAAATCCTCACCCCTGAGCAACAGGCCTTCGACCTCACTGTGGTCTTCGGCGCTGATGTCAACGCGGCGCAGATCGCTGACTTGGCGATGCAGTATCCGATGACGGCACCAAGAAAGGTGATCATCGTCAAGGAGGCGCAGGGACTCAAGTCGTTTGATAAACTTGAGAAATATGTGCTCCATCCTCAACCGAAAACAATTCTCGTCTTCTGCTATAAAAATGGTACGGTGAACAGAAGACTGAAATTTGCAGCAGCTGTCGATAAGGTGGGTGTCATTTTTGAAAGTAAGAAACTCAAGGAGTGGCAGCTGCCAAAATACATCAACGACTATGTCAGTCGGCAAAAAGCATCTATCGACGAGAAAAGTGCAGCGATGATGGCGGACCATATCGGAGCAGACATTAGCCGACTCACTTCCGAGCTCGACAAGTTGCTCATCTCACTGCCGGAAAACGACAGACGCATCACGCCCGACATCGTAGAACGCAATGTGGGGGTGAGCAAAGATTTCAACGCCTTTGAGCTAAGAGATGCCATCGTTAACAAAAATGTTTACAAAGCAAATCAAATCATCAGTTACTTCAACAGTAATCCTAAAGCGGGCTCCGCTTACAGCCTCGTGCCGCTGCTCTTCAATTTCTTCCAGAATCTGATGCTGGCGTATTATGCTCCCAACCGCAACGATCAATATGCTTTGGCGGAGTATCTGGGCATGAGAAGTCCGTGGGGTGTGAAAGACTATCTTACAGGTATGAAAAACTACTCGGGAAGAAAGACGCTACAGATTTTGGATAAACTAGGAGAAACAGACGCTAAAATTAAGGGTTTGGACAACCCAAACACCCCTCCTGAGGAGCTGATGAGGGAGCTTGTCTTCTTCATTTTGCACTAAAAAGCACCGGAAAACGCCAAAATAGCGCCTATTTTTCTCTAGATTGAAAGTTGAGAAAACACCCGTTTTTTAAGCCTAACTTCCTCAAAATGAGCGAAGTTATGCTAATTTTTTTTGCTGAGATTTTAAAAATTTGAACCAACTCCTATCCTTGCCCGAATTTTCGCCAAAATGACGAAAAACAGCATTCTAAGTACATCGAGATTTAAGATTAACGTTTATTTTTGTTTTAAATCACTGAATTTTAAACTTTAAATTTGAAGAATTTAGTGATAATATGATTTACAAAATCGAATTATCAAACTATTTGAATTATTAAATACATATTTTGTTTAACCATTCAAATTTTCAGGCGTGAATTTTAAAACTTAAACGCAAAAGTATGCAGATATACTATTTAATGATAAGTCCCTGATTATCAATAATAAAATTAGATATTTGAGAAGTCATATACATGAATATAGGGCTTTCAACCTGCAAAATCACCCTTTCTGACTTTTTTATATATAATTTGCCGATATAATCCTATCAAAGCCAAATAGTTGACTTGAATTGTCGATTTAAAGCTTCATAGGCGTTTTGAAGGTAATATTTGAATTTGCAAATTATAGTATATCGATTATAATATTCAAATTCTAAAATCTATATTATTTGATTTATTGAATACCGTTTTAGGATTAAAATTCTTCTCTTTACATTTGCAAATATCGATTTTTTGATTTAACTTTGCAAATACTTAAGTGAAGGTGGTTTTTTAGCCCCTTTTCATCTCTATGACTCCTGATATGAAAGACAGAATTAAGAAGCTGATGGAAAATCAGCACATGACGCAAAAAATTTTCGCGCAGTACACGGGCATCTCTGAAGGCACCCTCAGCGGTATCTTCAATGGTCGAACACGCCCAACCTTGCAGATCGTGGAGAATATCCATCAGCACTTCCCCAAAATCTCCATCAACTGGCTGATGTTTGGCACGGGTCCGATGTATGTGAGCAACTCCCCCACTGCCGGAGACAATGCTCAGCAGTCTGATTCTGCTGCCGGTGACGCTTCTGCAGAAGATGCCACAGCAAGCGACACATCACTGTCAGACGATGGGTATAGTGCCGAGACCCCAGCCTCAGTCGGTGCCGCTCCAGGCGCACAGCAGCCCTTGCTCTTTGGACAGGATAATGGTAAAGGTGGTCAATCTGCCCGCTCTGCTGCTTCTCAGGCTGAAAAGGTAATCGTGAAATATGTTGACAAACCACAGCGAAAGATCACGGAAATAAGAATCTTCTATGACGATCAAACGTGGGAGTCTTTTGCACCAAAGAAATAATGTCTGTCTTTTGCCGTATCGAGGCTCTTCCGAGATAAGGCAGGTTTAATTCCTCATAAAGTGATAGAGGTTTGCTTCATGGGGAATCTTCTTTTATGTGCTGCAAGGTGTTTCTGTCTTCAGAACTGGTTGTGATTTAGGCTGCGGAAGAGCAATTCTTGCCATCGGATGAAATATCGTAGGGATAGAAATGCTGATTTCTTGTTTTTTTTGTGTAAGTTTGTAGCTGAATTATGGCAGAGGGGGAGCCCGATGGGAAGACACGAGGTGTTGCTCCTCAAAATATAATCCTCTAAATATAATAAGGTGTAAGCCCGAATATAGAGGAGGGTGAGCCCGAAAATAGAAAAAGAGTAAGCCCGACGGTATCGCTGCGGTGATGCTCTTGCTAAGAAGAAGACCCATTAAATCCATTTATATGAAGAAATATTGTATGGACTTGACAGTGGCATCGAACGATCATATCAGTGATCATCATGTTCTGCTCAAGCTCACTTCCAAGCAACCTCTTCCGGAGATGATGCCGGGACAGTTTGTCAACATCCACGTTGAGGACAGTCCCACTACCTTTCTCCGCCGCCCTATCTCGATCAACTTCGTAGATGTCTCCCGCAATGAGTTGTGGCTGTTGGTGGCCGCTGTTGGTGAAGGCACGAAGCACATGGCTAAGCTCAAGGTCGGCGACACACTCAACTGCCTCTTCCCCTTAGGCAGTGTTTTCAGTGATCTCGCGGCTATCAAGTCTACGATTTGCAGTGCTGCTGCTTCCTCTTCCTGTGAAAAGCCGGATGACAGCCATCGTCTGCGCGTGCTTTTAGTAGGTGGCGGTGTCGGCGTGGCTCCAGTTCTCTATCAGGGCGCTGAGATCAAGCGTCAGGGCGGCGAGCCTGTATTCCTGCTTGGTGCCCGCTCTGCTAAAGATTTATTAGAGTTGGATTTGTTTAAGAATTTCGGTAAGGTATATGTCACTACAGAAGATGCTTCTGCCGGTGAGAAAGGCTTTGTCACCAACCACTCAGTCTTGCAGCGCGAGCATTTCGATTTCATCCAGACGTGTGGTCCTACTCCGATGATGAAGGCAGTGGCGAGATTTGCCAAAGAGAAGAATATTCCTTGCGAGGTATCGTTGGAGAATATGATGGCCTGCGGACTGGGTGCATGTCTGTGCTGTGTGGAGAAGACTGTCGAAGGCAATCTGTGTGTATGCAAAGAAGGACCTGTGTTTAATATTAAGAAGTTGTTATGGTAGATTTAAGTGTCAATATTCATCAGCTCGAATTATCCAATCCTGTCATGACCGCCAGCGGTACGTTTGGCTATGGTGTGGAGTTTGCCGACTTGGTGCCTTTGGAGGAAATTGGGGGTATCATCGTCAAGGGCACCACGCTGGAGTGGCGCGAGGGCAACGACTATCCGCGTATGGCAGAAACTGCCAGTGGTATGCTCAACTGCGTGGGATTGCAAAACAAAGGTGTGGACTATTTCTGTGAGCATATCTATCCTGAAATAAAAGACATCCCGACTCATTTCACCGTCAACGTGAGCGGTTCTTCGCCTGAGCGTTATGCCGAATGCGCAGCACGTATCGACGAGTTGGATCGTATTCCGGCTATTGAGCTGAATATCTCCTGCCCCAATGTGAAGGATGGCGGTATGGCATTTGGTGTCACCTGCGAGGGGGCTGCCAGTGTGGTAAAGGCAGTGCGCAAAGTCTATCACAAGACACTCATCGTGAAGCTCTCGCCCAATGTGACTTCCATTGCCGACATCGCCCGTGCTTGCGAGGCAGAGGGTGCAGACAGTGTGTCGCTCATCAACACGCTGATGGGTATGGCCATCGACATCGAGCACCGCTGTCCCAAGTTGAGCATTGGTACCGGTGGACTCAGTGGTCCGGCTGTCAAGCCTGTCGCTGTGAGAATGGTGCATGATGTGGCAAAAGCCGTGAAGATACCGGTGATAGGCTTGGGTGGCATCATGACAGCGGAAGATGCTATCGAGTTTATGATGGCAGGAGCTACAGCCATTGAGATTGGTACGGCTAACTTCATCGATCCCGCTGTCACCGTGAAAGTCAAGAATGGCATGGCTCAGTGGCTGGAGCGTCACGGATGCAAGAGCGTGAAAGAGATTATCGGCGTCGTGAAATAGACATGATCATCAGATATGATAATGAAGTCGAAATAGGAATCAGGTGAACATGATAATGCCACAACTCGCAAATATATTCTGCGAGGTTGCGGCATTTTTATTTGTATTATAGGTGTCCGCTAAAAATGGAAACCACATTGCTTGAAGCCTCTGTTTTGCCTGTGGAGTGTCATGTTGTGTATGGCTCAGCAGCCTTATGCTTCCAGTTCTTTCTCTTGTTCTTGCTCCTGCTCAGCTTTCCCAAACCCTTTGTCGATTTTCAGCCGGCCTACTACCAAGAGGGTGAGAAGGCTGAAAACCAATGAGAGCGTGAAGAAATGGCGGTAGCCCATCATGTCTTGCAGTGCACCGGATACCAATCCCGGCAGCATCATCGAGAGCGACATGATAGCGGACCCCAGTGCATAGTGGCTGGTCTTGTATTCGCCACGACTATAATATATAAGGTATAGGGTGTAGGCAGTCAGTCCGAAGCCATAGCCGAACTGCTCCACAAACACACAAAGGCTGACCATCCACAGACTGGAAGAGAGCGTGTAGCTCAGCAGCAGGTAGACCATCTGCGGCAGGAAGAAAGCCAAGGCCATCGGCCATATCCATCTCTTCAGTCCGTCTTTACCTGCGAGAATGCCTCCTAAGATGCCTCCCAACGACACGCCGATGATGCCCACAGTACCTTGTACGAGTCCATATTCCTGAGGCGAGAGTCCCAGTCCTCCGTTATGTCCAGAGTCGATGAGGAAGAGTGCTGACACCTTCTCCATCAGTCCCTCCGGCATGCGGAAGAAGATGATGAACATCAGTGCCACCCATATCTGTTCCTTGGCAAAGAATGTGCGGAAGGTATGCGTGAACTCGTCACCGATGGTTCGGAAGTTGACAAATGGGCGCTTGGCATCCTCCTTGGGGCACGGCAATACACAGTTATGCCAAAGCCACAACAGCAGAAACAGTCCCGTGACGCCAAAGAATGTCAGACTCCACGAGTAGGAGATGCTGTTGCGGAAGACCACCTGCAGATTGCCCGCTATCATCACGAGTACGCCTTGCGCGAAGATCGTGGCCAGACGGTCAAACAGCGAGCGGATCCCCATGAACGTAGCCTGCTGATGGGTGTTGAGTCCAAGCATATAGAAGCCGTCGGCAGAGATGCAGTGGCTGGCACCCGCAAAGGCGATCACCCAGAAGAAGAACAGTGAGCCTTGCAGCCAAAACGAGGTAGGTATTGTGAAAGCTACTCCACCGAAGGCAGCGCCCAGGAGTACTTCCGTCAGCATGATCCACCAGCGTTTGGTCTTCACCACATTGATGAGCGGACTCCATACCGGTTTCAATATCCAAGGCAGATAGAGCCACGATGTATAGAAGGTGATCTCAGTATTGCTCAGTCCCAGCTGTTTATAGAGGATCACCGATAGGGTCATAATTGTCACCAAAGGCAATCCGTCGGCAAACGACAGCGACGGCACCCATAGCCAAGGCGACCTGTGTTCTTGATCTTGAAAAGTTGCTCGTGTTCTCTCTTTTGTTTTATTGAGCATAGTCGTAAATGGTCGTAACTGGTTTTAAACGTATAGCTTCGTGAGACTGGCACCGGGATAATAGTGCGCTAAGATTCTGTCATAGTCATAGCCTTTGGTGCCCATCATCGCGGCACCAATCTGACAGAGTCCCACTCCGTGTCCCCATCCTGCTCCGTGGAGGGTGAAGCTCTTTGGAAATCCGTCGGCATCCTCACCCACTTTGTCCACCACAAAGGCTGAACTATAGAGATGGCTGTTGCTGAGTGCCCGGCGTATCTCCAACTCTTTGCCAATGAGCAGGTCATGGTTCTCACCGATGATCTTCAGCAGACAGATCCTGCCGCTCTTTCCCCGCTGCAAGGGCACGAGATCGCGGATGCGGCCCAACTTGCGTGTTGTCTTTCTCTGAATCAGTTCAGCCAATTCCTCTTGCGTATATTCCACTGTCCAGCGATAGAAATCCGTGGTCTCCTGATCATAGTCGTTGAGCACTTGTGACAGCACTTCTTTGTCTTGCGTATTGCAGAATGCCGGTGGTGTGGAGCGTATCCATCGCTCAGCCGCAGCCTCTACCGTCAAGTCGAGAACCAGCGCATCGCTGCTATTGTTATTGCTATTGTTGTTGTCTTTGTCTTCCTGACTATTAACCATTTCAGCCGTGTCTGTCACCGCTTTCAGGTAAGTCTTCGGGCTGTTTTCCCAGCAATATTGAAATTCCTCCGTCACGCCGCCACAACACTTCGAGAAGCGTGCGTCACAGATCTCACCGTCGGAAGTCAAAATCTCACCTCGTGTCAGTCTGATAGCTTCCGCCACATGCGGACTGGTCTCCTTGGTGATGCCCTGGTAGCGCTGACAATGGTCATCGGCACAGACGTCAAACAGCGTGTGGTCTTCACGGTCATACCATTTCACGATACGATCCTCGTCTTCCACCATCTCGGCAGCTGCTGATTTTTCTTGTGCTTTCACCTCGTCTGTCGGCTGTTCTCCTTTCCGTTTTTCCATCTGAGCCAGCAGCCATGACCGCGAGATGACCGCATGTGCCTTGAGCAGTTCCAGAGACGACGTAGCACTCATCTCACTCGAGATCACACTCTCCAAGTATTTCTCCACCGGCAACTCATTGACAGCACATACCTTGTCGCTGTTCTGAATGAGATGCAGCGTACCCAAGAAAGTCTGTGTCTCCTTGCGCTCCCAGTGAAAATTCACGCCTATGGTCACATCGCTCAGCGAGAACGACGCGTCATCTGACAATGGCGAGAAGACCAGCTCGGGATATACCTCGTTGTTCCACACGATACCGCGGGGTATCATCTCCACCGTCTGAGCGCCTACTGCCTTGCGTCCCAGGGCAGTGTAGAGGCCATTCAACGCGAAATGAATGGTCATACCACTGACGATTCCCACCTTCACTTGTGGTTCACAATGATATTTCCAACTCGATGATTCCATAGACATAATCCTATATAATAAGGTGTTAATGATGCAAAGATAGCTATTTTATGGCACAAAATCCCTACTTTACTCAAAAAGTTTGTATCTTTGCACTATGAATAGTACCATGAATAAGAAAAATCTCCTTGGCATGACACTGCCCGAGCTCAAGCAAGTGGCCGTGTCGCTCGGCATGCCTTCTTTCACCGGAGGGCAGATGGCAAAATGGATCTACACCCAGCACGTGAGTTCCATCGACGAGATGACAAACATCTCCAAGGCCAACCGCGAGAAGCTCAACGAGCTCTATCAGATTGGTTGTGCCAAGCCCATTGATGCCCAGCACTCCAAGGACGGAACCATCAAATATCTCTTCCCTGTAGCGACCACCGCCGGCGCAGACTCGGCAGTGGCAGGCACCAAGTTTGTCGAGACGGTGTACATCCCCGAGAACGACCGTGCCACGCTCTGCGTCTCGTGTGAGGTAGGCTGCAAGATGAACTGTCTTTTCTGCCAAACCGGCAAGCAGGGCTTTGAGGGCTACCTCACCGCTACGGACATCCTCAATCAGATCTACAGTCTGCCCGAGCGCGACAAGCTCACGAATATCGTGTTCATGGGACAGGGCGAGCCGATGGACAACCTCGACAACGTGCTGCGCGCCACCGAAATCCTTACCGCTCCCTATGGTTACGCCTGGAGTCCCAAGCGCATCACCGTGAGCAGTGTGGGACTTAAGGACAAGCTCAAGCGCTTCCTCGAAGAGAGCCAGTGCCATGTGGCCATCAGCCTTCACTCGCCACTCCATGAGCAGCGTCAGGAGCTGATGCCGGCAGAGAGAGGTATGGCGATAGGGGATATCGTGGAACTGCTTCGCAACTACGACTTCTCCCATCAGCGCCGTCTCTCGTTTGAGTATATCGTCTTTGGCGGAATCAATGACTCTCAGGCTCATGCCCAGGCTATCGTGCGTCTGCTTCATGGCCTTGAGTGCCGTGTCAACCTCATCCGCTTCCATCAGATTCCTCACGTGCCCTTGCATGGAGCCAGCGAGGAGAAGATGGAGAGTTTTCGCGACTATCTCACACAGCACGGCATCTACACGACGATCCGCGCCAGCCGGGGGCAAGACATCTTTGCCGCCTGCGGACTGCTCAGCACTGCTAAGAAGAAAGCTGAATCATAAAAGAAACCGCACCGTTCCGTGAAGCGTATTACCCATAGCACCATGAGCCTCAGAAGTGCTCTGTTGCTCTTACTGCTGTCAGCTCTTGTGAGTTGTCGCAACGGTGGCTTGCAGCCCCGCTCCGGCGGACAGCTCTACGAGGTACTGTTGGTGGGTGACACAGCGGGCATGGTGCGTAGCGCACTCTCTGCCGACGTGGAGGGCTTGCCACAACCCGAACCGAGCTTCGACGTATCGGAGGTCAGCGCCAAGGCTTTCGGCAACACGCTTCGCTACACGCGCAACATCGTGATTGTCGACATCAATGCTGAGGCTTATGCCCGTCCCTCCATCCGCAGTGAGTGCAATGTGTGGGCACAGCCTCAAACCGTGGTGCATATCGGAGCACCGTCGGCATCGGCGCTTCACAATAGCATCGACAGCATCGGACGACGGCTGCGCTTTCTCCTCAACCGCTCAGAGACAAGGAAGCAACTCAGCATGCTGCGCCATGAGCGAAACGCCAAAGCAGAGAAGCTCGTCCGGAAACTGTTCGACATAGAGTTGTGGATACCTGCTGACATGATTGCCAGCAAGCAAGGCAAGGACTTCCTTTGGTTGAGCAACAACTCAGCCACCATGATGCAAAATATCGTGGTGTATCGTGATTGGAGTCCTGTCAACGCATCTGATGTTAAAACAGCTGGTCACGGCGACAGCGAAGTGAAGGCTGCTAATCATGGCGACAGCGAGGCCTGCTATTTCATTGGTGCCCGCGACTATATGCTTGGCCGCAACATCCTCGGCGAGACCGACAGCATGCACATGGCTACGGTGCCCGAAAGCGTATTGACCGATGGCCGCGGCTTCTACCGTGGCTTGTGGATGATGACGGGCGATGCCATGGGCGGTCCGTTTGTCAGCCGTACGCTCCCATTGCAGCAGTCCGAGCGGCAGGGCAACTTGGTTTGCCGTCATATTGTCGTCGAGGGCTTTGTCTTCGCTCCGGGCAAGACCAAGCGCAATGCGGTTCGCCGTCTCGAAGTCGTGCTCTATACCATGAGGCAGGCTAAGCGCACAGATCATTGATTTCAAATATAAAAATATTCAAGACTAATATATAAGACCAAACAACCATGAACAACAACAAAATACGCGTGGCCATCACCCACGGCAGCACCAACGGCATCGGCTACGAGCTTATCTTCAAAGCTTTTGAAGAGACAGAGATGTTTGAACTCTGCACTCCTATTATATATGGCTCTCCCAAAGTAGCCGCTTATCATAGCAAGGCATTGGGCATCAAGGACAACTTCACCATCATCAACGACGCCAGCGCTGCCCAGGATGGTAAGCTCAATATCATTCCGGCTGTCGATGAGGAGATCAAGGTGGAGATGGGTATTCCTTCTCCCGATGCCACGTTAGCTGCCGTGAAAGCCCTCGACCGCGCCATCACCGACTACAAAGACGGACTCTTCGACGTGCTTGTCTGTGCTCCTGCCGACAAGGGTGAGGCTCATGTGGGTGGCTTCGACTTCCCGCGTCGTGCGAAATATATCGAGCAGTGCATCGGTGAAGGCAAGAAGGCGCAGAGCCTGCTTATCAACGAAGACATGCGTTTGGCACTTATGACTGACGAAATCAGCCTGAAGGATGTTCCTGCTGCCATCACTTCTCACGACATCATCGAGCAGGTGGCGATCCTCTTCACCACGCTGCGTCGCGACATGCGTGTCTCCAATCCCCGCATCGCCGTGCTTGCGCTTAATCCCGACGTCGACGGTAAGGCTGAGGGCAAGGAGGAGACGGAGGCTATCGAGCCCGCTATTCAGAAGTTGGCTGATGCCGGTGTCAATGTCTTCGGCCCTTATCAGGCTGATCTCTTCTTCCAGCAAGGCGACTACTATGCCTTTGACGCAATCCTCTCCATGTATCACGATCAGGGACTGGCTCCGTTCAAGACGCTCCATCCCGACAACAATGTCCGCTATCTCGGTGGACTGCCCTTGGTGGCTACGGCTCCCGACCTCTCTCCTTGCTACGACATTGCAGGACAGGGCCTAGCCGATCCCACACCATTGCGCCACGCCATCTACGCCGCCATCGACGGCTTCCGCAACCGTCGTGCCTACGACGAGCCGCTGGCCAATCCGCTGCCTAAGCTCTATCACGAGAAAAAGGACGACAGCGAGAAGGTGCGCTTCTCCATTCCCAAGAAGCACGAGAATGCCATCAAGGAGCGACTTGGCAACCGTCCCGCTCCTGCCGCTAAGGCTCAGGAAAGCAACGGCAAGGAACAATAACACACAATTAGCATACTACATCTCTCGACAGCATGAAAAAGAAATACCAGAACGGCTTCTTCATTTTTGGACTCATCGTACTGATCATTATGGTCACCCAGCTTGACTTTGCTCAAGTATGGGCGGGACTGAAACATGCGGGCTACTGGTTTTTCGCCGTCGTAGCGCTGTGGATGTTTCTCTATGTGTTCAACACTTCTGCGTGGTATCTGATCATCAAGGGGGTGTGCAACCAGCCGTCGGCCGACGACAAGCCGGTGAAGCGCATCCCCTTTCTGTGGCTCTACAAGATCACGGTGTCGGGCTTTGCCCTCAACTATGCCACGCCGGGCGGACTGATGGGCGGTGAGCCTTACCGCATCATGGAGCTGGCTCCGAAGATAGGCACCGAGCGTGCCTCGTCGTCGGTGATCCTCTATGCCATGACACATATCTTCAGCCACTTTTGGTTTTGGTTGCTTTCGGCCATCGTCTTTCTTTTTGTTCATCCCTTCTCTGTTTTCTATACGGTGCTGATGCTGGCGATCATCTGCTTCTGCATCTTGGGTGTCTGGTTCTTCATGGTGGGCTATCAGAAGGGTTTGGCCAACCGCGTGATGAACTTCCTCAGCCATCTGCCCATGGTCAAGCGCTGGGCTTCGCCGTTTGTCGAGCGTCATCGTGAGCAACTCAACACCATTGACCGGCAGATCGCAGCCTTGCACAAGCAACAGCCGCGCAACTTCATCGGTGCCGTGCTCTTGGAACTCTCGTGCCGCATCTGTTCTGCCTTGGAGATCTTCTTCATTCTCCTCGTGCTCATGCCTCACGTCAACTTCATCTATTGTGTGCTCATCCTGGCTTTTACCTCGCTCTTTGCCAACTTGCTCTTCTTCATTCCTTTGCAGTTGGGTGGCCGCGAGGGTGGTTTCCTCATGTCCACTACCAGTTTAGGCCTCACGGCCAGTGCCGGCATCTTTGTGGCGTTGATCGTCCGTGTGCGAGAGTTGATCTGGACAGGCATCGGACTGCTGCTCATCAAGCTGGAGAAGAGCTCGAAAGAAAAATGATCGAAGTTGATGCGTTAATAGAGGACAAAGACCTGCTCGTAGATTCCTTTTTGATAGCAATAGAATGATTTGCTTATGGCCTCACCACTTCGTCGAAATGTTCCTTTGCCCAGCTGATGAGCTGGTTCATGGCGGGGATGAGCGACTTGCCGGTGTCGGTGAGACTATATTCCACGCGTGGCGGCACCTCGGGATATACCTTGCGGTCAACGAGATGGTTCCCGTTCAATTCCTTCAGCGTCTTCGACAACATCTTCTGTGAGCAGTCACTCATGTGGGCGTGCAATTCGTTGAAGCGCATCACCCCCGTCTCACTCGTGTTGAGCGTGTAAAGTACAAGCATCGACCACTTGTCGCCAAAGCGGCTGATGACCTGACGGATGGGACATGTGAGATATTCGGGATTGATTATTTTCTTTGCCATAACGCTTTTTGCTTACTTTATTGATTGCCATAAGAAAAATCTGTGGCTCGCCACAAATATTTCTTGTAAGCCAGTGGAGAATACTTAGAGATAACGTTTTCCTTATATACGGAATAGTCTTTACCAAAGACGGCGGTCCCCTGCTTGAGCCGCTCGTCGTCGAGAGCAAAGCCCTTGGTGATATACTCCTTCAATTGCCCACTGGCGGAACTTCGTGGCTTTGATGGAATTGACACGATAGCCGACAGAGATGATGGCATCGAGAGAGTAGAGTGTTGTTTGATAGGTCTTCCCATCTGTGGCAGTTAGTGCATTTTTTGCACATACTGATTCCTGCCTTAACTCACCTGACTCAAAGATGTTTTTCAAGTGCTTGGTTATCACCGATCTGTCCACTCCAAACAGCTGCGCCATCGCTTTCTGAGTGCACCATATCGTACCATCTTTCACGACGACCTGCACCTTGCCTTGTTCGTCGGGCATACTGTAAAACAGAAACAGTATCTCGTTCTCCATTCTTTTCGTCTTCTACTTTCGTTCAATATGCAAATTTAATGTTTTTATTTGGATTTGCGAAATAGCATAATAAAAATCTGATTCGACTGAGGGCCTCTTTCGCTCGGTGAAGTCCAATCATTATCTTGGCTTCTTCAGGCCTTCGCTTTCTTATCTCTCCATTGTTGAATAAACTGACAAAAAACGGGCCTTATTTTGCGATTCTTTTCGACGAAGCCATCTCTCGCCGTGATTTTTTAAATTCTGAGCGATTTTTCGTAACTACCTGTGTATTAGGTGTTTATGTATTTGCGCGCTTATTTGCCATTTCAAAAGTGCTTATTTCTGCTTGTCAAAGTACCTTTTTGACCTTGTCATCTCGGTAGTTTGATGTGGTCATCTCGGTTGTTTCATCGTGTCAAAAAGCCTTTCTGATCGTATCATCTCGGCTTTTTGATGAGTGCAACTCGATTTTGGCTCATTTCCAACGCTCTTTTTTCTAAAAACCGCCTCTGTTTTTTCTCTAGAATGAAAGTTCAGGTGGAAGGTCTTTTGTCAAAAGGTTTTCTGTTCAAAACAGCAATTTAGGCAAAATCATAGGGTAGGGGAAGCGGAATGCCGGATATTCTTTGTAACTTTGCATCGGGTTATACCTATTTTATATATAAGACATGAAACATATAGAATGTGGTGGCTGCCCACCGACCGCAAGGTGGTAGACCATCTGTGTTCCATGCACTTGCTGGCCAGGTAAATCGTCTTTTTATAAGGAAAAGTTTGGTGGAACGGAAAACTTTTAGTAATTTTGCACGCTGTATGGGTATGTTATACCCTAAAACCAAAATAAAAATGACTTTAATATAGCTGGATGAAGAAAGACAATCAGAAGAATCAGTACCGCGTCAACGGTCAGATTCATATACGGGAAGTACGAGTCGTAAGCGACGACGGCTCACAAGTAATGCCTACACGTCAGGCACTTGACTTGGCTCACCAACAAGGGGTAGACCTCGTGGAGATCTCGCCCAACGCTCAGCCACCCGTTTGTCGTCTCATCGACTATAGCAAGTTCCTCTATCAGCAGAAGAAGCGTGCCAAAGAGATGAAGCAAAAGCAGGTGCGTGTGGAGGTGAAGGAGATTCGTTTCGGACCTCAGACCGATGACCACGACTACCAGTTCAAGCTCAAGCACGCGAAGGAATTCCTCGAAGAGGGCAACAAGGTGCGCGCGTACGTGTTCTTCCGCGGTCGTTCTATCCTTTTCAAGGAGCAGGGCGAGGTGCTGTTGTTGCGCTTTGCCAATGACTTGGAGGAGTATGCCAAGGTAGAGCAGTTGCCCAAGCTCGAAGGCAAGAAGATGTTCTTGTTCCTCGCTCCGAAGAAGGTAGGAGTCGCCAAGCAGAGCCAGCAGAAGCGTGACCGTCTTGCTGCTGAGGCCAAGGCCAAAGAAGAGGCTAAGGCACAGGCTGCTGAGAAAGCTGAGAAAAACGGACTTCTGGCCAATGCCAAGGGCGGTGATGCCCTCCGCAAGCTCGCTGAAGCCGCTGATGCAGAGAAGAAAGACTAAGAGACAGAAAAACTGAGTGGTACCGCCGGGTATATGCGTTGCCACCTTTCAATTCATATCAACATTAAAACAACAAAAAATGCCAAAAGTAAAGACTAACTCCGGTGCAAAGAAGAGATTCACATTCACCGGCACGGGTAAGATTAAGCGTCATCATGCTTACCACAGTCACATTCTGACTAAGAAGACAAAGAAGCAAAAGAGAAACCTCGACCATCAGACTTTGGTCGACAGCGCAAACCTCAAGCAGGTTCGCGGTCTGCTCTGCCTCCGTTAATCGTAAACCTTTTTAGTCGAACGCTTAAAGAACAAAATTATGCCAAGATCAGTAAATCACGTTGCATCTAAAGCAAAGAGAACAAGAATTCTGAAGCTCACAAAGGGTTACTATGGAGCTCGCAAGAATGTCTGGACAGTAGCTAAGAACACTTGGGAGAAGGGTCTTACCTACGCTTATCGTGACCGTCGTAACAAGAAGCGCAACTTCCGCGCTCTGTGGATTCAGCGTATCAACGCTGCCGCTCGTCTCTCTGACATGAGCTACAGCCAGTTGATGGGTGCTCTCCACAAGGCAGGCATCGAGATCAACCGCAAGGTTCTCGCTGACCTCGCTGTCAACAATCCTGAGGCTTTCAAGGCCATCGTTGACAAGGTGAAGTAAAGAAAAGCCCTGAGCAATCAGAGTTTTGTAGATAAGAAACAGGATAGCGATGCCGAAAGACTCCGCTATCCTGTTTTGCTTTTTGTGATGTTTATATATTTTTGAAATGATTTCAGTAGAGAATCTCAAGGTGGAGTTTGGTACCAGGCCGCTGTTCCACGATGTCAGCTTTGTCATCAACGACCGCGACCGTGTGGCCCTCGTGGGTAAGAACGGTGCCGGAAAGTCCACCATGCTGAAAATACTCTGTGGCCTGCAAAAGCCGACATCCGGTACGGTGTCGGTGCCCAACGGCTCTACCGTGGGCTATCTGCCACAGGTGATGAAACTTCAGGATGACACGACCGTGCGCGAGGAGGCACGCAAGGCTTTCACCGGACATATCCATATCAAGGAGCAGCTCGACAAGATGCAGCAGGAGATGGCCGACCGCACCGACTATGAGAGTGAAGACTACATGGCTCTGGTTGACAAGTTCACCCAGACCCATGAGCGCTATATGATGATGGGAGGAGAGAACTACGAGGCTGAGATGGAGCGCACGCTGACGGGCTTGGGCTTCGAGCGCAGTGACTTCGACCGGTCTACTCGTGAGTTCTCCGGCGGTTGGCGCATGCGCATTGAGCTGGCGAAGATCCTTCTCCAGCATCCCGACGTGCTGCTCCTCGACGAGCCTACCAACCACCTCGACATCGAGTCAATCCAGTGGCTTGAGCAGTTTCTGGCTCAGAGTTCCAGTGCCGTGGTGCTTGTCAGCCACGACCGCGCCTTCATCAACAATGTCACCAACCGTACGCTGGAGATCACCTGCGGACATATCGAAGACTACAAGGTGAAGTACGACCAGTATGTCGTGCTCCGCAAAGAGCGCCGCGAGCAGCAGCTGCGGGCCTACGAGAACCAGCAAAAGGAGATCGCCGACACGAAGGCGTTTATCGAGCGTTTCCGCTATCAGGCCACCAAGGCCGTACAGGTGCAGCAGCGCATCCGTCAGCTTGAGAAAATCGTGCCCATAGAGGTCGACGATGTCGACAACAAGGTCATGCACCTGAAGTTCCCGCCATGTCTGCGCAGTGGCGACTATCCGGTCATCTGCGACGACGTGCGCAAGGACTATGGCACGCACACCATCTTCTCTCATGTCAACATGACCATCAAGCGTGGCGAGAAGGTTGCCTTTGTCGGTAAGAACGGTGAGGGTAAGTCTACGCTCGTCAAGTGCATCATGGGACAGATACCTTTCACCGGTACGCTGAAGATTGCGCATAACGTGCAGATTGGTTACTTCGCACAGAACCAGGCGCAGCTGCTCGATGAGAGTCTGACGATCTACGACATCATCGACTGTGTGGCCACGGGCGAGATGCGCTTGAAGATCAACGACCTGCTCGGTGCCTTCATGTTTGGCGGTGAGATATCAGAGAAGAAGGTCGGCGTGCTCTCCGGTGGAGAGCGTTCCCGACTGGCCATGATCCGACTGTTGTTGGAACCGGTCAATCTGCTCATCCTCGATGAGCCGACCAACCACCTCGACATGCCGTCGAAGGATGTGCTCAAGGAGGCCATCAAAGCCTTCGACGGTACGGCGATTATCGTCAGCCACGACCGTGACTTCCTCGACGGACTTGTCTCGAAAGTCTATGAGTTTGGCGGCGGACAGGTCAAAGAGCACATCGGTGGCATCTATGACTATCTGCGTGCCCACAATGCCGAGACCATCCACGAAGCCCTCAACGGTAAGGCTACCGCAGAGGAAAAGACTGCCACAGCCGCAACAGCCGCAGCAGCTACATCATCCGCCACACCGCAGTCTACGTCAGCCGCAAAGGGTGGGGCAGCACAGCCGAGTGCGTCTCAGCCCGCCACCAAGGAGTCTTGGGAGGAGCACAAGGAGAAACAGAAGAAGCTGCGCAAGGCACAGCGTGCCGTGGAAGAGTCTGAGGCAAAGATTGCGAAGATGGAGGCTCGTCTCAAGGAGCTCGACACTCTGCTCATGGATCCCAAGAATGCGGCCAACATGCAGCTTGTCAACGAGTACTCCACAACGCAGGAGGCCCTCGACAAGGAGAACGACCGCTGGATGGAACTCTCAGAGAAGGTGGAAGAGCTGGGGTGAGTGTTGAATGATGAATGATGAGTGATGAATGAAATTACCAACTTTAAAATAAAACAATGATGAACATGAAACAGATTCTCCCGATGCTGATGCTCGTCGCAGCGCCCGCACAAGGCCTGATGGCACAGAACCAGACGGGACTCGACATGACGAACTTCGACAAGAGCGTCCGTCCTGCCGATGATTTCTATCGTTATGCCACGGGTGGATGGCAGAAACTCCACCCGCTGCCTGCCGCCTATAGCCGCTATGGCAGCTTTGACATGTTGCAGGAAAACGTCAACAAGCAGGTCAATAGCATCCTTACTTCTTTGATCAAGAAGAAGTTCAAGGAGGGCACCACCGAGCGCAAGCTCAGCGATTTCTATAAGCTCGCCATGGATCAGAACCGCCGCAACAAGGAGGGACTGGCTCCCGTGAAGCCACTGCTCGACGAGATGGAGGCTGCCAAGACGCTTGACCAGCTCCACGACCTGCAGTTGAAATATGCCAAGATCGGCTATGGCGTGCCCTTCGGCTCGTATTTCGGTGCTGATGACAAGAACGTCACCCGCAACATCCTCTGCCTCTCTCAAGGTGGACTGACACTGGGACAGAAGGACTACTATCTCAACAACGACAAGGCAACGAGCGACATCCGTGACGCTTACAGGAAGCACCTCGTGCGCATGTTCAAGCTCTACGGCTTCTCCGACGCGCAGGCCAGTGCCAAGGCTGCCGATGTCTTCCGTGCTGAGACTGAGCTGGCTATTGCTTCCAAGAGCAATACTGAGCTCCGTGATCCCCAGGCTAACTACAACAAGATGAGCCTGAAGGAGTTTGAGGATAACTATCCCAACATTCCGCTCTGCCAGATGGCTGAGGCTGAGGGCGTGAAGCTCGACTACATCCGGGAGATGAATGTCGGACAGCCCGCTTTCTTCACGGCTCTCAACAGTCTGATGGCCTTGCAGACTCCCGACGAGTTGCGTGCCCTCATGGAGTGGGATGTCATCCAGAGCTCTGCCTCTTACCTCACCGACGAGATCCGTCAGGCCAACTTCGACTTCTTCGGCAAGACCATGAGTGGTCGCAAGGAGGAGTATCCGCTTTGGAAGCGTGCTACCAACCAGGTCGAGCGTGCTATGGGCGAGGCGCTCGGTAAGATGTATTGCGAGCGCTACTTCCCTGCCTCCAGCAAGAAGATGATGGAGGAACTGGTGCATAACCTGCAGATCAGCCTCGGCGAGCGCATTGACGCTCAGACTTGGATGAGCGACTCCACAAAGAAAAATGCTCACGAGAAACTCGATAAGTTCTATGTCAAGATCGGATATCCCAATAAGTGGACTGACTATTCCAAGCTTGTCATCGATCCTTCGAAGAGCTACTACGACAACGTGCTTGCCACACGCGAGTTCGCCGTCGACAAGATGATCGCTGACAAGGCCGGTAAGCCTGTCGACCGCGACGAGTGGTTCATGACACCGCAGACGGTCAATGCCTACTACAATCCGACGACCAACGAGATCTGCTTCCCCGCAGGCATCCTGCAGCGCCCGTTCTTCGATCCGAAGGCTGACGCTGCCTTCAACTATGGTGCCATCGGAGTGGTCATCGGTCACGAGATGACTCACGGCTTTGACGATCAGGGCCGTCAGTACGACGCCAATGGCAATCTTCACGACTGGTGGACAGCTGCCGACGCCAAAGGTTTTGAGAAGCGCGCAAAGCTCTACTCCGACTTCTTCGACAGTATCGAGGTGCTTCCGGGACTGCACGCCAACGGTAAGTTCACCCTCGGTGAGAACCTCGCTGACCACGGAGGTCTGCAGGTAGCCTTCAATGCTTACAAACATGCTACGGCCAATAAACCGCTGAAGACCATCGACGGTCTCACACCCGACCAGCGCTTCTTCATCGCCTATGCCGGCGTGTGGGGACAGAACATCACCGACCAGGAGATCCGCAACCGTGTCAAACGCGATCCACACTCTCTCGGTGAGTGGCGTGTCAACGGCGCGCTGCCGCATATCGACGCCTGGTACAAGGCCTTCGACGTGAAGAAGGGCGATAAGATGTATCTTCCGGAAAATCAGCGCTTAGAGCTCTGGTAATCCGATACGACGAATAAGGGTGACCAACGCTGGCCACCCTTATTTGTCTTTCCACTTGCGCTTGCTTGCTTTTTTCGATTGTTATTGTCTCTTTTCTCCTTTTTTTTTGCTATCTTTGCGCTGGATTCTATAGTGTTTTAAAGATAAGAGACAATGCCATTAAGATTACCCGATAAGTTACCGGCCATTGATATTTTGAAGCATGAGAATATCTTCGTCATGGACGAAAGTCGCGCCCATACGCAGATGATTCGTCCGTTGAAGATCGTGATCCTCAATCTCATGCCTTTGAAGGTTACCACTGAGACTGATCTGATCAGACTGTTGAGCAACACGCCGTTGCAGATTGAGATCAACTTCATGAAGTTGCGTAGCCACACGCCTAAGAACACGCCCATCGAACACATGAAGATGTTCTATAAGGATTTCTCTGTCCTCAGTGAGCAGAAATGGGACGGAATGATCGTTACCGGTGCGCCTATCGAGCAGATGGCTTTCGAGGATGTGGAATACTGGCAGGAGATCACGGGCATCTTTGACTGGGTCCGCACCCATGTCACCTCCACGCTCTATATCTGTTGGGCTGCCCAGGCTGCGCTCTACCATTTCTATCAGGTGCCCAAGCATCCGTTGGAGAAGAAGCGCTTCGGCATCTTCCCACAGACGCCGCTCGATCCCTTGCTGCCAATCTTCCGCGGTTTCGACGATGTGTTTATGATGCCGCACAGCCGGCATACCGAGGTGCGGCGTAGCGACATCGACAAGGTCGACGCGCTGCGCGTCATCGCCGAGGGACCGGAGAGCGGTGTGAGCATGGTCATGGCCAGAGAGGGTAGGGAGTTCTTCATCACCGGACACCTGGAATATGCCCCCGACACGCTCGACAAGGAATATAAGCGTGACGCAGGGAAGCGCGACGACGTGGAACTGCCGAAGAACTATTATCGCGACAACGACCCCACAAAGGGACCGTTGGTCACCTGGCGCTCCCATGCCAATCTGCTTTTCAACAACTGGATTAACTATTACGTCTACCAGGAGACTCCTTATAACATCAACGAGATTAAGTAATGCTGATGAAAGAGCAACGCACACTCGAACTTCTTGCTCCCGCACGCGATCTGGCCTGCGCCATGGCCGCCGTGGATCATGGTGCCGATGCCATCTATATCGGTGCGTCGGATTTCGGCGCCCGTGTGGCGGCGGGCAACAGTGTCGATGACATTCGCCAACTCTGTGACTATGCCCATCGCTATGGTGTCCGCGTGTATGTCACAGTCAACACGCTCATCTATGAGGATGAGATCGACAAGGCCTACCAGTTGATGAAGCAACTCGCTGAGGCTAAGGTCGACGCGCTCCTGGTTCAGGACATGGCAGCTATCGAACTGATAGCCCGTGTGCGCAAGGAACTGGGCTATGCGCCGGCTCTTCATGCCTCTACGCAGTGCGACACAAGGTCGGCAAAAAAGGTAAAGTGGCTTCAGGCGCAAGGGTTCAGCCGTGCCGTGCTGGCACGTGAACTGTCGTTGGATGAAATCAAGGCTATACACAAGGCAGTGCCTACTGTCGAGTTGGAGGGCTTTGTCCACGGCGCGCTCTGTGTGAGCTATTCCGGTGTTTGCTACGCCTCGCAGTATTGCTTCGGGCGATCGGCCAACCGGGGCGCTTGTGCTCAGTTCTGCCGGATGAAGTTTGATTTGCTCGACGCTGATGGCTGTACGATAGAGCACGACCGCCATCTGCTGTCCTTAAAAGATATGAACCGTCTCGACCATTTGGAGGAACTGCCCGATGCCGGCATCTGCTCGTTCAAGATAGAGGGACGGTTGAAAACGGTTGACTATGTCAAGAACGTGGTCAGCGCCTATAGTCGGAAACTTGATGACCTCGTGCGTCGTCGGCCCGATGATTATCGCAGGGCTTCCCTCGGAAAGGTGAGCTATGGGTTTACGCCCGACTTGAAGAAGACGTTCAACCGTGGCTTCACCACTTATTTCCTCCATGGACGTCAGCCCGATATAGCCTCGTTTGACACGCCGAAGGCATTGGGCGAGATGGTCGGACATGTCAAGGAGATGCGTCGTGACTCGTTCACGGTGGCGGGTATTGCCGCTTTTGCCAATGGCGACGGGCTGTGCTTCCTCAACGACGAGCATGAGCTGGAAGGCTTCCGGGTCAATAGGGTGGAGGGCGGACGGCTCTTCCCCTTCAAGATGCCGGCACATCTGAGAAAGGGCATGACGCTCTATCGCAATCAGGACGTGGCCTTTGAGAAGCTTTTGAATGGTAAGACCGCTGACCGGCGCATCCCTGTTGCCATGGCTTATGGCTTGACGCAAGACGGTTTTCGTGTGAGAATAAGCGTCGTTGGGGAGGGCGCTGAGGCTAAGAATTTGCAGGCGGAGGCGTCTGTGGCCTTTGATCATCAGGCAGCCAAACGCCCACAAACTGACAATATCCGGCAGCAACTCGCCAAACTCGGTACGACAGCCTTCCACTGTGAGCCTGCCGATATCACCATCGAGCAGGGAGCCGACGAGCTTTTCATCCCTTCCAGTCTGCTGTCTGAGTTGAGACGGGAGGCGGCTGAAAGCTTGCAGAAAAAGATTGTTGAGGCGACTGAGCATAAGCAAGTCCTGTCCACAAAAAATGCTGTCGGGCAGGAGCCGGCAGAAACGAAAGGAGAAGAGGGAGATCGTAAGGGAACAGAGCAGGCTGAGTGCAATGTCAACTTTGAGCAGCCACAGGATCTCTACGACACCTACTCCTATTTATATAATGTCGCCAATCACCTCTCCAGGCAGTTCTATGAGCAGCAGGGCATCAAGGTGGAGGCTCCGGCCTTTGAGCTGAAGGAGCCCGGAAAGGCACTGGTGATGCAATGCCGTCATTGTCTGCGCTATGCGCTCGGCCACTGTGTCAAGCGTGGCGGCACAGCCCCACGATGGCGTGAACCGTTGACGCTGCGGCTCGGTGACGGCCGTCGCTTCCGGTTGGAGTTTAAATGTGACTTGTGTCAAATGAATATCTACGCGGAATGAGAATCATTCGTCTGTTGCTGATCATGTTTGCGGTGGTCTTCTCGCTTACGGGTTGTTATCAGCCCCACCGCCGCAACCATGCCGCTTTCAAGTTCAGTGAGCGGCAGATCGACTCATTGTCGTTCTTCTCGACGCACCACTACACCAACAACTATAACTTTGTGGTGAAGGCCGACTCGCTTTCGCTGATCAGTCAGATGCCCGAAGAGTATATTGGTGGTCTGCCTACCGATTCGTTCCTCGTGCGCAAAGGTGCTCATCTCGTGGTGGCCGACATACGCATGGTTCCGTCAGACAAGACTGACTCGGTGTGGGTGGAACTGGCCAACGACAGCTCGGTCTTTGGCTGGGCACGCGAGACTTATCTGCTTCCCCGTGTGATGCCCGACGACCCGATCTCGCAGTTCATCTCTGAATTCAGCAACGACCATGTGCTCATCTTCCTTTGTGTCATCGCTGTCTTCGCCGCGGGCTATGCCTTTTGGAACATCAAACGCCATAAGGCACATATTGTTCATTTCCACGACATCGACTCGTTCTATCCCACCTTGCTGTGTCTGACGGTGGCCTTCTCGGCTACGCTCTATGCCAGCCTGCAGATGTACGCACCGCAGATGTGGCAGCATTTCTACTATCATCCCACGCTCAACCCCTTCTCAGTGCCTGTGCCGTTGATGATCTTCCTCTGTTCGGTGTGGGCGATGCCGGTGATCGTATTGGCCTGTGTCGACGATGTCCACCGGCAGTTGAGCTGGGGAGAGGGTGTGCTCTACCTGGGAGGACTGGCTGTTATGTGTGCCATTGACTATATCGTTTTCAGCATCACCACGCTCCACTATGTCGGTTATATCCTGCTCGTGGCATATGTGGTCTTTGCCATCGACCGCTATCTCCATGTGCCACACGCCCGGTATGTCTGTGGCAATTGTGGGGAAAGGCTTGACCATAAGGGTAAATGCCCTTACTGCGGAGCGATTAACGAATGATGAGTGATGAATGTTGAATGATCTCAATGATGAATGTTGAATGATGAATGTTGAATAATGAGTGAGGAATGATGAATGAATAAAGACAACTTAATATCATAAGAATATGACTCGACAAGAGCGTTATCAGTATATACTTGATTATTTCCGGAAGCAGGAGCCGCATGTGACAACCGAGTTGCAGTTCGGCTCAGCCTTTCAACTTTTGGTGGCTACGTTGCTCTCAGCACAATGCACCGATAAGCGTATCAATGCTGTGGCACCGGCACTTTTCGCTAAGTATCCTACGCCGGAGGCCATGGCTCAGGCTGAGGTGGAGGATGTTTTAGAGTATATCAGCAGTGTGAGTTACCCTAATGCCAAGGCGCGTCACCTCGTGGCGATGGCCCGGCAACTCGTTGCTGACTATGGCGGTGAGGTTCCCTCTGATCCTAAGGAACTCGAGAAGTTGCAGGGAGTAGGGCGTAAGACGGCCAATGTGTTGCAGGCTGTGTGGTTTGGCAAGCCGGTGATGGCCGTCGACACCCATGTATATCGTGTGGCGCATCGCCTGGGCTTGGTGCCCGCAACAGCCAACACGCCATTGAAAGTAGAGCAATATCTTGAGAAGAGCATTCCGGTGGAAGACATTCCCTCGGCCCATCACTGGCTGCTGCTCCATGGGCGGTATATCTGTCAGAGTGCCAGGCCGAAGTGCGAGAAATGTCCCTTCGACACGATATGCCCGAAGCTGCTGAAGGGCAGTAAACTGGAATAGTCCTCGCCAGGTTGGTAAGGACAAAATGAAAAAAGATAAAGGAAAGAATAAATGAATACTCAACTGATATTCAAATTTTTGAAGGATGTGGCCGCCAACAACAACCGGCCATGGTTTGCTGAACATAAAGAGCAGTATCTGGCTGCAAAGGCTGAATTCGAGAAAGGGGTGATGCAGGCTATCAATGCTTTGGGAGCAATGGATGAGTCGGTGGCTCATCTGGCGGTAAAGGACTGTGTCTATCGCTTTTATCGCGATACTCGCTTCTCACCCGACAAGTCGCCCTATAAGCGCCATCTGGGCGCTTACATCTCTGCCCACGGCCGTAAGGGATTGCATGCGGGCTATTATGTTCATCTGCAACCCGGTCACAGTCTGATTGCTGTCGGTGCTTATTGGCTGCCGACAAACATCCTCACGTCTGTGAGGAATGAGATCATGGGAAACATAGATGAGTGGAGACACTGTGTGGAGGACGGCGAGTTCATCCACCTCTTTGGCTATCCCAACGCCTCGGAATGGAGCGATGATGCGCCTGCGCCAAAAGGATTTGGCATCAACTGCCTGAAGAAAGCACCAAAAGACTTCCCAAAAGACTATGAGTTTCTCTCTTATTTGAAGATGAAGGACTATTGTGCTTGGCATTGTGTGCCCGATGATTTCTTCCAGGGTGACCATTGGACAGAGGGACTGGTGAAGATTGCTAAGGTAGCCAAACCGATGATGGACTTCACCAATAATGTCATTGACGACTACGAGTAGCGGTTGCTGAAGCCTTGACTTGGAAAGTCTTTACTTGACTACGATACAAAAACAAAAAAGGAGACTTCCGTTATGAGAGTCTCCTTTTTATATGGTGAAGGATCAGGGCTGATTATGCTTCTGCATTCTCCTCAGTCTCTGCCTTCTTTCTTCTTGTTGTGCGTTTCTTCTTGGGCTTCTCCTCAGCAGAGGGGTCTGGTTTCACACCGGCAAGCTCAGGGTCGATGAGGATACGGCCGCAGTATTCGCAGACGATGATCTTTTTGTGCATCTTGATGTCCAACTGACGCTGTGGCGGAATCTTGTTGAAGCAACCACCGCAGGCATCACGCTGCACGTAGACAATGCCCAGTCCGTTGCGGGCACCTTTGCGGATGCGCTTGAAGCTGGCAAGCAGACGCGGCTCGATGCGGGCCTCCAGTTCCTTGGCCTTTTCCTTGAGATCTTCCTCTGCCTCGCGGGTCTCCTGCATGATGGAATCGAGTTCGTCACGCTTCGACTCAAGGTCTTTCTGGCGCTCGGTGAGCGTAGCCTGTGTGTTGACGAGGTCGTCCTGACGCTCCTGCACCTTCTGGTTAGCTTCCTTGATCTTCTTGTTGCAGAGTTCGATCTCCAGTGTCTGGAACTCGATCTCCTTGGTCAGCGTATCGTATTCACGATTGTTCTTCACCTCGTCGAGCTGTGCCTTGTAGCGGTCTACGCTGGCCTGGTTCTGCTCGATCTCATTGCGCTTTTGTGCAATGGCAGCGCGGAAGTCTTCAATCTCAGCGTTGATGTGTTCCATACGTGTGTTGAGACCGGCGATCTCATCCTCAAGGTCACGCACTTCGAGAGGAAGTTCGCCACGCAGTGCCCGCTTCTCATCGATGGCAGACAGGGTGGTCTGTAACTGATAGAGGGTGGAGAGCTTCTCCTCCACCGACAACTCTGATGGGTCTTTCTTTGCCATGATTATTATGTTTTTATAGTTCGATCAATATGTATTTATACTTGAGTCAATGTGCATTGAGAGCTTGATTCATGTGTATCTATTGTTGGATCAACGTGTATTGACGTTGAGATCTAAAAATAAATAATCGGATTGGTGTTGATCTCCGACAAAATGCAGCGGACGCCGAGGCATTGCTGCGTGATGATGTCGCGGAAGATCTCCTGTGTGAACTGCTCACTTTGATAGTGTCCAATGACGGCAATCTGTATGCGTTGCTCGTAGCCGAAATATTGATGATAGTGCATCTCGCCGGTCAGGAAGGCGTCAGCACCGAGGGCTACAGCGTCCGGCAGCAGGAAATCACCAGCTCCTCCGCAGATCGCTACACGACGGATAGGGCGACGAAGCAGTTCATTAGCCATCACACACTCCACATTGAAAGTTTGTTTCAACCGGATGATGAAGTCGTCGGCAGCAAGAGGCTCTGTCCATTCCGCAATCACTCCTTCGCCGCCAACCACAGTTCGGGTCTCTCCGTCACTGGCTTCCACCTCGGCGGATTGGCGTTTGCCGAAGAAAGTAGGACGCTCCAGTCCCAGCTTCTCTGCTATCTTGAAGTTCACGCCGCCCTTTGCAGCATCCATGTTGGTGTGGAGTGAGAGAATGGTAATGTGCTGTTCGATGGCTTTCATCACCGTGCGTTGCACTTCATCCTCGCCGCAAAGCCTTCTGAGTTTGTGGAAGATCAGAGGATGGTGCGACACAATGAGGTTGCAGCCTTTGGCAACGGCTTCGTCCACCACTGCCTCGGTCACGTCAAGACACAATAAAGCCCCTGAGACATCCGCCTCTGTCAATCCCGTTTGCAGGCCGGCATTATCGTAGTCTTCCTGCAAGGGCAGAGGCGCGAACTGTTCAAGGGCATTCACCACTTTTGCTATTTTCACGCTTAATACGTTTTAGATTACAAAGGTAGACATTTTATTTCGATCCACGTGAGCTTCTTATTGGTATTTAAGAACAATTAATAAAAAAGCCCTATCTTTTCAGACAGGGTTTCTTATATTTGCTTTCTGACGCTGTGTCCGTTAGCGGATGCTGTGTCAGAAACGGGTTCTCTTGTTATCTACTCTTTACTTCAGCAGACCGCGGTTCTCAAGAGTGAGGTTGAGCAACGTGTTGTACTTGCGATACTGCTTCTCGTTGAGTACGTAGTGCATGTACTTCAGCTCCTTGGTAGCAGCCTTCTTGACGAGCTCTGCACGCTCAGAAGCCTCTGCGTTAGCGGCCTTGCGCATGTCGTTGACGAACTGGTCGTGGATGGCCTCGACAGCGTCAATCTGATCAGCGCTCAGCTCCAGTGTGGTAGCCAGTTTGCTGTAGTTGACAGTCATGTCGTAGTTTGCAGCAGTGCTTGCCTCTGTTACCTCAGGTGCATTCTCAGGGATGTTCTCTGTGTTTGCAAATGCCATGCTCATTGTCATCATGGCAGCCAGTGTCAATACAATCTTTTTCATCTTTTTACCTTTCTTCTTTCCCGGCCTTGTCCTGAAACTTGTTCCTTGGATCTCTATCCGGGTGTTCAACATGTTATCCTTGAAATCACTTATCTTCTTGATTTCGATGCAAAGTTACGAGAATTATTGATACCAACCAAATAATTTGTTAGCTGTGTGCGTAAACAGCTGCTTATTTTGATGTAAATCAAAGATTATGTTGCCATTTTGAATTTTAATAGGCTTGTAACTAAGAAAAAAGCGCTACCTTTGCAGACGAACAACAAATAATCAAAAGAATAGTATTATAATGAGCGAAAACAAGAGTAACAAGTTGGTAAGCGTTTCTTATCAGCTCTACGATGTTTCTAATGGACAGAAAGTGCTTGTCGAGATGACCGAAGAGGCCAAGCCTGCTACTTTCATCAGTGGTATGGGCTATATGTTGGAAGACTTCGAGCGTCAGGTCGTTGATCTGGCTGTTGGCGACAGTTTCAACTTTGAGTTGACACCGGATCAGGCTTTTGGTCCCCGCAACAACGATTTAGTGAAGAGCGTGGACAAGCATATCTTCGAGATTGATGGTAAGTTTGACTCCAAACATGTCTATCCCGATGCCATTCTGATGCTGCAAAATGAAGCCGGCGATCACTTCAACGGCCGTGTCGTGGAGGTGGGACCGGATACAGTGACCATCGACCTCAACCATCCATTGGCCGGTTGTACGCTGAACTTTGTCGGTCAGGTGCTGGCTAACCGTGAGGCCACGAAAGAAGAAATGGCGCAGTTGGTCAAGGCTATGTCAGGCGAAGGCTGCGGTGGTCATTGCGAAAACTGTGGCGATGGTTGTGAAGACCATGGCGAAGAAGGCTGTGGTGGTGGTTGCGGCAAAGGCTGCGGACACTGTCATTAAACGGTTTTTTGAATGCCAAGGTCTATAAAAGGCAGCAGAGCTCTTTGTCTGCTCCTTATATATAAATTAAGGTGTGTACGCTACTTATATAATAAGGTGTAGGCGATTAGACAATAAGGAAGCATCTGTTAGATAGTCACGAAACACCTATTTATTATAGGTGGATGGTGATGTAAAACTAAAGAAGAAAGGACAACAATGAGGAACACGTTTGGTAATATATTCACTTTGACGACCTTTGGAGAAAGTCATGGTGAGGCTGTAGGAGGTATTGTCGACGGGATGCCGGCAGGCATTGAGGTGGACATGGATTTCATTCAGCATCAATTAGACCGCCGTCGTCCGGGACAGAGTCAGATCACAACGCAGCGCAAAGAGCCCGACCATGTGGAGTTGCTCAGCGGTGTTTACCAGGGCAAGACGACGGGAACACCAATTGGCTTCATGGTCCGGAACACAAATCAGCGCTCTTCCGACTACAACAATATGGTGGATCTGTTCCGCCCTTCCCACGCCGACTATACCTATTACAACAAATATGGCCTGCGTGATCCCCGTGGAGGTGGACGCTCTTCTGCCCGCATCACGATCAGCCGGTGCGTCGGTGGTGCTTTGGCTATGCTGGCTCTGCGCCAGTTAGGTGTCACTATTCAGGCCTATACGACACAAGTTGGTGACATCAAGTTGGAAGGAGACTATACACATTACGACCTTTCGCAGATCGACTCCAACATCGTTCGTTGTCCTGATCAGGAAAAAGCGCAGCAGATGGAAACCTTGATCAGAGAGGTCAAAGCCGACGGAGACACGATCGGTGGAGTGATCGCCTGTGTTATCCAAGGCTGTTCTGTGGGATTGGGTGAACCAGAGTTTGACAAGCTCCATGCCCAGTTGGGGGCTGCAATGCTCAGCATCAATGCCGTGAAAGGCTTTGAATATGGCTTGGGCTTCGATGGCGTGAGTCAGCGTGGCAGTCAGCAGAATGATGTGTTTGTTGCTGATCATGGGCATATTTCCACAAGTTCCAACAACAGTGGGGGCATCCAGGGCGGTATATCAAACGGACAGGATATCTACTTCCGCGTAGCCTTTAAACCAGTTGCTACGCTATTACGTAGTCAAAATACAGTTGATGCAAACGGTTGCGCAACTGTCTTGCAAGCCAAAGGACGCCATGATCCCTGTGTATTGCCGCGTGCAGTGCCTATTGTGGAGTCGATGGCGGCGATGGTGTTATTAGATGATTACTTGCTCAACAAGACGGTACATCTCTAAGTCCATAACTTTCTCTGGTGGCCATTTGCCGAAGTCTGTCGGAAAGAAACGACGGTGGGGCAAATGGTCACCAGTGTTTTATGTTGAGAGAAATATAATCCGCTGACGCTTAGAACGCAAAAAGGGTACAAACACAAAAGACGGCAGACATCCCAACTGGATAACTGCCGCCTTTTGGTATCCCAAAACAATCCTAACCTTTCTTGACTAATACATCAATTAACCTAACCAATCATCAAATACCTAATAACTACCTATATGAAAAACTACCTAACTAACTTGCTTATTCTTGAACAATCTATTGCTTTCTTTTTTTCTGTTGCAAAGGTATGAGATTTCCAGATATGAGAGTGAAAAAACATCTTTTTTTTGCACAATACGCTGTGCAATCGATTTCAGCAGGCTAAAATTATTAAATATTCAAGATTTCTCTTTGCTGATCAGTGATTAATATCTAACTTTGCATATAGTAAATTGATATGTATATTAGGTAACTATGAAGAAAATCAAGTTTGTTCTCTTCACTTTGCTGACAGCCCTGTTAGTGTCGGCATGTGGAACCACGCAGACGGTGCCGGTCACTGGTCGCAAGCACAATCTTTTGGTCACTGATCAGCAGGTCCTCAGTTTGAGTAATCAGGAGTATCAGAAATTTATGCAGTCCGCCAAGCTCTCTACGGATGCAACAAACACAGCCATGGTGAAGCGGGTAGGCCAGCGGTTGGCTGCTGCTGTTGAGAGCTACCTGACCTCACACGGGGCAGCCGACGAGGTAAAGAACTTCTCTTGGTCTTTCAATCTTGTTCAGAGCAAGGAAGCCAACGCCTTCTGCATGCCCGGTGGTAAGATCGTTGTCTATGAAGGTCTGCTGCCTTACACACAGAACGAGCCGTCGTTGGCCATCGTTCTCGGTCATGAGATCGCTCATGCAGTGGCTAAGCACTCTGCCGAGCAGATGTCCAAGCAGATCCGTCAGCAGTATGCAACACAGGGTGTCAACATCCTTGGCAGTGTGCTGGGTGCCGGTGACCTCACCAATGTGGCCACGGGCATCATGCAGCAGGGTTTTTCTTTCGCCAATCTGAAGTATAGCCGTAATGACGAGAGTGAGGCCGATCGCATGGGACTCGTTTTTGCTGCTATGGCTGGCTACAATCCTCAGGAGGCTATTCCTTTCTGGAAGCGCATGTCACAAGGCAATAACAATACAAATGATTTCCTGAGTGATCACCCAAGCGATGCAAAGCGTATTGCAGCATTGCAGCAGGAGATGCCCGAGGCTTTGAGATATTATCAGGCTTATCAGGCCGCTCACACAACTACCCAAAAGAGCACCACCCATTCTAAGAGCAGCAAGTCGCGTCGTCGCAGATAATCTTTGACGACAAGGATGTGTGGATAAGAAGGCCGAGAACTCTTACTCTGGATGCTCTTCTTTGAAGCCCATTGCATCGCAAACTTTCCATAGGTGCCGTGCATGTCCCGCATCTTCGCGTACGCCGGTACCATTCCAATAGCACCATGCCAAGTAATACATCGCCTCGGCATGGTGTTGCTTTTCTGCATATCTTAGGATGCGGCACGCATCCTCATAGTTTTCCTCCCGCAAGAGTTTCTTGGCTCTTTTTACAGCTTCTTCGTAGGTTTCTCCTTCGTGCTCTTCGTCTGTGAATCCAAAGAACTTCCTCCAAATACTTGTCATGGCCTTTTGCTTTGTTGTTTTTTTCCTTTCTGATATTGCAAAGTTATGAATAAATCTTAAGTCGAATGTAATTCTTTCTTCGAAATATAGGAAATATCGATTTTTTTTCTTAATTTTACCTTCAGAAAACAATCTCAATGACTATGATAGATTATCTTTCTGAAAACTTATGGCTGCTGTGGACGCTGATTTGCGTTCTTGCGCTGATATTGGAAGTGTCGTCCGGCACCTTCTATCTGTTGTGCTTTGCGGTAGGAGCCGCAGTGGCTATCGTCTCCTCCTTCTTCGCCATTCCCTTATGGGCACAGGTGCTGGTCTTTGTCATCTTCTCTTGTCTCTGTGTGTTCTGTGTACGTCCGGTTGTCGTGAAATATCTGCATACCGACCGTCGCAACCGTAAGAGCAATGCCGATGCGCTATTGGGTCGTGAGGGCGTTGTGATAGAGTCGATAACCGCGGAAAAGCCCGGATACGTCAGGATCGATGGTGACGAGTGGCGTGCAGTGAGCAAAGGTGGCAACAATATAAACAAGGGCGCCATCGTGAAAGTCGTTGCGCGCGAGAGCATCGTCGTGACCGTTGAATCCGTCTCAGGAGAAGATTAATTTAGAAATCAGCTTGCGGCGATACTGCCTGGTCGTACTGAATAATGCTATATCTTATTTATAAGGATGTGGCTTATCGTACCGAAGAATCCTATATATAATTTATAAGGAGCAGGGCCGGGCAACGTTATCGTTGCATCTCAGCAAGCTGTTTATAGCAAGTTTAACCCATAACAACAATAACCATATGATTGGAACTTACGTACTGATAGGACTTATCGTCCTTGCGCTTATCTTTGCCAAGATGGCTATCGTCATCATTCCACAGAGTGAGACCAAGATTATTGAGAGGCTGGGAAAGTATTATGCAACGCTGAAACCCGGTATCAACATCATCATTCCCTTTATCGACCGTGCAAAAGTCATTTGCACACTAGTGCGAGGACGCTATGTCTATAGCAACAGCATTGACTTGCGAGAGCAGGTCTACGACTTCGACAAGCAGAATGTTATCACCAAGGACAACATTCAAATGCAGATCAATGCCTTGCTCTATTTCCAGATTGTCGACCCGTTCAAGGCTGTCTATGAAATCAACAACCTGCCCAACGCCATTGAGAAGCTCACACAGACCACCTTGCGAAACATCATTGGTGAGATGGAACTGGACCAGACGTTGACTTCCCGCGACACCATCAACACAAAGTTACGTGGTGTACTTGATGACGCTACCAACAAGTGGGGCATCAAAGTCAACCGTGTGGAGCTTCAGGACATTATTCCGCCGCAGAGCGTTTTGCAGGCTATGGAGAAGCAGATGCAGGCAGAGCGTGACAAGCGAGCCACCATCCTCACCTCAGAAGGAAAGAAGCAGGCCGACATTCTGCGGTCTGAGGGTGAGAAGGCCGCAACGATCAACCGCGCTGAGGCCGACAAGCAGCAAGCCATCCTCCGTGCGGAAGGTGAAGCCCAGGCCCGTGTGCGTAAGGCAGAGGCAGAGGCTGTTGCCATCGAAAAGATTACAGAGGCCGTAGGAAAGAGCACCAATCCGGCTAACTACCTGTTGGCACAAAAGTATATCCAGATGATGCAGAGCGTAGCCGAGGGCGATCGCACCAAGACTGTCTACCTGCCTTACGAGGCCACGAATCTGCTTGGGAGTATTGGTGGCATCAAGGAGCTCTTCACTTCCACCAAGACTGATACCGATACCAAAGACAAGAAATAGGGACTGCATCGATGTACTTCCGTGAGTGCAATAAATATGCTCCCGTGAAGACAATAGAAATTGAACATCATAACAAGTTCTGAAAAACATTGGGGCAGGCTACGAAATTGCAGCCTGCCCCCGTTGTCTTTATCTTAGGGCACTTCAGTTCTTTGTTTTGTCAGCCCTTTATACCCTTTGTTACTTTGTCTTTGCTTTGTTTTGTCAGCCCTTTGTTCCTTCTGTTACTTTGTCTTAGATAATAGCTCTTCGCGGATATATTTGCCATACGTCTCGCAGAACTGCTCACCCAAGGCGAATCCTTCCTCATAGAGAGCCTCCAGTTTCTCCACGTCCTTTTCTATTCTTCTCACTTGCATAGGCTTTCGTGGCCGGATGCAGATGATGCGGTCTTCGTGCTCCAAGTCCTCGATGAGTTGCAGTTGTTGGTTATAGGCACGGATGCGGTGACTCAGCGCCACCCGTAGCCGGGGGTAGTTGCGGTAGATAAAAGGTGGTATCTTCCGGTCTTTGCCCAGTTCCCTGAAACCAAAGTTGCGGGTAGAGATGACTACGTTGGTAGCGTGTCCGGCTTCTATACTCCGCATCACGGGTATAGAGTCGATGATTCCTCCGTCGAGCAGCGGACGGCCGTCCACCCACACGATCTTGCTCACATAGGGCAGACTGCTGGAAGCCTTTACAATGTCGCAGGCTCGCTGCCTGTCATGGGTCTCCTTGAGATAGACCGGATGACCCGACGCACAGTCTGTCGCCACCATTTCGAAACCGTCGGCGTGGCGGAAGTACTCATCATAGTCAAAGGGCAACAGCTCGTTGGGGAAGCGGTCGTAGAGCAATTCCCGGTCAAAGATGCAGCCTTGCGTGACCAGATGTTTTATACCTATATAATTATATCTTGCCAGATAGTCGATGTTTGAAATGCGTGCGCGTCTGGGTTGGCGTGAGATATAACTCATGCCATTGCAAGCACCGGCAGAAACCGCTACGACATAGCGAAACCATACTTCATGCTTCATGAAAGCGTCCAAGACACCACTTGTGAAGACGCCTCGCATACCGCCGCCTTCGAGCACTAACCCTGTATTCGTATCAATTTGCATAAAAACATTTAATTTAAATTGCAAAGTTACGCATTTTAAGTGAATAATTAGTAACTTTGCAATGAATATTAAATTCATTGTCTATGTATAGCAAAGAAACTTATGTCAGTCGTCGTGCTGAACTCAAAAAGCTTGTGAAGAGTGGCGTGATTATCCTCTTCGGCAACAATAACTCACCTGCCAACTATCCCAACAACGGATACCATCCTTTTCGCCAGGATTCATCGTTCCTGTATTATTTCGGTCAGAACCGTGACGGACTCGTGGGTGTCATTGATGTGGATAATGACATTGAGACGCTCATCGGCGACGACATCAGTATCGACGATATTGTATGGTACGGCTCTGTAGACAGCGTACACGACATGGCGGAGCAGGTCGGCGTGAAGAACTCAGCACCGATGAAGTCTTTGAAGACCATCTGCAACGATGCCATGCGTCAGAAGCGCCGTATCCATTTCCTGCCGCCTTACCGTGCTGACATTAAGATTCAGATATTCGATCTGCTCGGTATCCATCCCAATCAGCAGAAAGAGAGCGCTTCGATGGACCTGATCAAGGCCATCGTGAAGATGCGATCAGTGAAGACCGACGAAGAAATCGAAGAGTTGGAGCGTGCCGCTGCCATTGGTTATAAGATGCACACGACAGCCATGAAGATGTGTCGTCCGGGTATCACTGAGCAAGAAATTGCCGGTGCTCTTGACGGTATCGCCAACGGACTGGGCTCTATGGTCAGTTTTGCTACCATTCTGACACAGCACGGCGAGATCATGCACGGCTCTCCCTCGATGAACAAATTGGAGGCTGGTCGCTTGATGCTTTGCGACGCTGGTGCCGAGACCATCAACAACTACTGCTCCGACAACACCCGTACCTCTCCGGTGAGCGGTCACTACGATCAGCGTCAGCTCGAGATCTATTCCATCGTAGAGGCTTGCCACGACTACGTGCTTCAGGTCGCCAAGCCAGGAGTGAAGTGGTGGGACGTGCATTTTGCCGTTTGCCGTTTGATGACTGACCGCTTGAAAGAGCTCGGATTGATGAAGGGCGATACTGAAGAAGCTGTCCGCGCCGGTGCCCACGCTATGTTCATGTGCCACGGACTCGGCCACATGATGGGTATGGATGTACACGATATGGAAGGCTTCGACCAGATCAATGTCGGCTTCGACGAAGAGGTTCGTCCCAACCTTGAGCAGTTTGGTACCAATTGTCTGCGCTTAGGCCGTCGTTTGCAGAAAGGCTTTGTCGTCACCGACGAACCGGGTATCTATTTTATCCCTGCACTGATCGACGACTGGAAGGCCAGTGGACACTGTAAGGAGTTTATCAACTTCGATAAGTTGGAGACCTACAAGGACTTTGGTGGCATCCGTATTGAGGATGATCTGCTCATCACGGATGATGGTTGCCGCTTCTTGGGTAAGGATCGCATTCCTTATCATCCTAAGGATGTGGAAGCTTTCATGGCTGAGAACCACTAATCCCTTTTAAGGGTGGAAAATATAGGGAACCTCTTGACACCAAGAGGCTCTCATACTCTTTGATTTATTACGATATACAGAAAAGACGATAGAGAGAATTATAAGTAATATCATTAAGACAAGTCAACCAAAAGGAAAAAAGATGAAGAAAGCAATTGTATTGGCTTTACTTGCAGTGTGCACATTAGGTGCTCACGCTGAGAAAAAAGACAGTGTTAACCCCAACAAGCCTGTCTTCACTGTCATTAAGAAGAACCCGATCACTTCCATCAAGGATCAGAACCGCTCAGGTACGTGCTGGGACTACTCTACGCTGAGCTATTTCGAGTCAGAGATTCTCAAGGCTACAGGCAAGACCTATGATCTTTGCGAGAGTTTTGTGGCCAACAAGACATATATGGACCGTGCCATTCAGGTCGTGCGTCTGCATGGCGACTGCCAGTTCGCTGAGGGTGGCAGTACCTATGATCCTCTCTATTGCCTTGAGCATTACGGTATCTGCCCGGAGAATGCCATGCCTTTCCCCGGCACCCTCTATGGCGACTCACTCAACAACTTTGGTGAGTTTTTCTCTGTGATGACACCTTATGTCGAGAGCGTAGCCAAGAGCAGTTTGAAGAAGATCTCCAGCCAGTGGAAGGTAGGATTGCAGGGTATCCTCGACGCTTATCTTGGTAAGTGCCCAGAGCAGTTCACCTACGAGGGCAAGACCTACACTCCGAAGACTTTCGCCGCTTCCCTTGGTCTTGACTGGAACAATTACGTGAGCTTCACCTCTTTCTCTCATCATCCTTTCTGGTCTCAGTTTGCCGTAGAGGTACAGGACAATTGGCGCAATCCTCTGACATGGAACGTGCCTATTGACGATCTCCAGAAGATCATCGACAATGCTATCATGAACGGCTATACCATCGCCTGGGGCGGAGACGTCAGTGAGGACGGTTTCACCCGCAAGGGACTTGCATACAATGTCGACGAGAAGAAGATCGAGAACATGAAAGGCAGTGACATGGCTCATTGGCTGAAACTCACTCCCGCTAAGAAGAAGAACATCGTAGACTCTCTCGGCGTTAACGTTCCGGAAGTAGTGCCTACACAGAAGCAGCGCCAGGAGCGTTTCGACGACTGGGAGCTCACCGATGACCATGGCATGCTGATCTTCGGCATCGCCAAGGATCAGAATGGCAAGGAGTACTACATGGTAAAGAACTCTTGGGGCAAGAGCGGTGACTATGACGGCATCTGGTACATGACAAAGAACTTTATCATCGCCAACACGATGGATTTCATGGTCAACAAGAATGCTGTGCCTAAGGACATCCGCAAGAAGTGCAACATCTGATCAAATTGATCAAAGGATATATCATCCGCCTCTTCACTGCTGTGTGAAGAGGCGGATTTCTGTTTTGTGCCAACCGGGACTCTGTCATTCCACCGGCCTGCCACTATCTTCATTTCTATCCTTCCTCATACTTTTTCTATAGTTTATTTGCTGTTCAGCAAGAAAATTTGTATCTTTGAAGCAGAAAAAGAAATATTTAAAATGCATTTCAAATGGAAGTATGTGCCACCTACATCTGATGAACTCCGTTTGACGGGCGAACTGAGTGAGAAACTCAATATGAGTCCCTTGCTTACTCAGCTTCTCGTCAAGCGCGGCATCACCACAGAGAGTGCAGCCAAGCAATTCTTCAAGCCTCAGTTGGCCGACCTGATCAATCCATTCCGCATGAAGGATATGGACGCGGCGGTCGACAGGCTCAACGACGCGATGGGTCGTAAAGAGCGGGTGCTTGTCTATGGTGATTATGATGTTGACGGATGTACTGCGGTGGCTTTGGTTTACAAGTTTTTACAGCAGTTCTATTCCAATATAGACTATTATATCCCTGATCGCTACGATGAGGGCTACGGTATCAGTCGCAAAGGGCTGGAGTATGCCCGGCGGACAGGCGTGAAACTGGTGATCATCCTTGACTGCGGCATCAAGGCTGTCGAGGAGATCGCCTATGCCAAGTCGTTGGGTATCGACTTCATCATCTGCGACCACCATGTTCCCGATGAGGAGATGCCGCCCGCTGTGGCCATCCTCGACCCCAAACGTGCCGACGATCCCTATCCTTTCAAGCAACTGTGTGGTTGCGGTGTTGGCTTCAAGCTCATGCAGGCCTTTGCCAAGAACAATGGCATACCTTTCTCCCGGCTGATTCCTTTGTTGGACTTCTGCGCCGTGAGCATCGCTGCCGACATGGTGCCGGTGGTCGACGAGAACCGCATCCTCGCTTTTCATGGACTGAAGATTCTCAATCAGAATCCCAGTGTGGGCCTGAAAGCCATCATCGACATCTGTGGACTCAGCGGCCGCGACATCTCCATGAGCGACATTGTCTTCAAGATCGGACCGCGTATCAACGCCTCCGGACGGATGGAGAACGGCAAGGAAAGCGTGGACCTGCTCGTAGAGAAAGACATCAATGAGGCGCTGCGCAAGGCCAGGCATATCAATGAGTACAACGAGCAGCGCAAGGACATCGACAAGCACATGACTGAAGATGCCAACCAGATCGTCTCGCGCCTGGAAAGCCAGAAACATCAGTCAAGTATCGTCCTCTATGATGAGCACTGGAAGAAAGGCGTCATCGGCATTGTGGCTTCCCGACTGACAGAGATTTATTTCCGTCCGACCGTGGTGCTTACGCGTGATGGTGACCTTGCGACTGGCTCAGCCCGTTCGGTGATGGGATTCGACATCTACTCGGCCATAAAGAGCTGCCGTGACCTGCTCATCAATTTCGGAGGCCATACCTATGCCGCCGGACTTACCTTGCGCTGGGCCGACATCCCCACGTTCCGCAAGCGTTTCCAAAAATATGTCGAGGAGCATATTCAGCCCGAGCAGACCGAGGCCTACCTCAGGATCGATGCGATCATCGACTTCAAGGACATCACTAAGAAGCTCTATAACGACCTCAAGCGTCTCTCACCGTTCGGCCCGAGCAATCCCAAACCGGTGTTCTGCACGCTTGGTGTCTATGACTATGGCACAAGCAAGGTCGTCGGCCGCTCACAGGAACATATCAAACTGGAGCTTGTCGACTCCAAGTCGGGTGTCGTGGTCAACGGCATTGCCTTCGGTCAGAGTGCGTCAGCGCGATATATCAAGTCGCGCCGGTCGTTCGATATCGCCTACACCATTGAGGATAATGTCTTCAAGCGCAACCAAGTGCAGTTACAGATCGAGGACATCCGGCCCCGCAAGGGCGAGTAAGAGCCTTGTAGCGTAAGACGATGTGAGTAAGAGGTAAAGAGTTGAGGTTTGAGCATTGGACAAGTATCGTGAAATTTTTCAGCGTTATTGGGGCTATGACGACTTCCGCGGCATTCAGCGCGACATCATAGACAGCATTGGCAGTGGCCACGACACGTTGGGACTGATGCCGACAGGTGGTGGCAAGTCCATCACCTTCCAGGTTCCCGCCCTCGCTGCTGACGGTGTCTGCATTGTCATCACACCGCTGATCGCCTTGATGAAGGATCAGGTGGCCCATCTTCAGGCCAACGGCATCAAGGCGGCAGCCATCTATTCCTCCATGTCGCGCAGCAAGATTGTCGCAACATTGGAGAATGCCATCTTTGGCGGACTAAAGCTGCTCTATGTATCGCCTGAGCGTCTCGGCAGTCCTTTGTTTCTTCAAAAGCTCAAGCGTATCCCCGTGAGCTTCATCACAGTCGACGAAGCCCATTGTATCAGTCAGTGGGGCTACGACTTCCGTCCTTCCTATCTCAAGATTGCGGATATCCGTCAGGTCAAGCCCGACGTGCCCGTGCTGGCTCTTACTGCCACGGCCACGCCGGCTGTTGTCCATGATATCATGGATCGGTTGGCTTTCAAGGACGAGCGGTTCTTCAAGATGAGTTTCGTCCGGAAGAACGTCATCTATGTGGTTCGTCCCACTGTTGACAAGCAGAAAGAGCTGGTGCATATTCTCCGGCATGTTCCCGGCTGTGCCATCGTCTACGTTCGTAGCCGTGAGAAAAGCCGCTTGCTGTCGGACTTTCTTACCGAGAGCGGTATTCCCTCAACCTACTATCATGCCGGTTTGGAGCCTCAGGACAAAGACGAGCGGCAGGAGAGATGGACACACGACGAGGTGCGGGTGATGGTTGCCACCAACGCCTTTGGCATGGGCATCGACAAACCCGACGTGCGCTTAGTTGTCCACTTCGATTGTCCCGACGCTATAGAAGCCTATTTCCAGGAAGCCGGAAGGGCGGGACGTGATGGACAGAAGTCATACGCCGTGCTGCTCTGGGACGACAAGATGGATCAGCGCATGATGCTCAAGCGAGTGGAAATGAACTTTCCACCGAAGGATAAGATAGCCGACGTGTATGAGCATCTGGCTTATTTCTATCAGGTCGGCGTCGGCAGTGGGGCAGGACACACGTTTCTGTTCAACATCGATAAGTTCTGTGCGGCCTATCACTTGTCGCCTTTTATGGTGCCTTCCGCCTTGCAGCTGTTGCAATATGCCGGTTATATTGATTACAATCCTGAGCCGGACAGTGTCTCGCGGGTGAGGATTCTGGTCAGTCGCGACGAGCTCTATCGCCTCCGCCTGCCCGTGCAAGAGGATCTTGTCCTCACGGCCTTGTTGCGACTGTGCGACGGCATCTTTACACGATATTCCTTTTTTGATTTAAACGAGGTGGCTGAACGCACGCAGTTGAGCGAGCAGCAGACTTACTTGGTGTTGAAGATGTTGAGCGCCAAGCATATCATCCACTTCATCCCCAACCGTCATATTCCTCAGATCACCTATCTCCAGGATCGCGTCAGCGTTGAGGAAGTGATCATCTCACCTCATGTCTATGAGGACAGAAAACAGAAATACGAGCAGCGGCTCAAGGCGATGATGGATTATGTTCTCAACGATCAGGAGTGCCGCAGCCGTCAGCTGTTGGCTTATTTCGGTGAGGAGGCGAAAGATGATTGCGGGCAGTGCGATGTCTGTGTACAGCACCGTAAGGACTATCGTCAGCGGGTGGCCGCCCTGCCGCGTCAGATTCTCGACCTCCTGTCCGACGGCGATCCCCATGATCTTTCTGTTCTTCGTTCCCTCCATTTCGACAAAGACACGGTCACCGCTGCTGTTCAGTCGTTGGCCGATGACGAGAAGGTCGATTTAGGTATCAACACCATCCGGTTACATACGTCGTAACCGGATGATGTTTTCTTCTTATTTCTTCAGCAGGTCGGGGCGTAAGCGTTTTGTGCGCTCCATGGCCTGATCCATTTCCCATTGTTTGATTTTAGCCTCATTGCCGCTCAGGAGGATGTCGGGGATCTTCCATCCTTTGTAGTCGGCGGGACGCGTATAGATCGGTGCTGCCAGCAGGTCGTCCTGAAAACAGTCCGAGAGTGCGCTTTGGTCATCGCTGATCACGCCAGGCACCAGTCTGACCACAGCGTCAGCGATGCAGGCAGCCGCCAGTTCACCGCCGGTGAGCACGAAGTCGCCCACGCTGATCTCGCGTGTGATGAAGTGGTCGCGCACGCGCTGGTCGATGCCCTTGTAGTGTCCGCAGAGGATGATGAGGTTTTGCTGCAGCGACATGTCGTTGGCGATATGCTGGTTGAATTTCTCTCCGTCGGGTGTGACGTAGATCACGTCGTCGTAGTCCCGTTCCGCCTTCAGGGCCGAGATGCAGCGGTCGATAGGCTCTATCTGCATCACCATACCCGCAAAGCCGCCGTAGGGGTAGTCGTCGACACGGCGCCATTTGTCGAGTGTGTAGTCGCGCAGGTTGTGGAGATGGATCTCGGCCAGGCCTTTCTTCTGTGCACGTGCCAATATCGACTCGTGGACAAATCCCTCGATCATCTCGGGCAATACGGTAATGATATCTATTCTCATGGTGTTTCTGAAATGCTATGTCTGTTGTTGTAATTCGTTGTTTTTATTGAAACGCGTTTTTTCCTGCGTATCATCCTTCGGTGAACCTGCTGATAAACTCGTCCTCGGTGATAATCGGTGTGTTGAGCTCGTGGGCTTTCTTGTTCTTGCCGCTGGTGCTGGTATTGTCGTTGTTGATCAGGAAGCCCGTCGACTTGCTCACTGACCCGGTAACCTTGCCGCCTTGGCTCTCGATATAAGCCTTGAGCTCCGCCCGGTTCTTATAGTGGTGCACGTCGCCTGTGATGACGAAGGTCAGTCCCTGGCAACGGTTGCCGGTGGGTGCCGTCGACGACTCCGTGACGTGGAGTTGTTCCAAGAGGTCATCGAAGTCACGTTTGTTGTCGGCATTGCGGAACCACGCAGTGAACGACGCCGACTTCTCCGGTCCGATACCGGGAATCATGGCCAGCTGCTCACCGCCGCCGAAGAGCCCGCCGTCGGTGGTGGCGATGTCGACGAGCGCTTTCAGGTTGTAGGCCGAGAGCAGTCGCTGGCAGACATCCTTGCCGCATAGCGGGATGCAAAGCGCGTAGAGCAGTTGGCGTGCCTCCACGTTACGGGCTTTATCGAGAGAAGCCATCAGGTTGGAAACCGACTTGGCGCCGAAGCCGTCGAGATGGGCCATTTGCTGTGTATGGTCGCCCAATCGGAAAATGTCGCCATAGCGTGTCACCCATCCCAAGTTGATGAACCGTGCGAGTGTCTGCTCAGAGATGCCGTCGACGTTCACGCCTTCTTTCGATACGAAGCGGGCAAACTTCTTCAGCTTCTTGGCTGCACAGTTCTGGTTGGTGCAGTGCAGCGTGCGTGTGCCGCTGGCCGCACTGGTGGTCACCTTGGTAGGATGTCCGCACACGGGACATTGTCCGGGAATCTGCAACTCACCTACTTTCTCCCTGATGCTGATAACTTTGGGTATGATCTTATTGGCTTTGATGACTTCAAGTTTTGTGCCCTTGTCGCCAATGCCTAAGCGCTCACACTCGCTGATGTTGCACAGTGAGGCACGTTTCACCGTAGTGCCTTCGAGCTGTACGGGTCGGAAGACGGCCACGGGGGAGATTGTTGAGGCTGCACAACTCCATTCGATGTGGTCGAGATCGGTCAGTGCGCTCTCGTCGGCCCATTTAAAGGCATAGCCCGCGCGTGTGGCATGGTGCCCGGTGACCGATCCGGTCTGAGCATAGTCGTTGTCTTCGTAGGCGATGACGAGTCCGTCGACGGGGTAGGGCATCGTTTCCACCTTCTTGGTCCATCGGTTGATGGCATCCTCGACATGCGCCAGCGATGGTTGTTCAATCAGTTCGTGCTCCACGGGGTGGAAGCCGAGACGTTTGAGCCAGTCCATGCGCTGTCCCCATGAAGAAATGTCATCGTCGCAGTATACCAGGGTGAAGGGAATCCACTGCAGGTGGCGCTGGCGCACCTCGTCGATATCCTTCAGCGTGAGCGAGCCGGAGGCGAGGTTACGCGGGTTGGCATATTCCTCATCGCTTTCCATGTTGAATTGCTCAAAGTCTTTATAGCTGATAACGCATTCGCCGCGGATGACCGTATGGCCTTTGTAGTCCATCTTTGGCAGCACGCCGCTGATGGCTGAGGCCAGGTGCGTGATGTTGGTGCCGATATGTCCGTCGCCGCGTGTGACGAGCTTTGTCAGGCTGCCATCGTCGTAGGTAGCCACCAGCGTGAGTCCGTCGAGCTTCCACGAGAGCCAGATGGGCTTCATCTCAGCCCACTTCACCAAGTCCTCTGGCTTTTTGGTCTTAGCCAGGGAGAGTGCCGGATATTCGTGGGCTTCTTTCTGTCCTGTTAGCGTGTCGGCTGAGACATGGTGCGTCGGCGAGCCCTCTAACACGGTGCCCGTCTCCTGTTCCAGTCGGGTGAGCCGGTCGAAGAGCGCATCCCACTCATAGTTGGTCATCAGCTCTTCGCGGCCATTATAGTATGCATCAGACGCTTGGTTGAGCCGGTCAATCAGGGTCTGCATTTCCTCTGTCTTCGTCATAGGATGGTGTTATTATCGCAAACTACTGCAATTGTTTTTCTGTTTACAAAGTTAACAAAAAAAATCGGGATGTCCGTGGTTTCCTTGTTCTCATTTCATGATTATTTCGTCAGTGCAGTGAAAGCATGTTTTTTGCTTGTCAGTATGATTGTTGGATAAACTGACATTTTTCGGGCGCTGAGACTGCGTTCTTTTGAAGCAGACCCCTCCTTGGCCGTGATTTTGCGATTTTTAGTCGGTTTTTTATAAACTGTTGATAATCAGCACTGTATGTAAAAATGGGCTTAAAAATTCAGTTCAAAGAGTTCTTTTTTTGTTATCAAAATGCCGAGATGACCTTGTCAAAAGGCTGAGATGACCTTGTCAAAACGCCGAGATGACCTTGTCATTACGCCGAGATGACCTCATCAAAACGCCGAGATGACAGAGCAATGCTACCGAATTGGCCTTCTCATGGTTGTTTTTTCTATTTTAGGCGCTGTAGTTTTCTCTGGAATGAAGTTTTTTCCTGACATACTTTTGTCAAGGTTTTTGTGTTGGAAACAAAGGAAGGTGGGTGAAAAGGTAGGGCCAGATAGCTTTTGCATCTATTTCATTCCTTTTTATTTTGCCATTCCACTCGTTTGCTGTAACTTTGCAAAGGATATGCAGACTTTCGTAAAAGTCTGAACAGAACTGAACAAAAGAAAGAACGAAAGAGGACGAAAGAGAAAGGATAGAGAAATGAAGATCATAGTTTCAAAAGAGATAGAGAGCGTATGCCCGGATTTCGTAGGGGCTTGTGTGGAGGCACAAGTCAAGAACTCACCCTATTGTGCCGAGCTATGGCAGGAGATCGATGCCTTGGGTGATCACTACCGCGAAGTGCTGAGCACCGAGACGCTGAAGGCGATTTCCGGTATCGAGGCCACGCGGCGTGTCTACCGTGCTTGCGGCAAGGACCCCTCGCGCTACCGTCCGGCTGCTGAGGCACTTATTCGCCGCCAACTCAAGGGCAAGGATCTCTATCAGATCGACACCTTAGTGGATCTCGTCAACCTGGCGAGCATTCGCTACGGTTACAGCATCGGCGGCTTCGACGCGGATAAGTTCGAGGGTGACACGCTGACGCTTGGCGTGGGCCGCGAAGGTGAGCCCTATGAAGGTATAGGCCGTGGCATGATCAATATTGCAGGACTGCCCGTCTATCGTGATGCCGTGGGTGGAGTAGGAACGCCTACGTCCGACAATGAGCGGACCAAGATGAGTCTGGACACCACCCGTCTCGTCGTGCTTATCAACGGCTACGACGGTGACGAGACGCAGGTGACGGCTAATGCCCGATATATCCAGGAGCTCGTCAGGAAATATGCAGCTTCAGACGGAGGATCCTTCTTTATCTACAGGTAACAAAAAAGGTTGGCCATTGTGGTCTATGCCTTTTTGTGACTATAGCGTCCACACTGTTTCGTCACCACAGATATTGCGAATCTTCATGCGCAGCGGTTTCTTGTCACAGCGTATGGTGCCGTCCCAAAAGTCATCCGTCTTCTTGCCGTTGAGGCTGACACGCCCTAAGTGATCGCGTTTAATCTCCACGTCGCTGTGCCACGGCAGATTCTTTTCGGCATTCTTACAGTCGAGGCTTATCCACTCGATGGTCTCCAGTCCTTCGTCGCTGATGGTGATGGGTACGAACTTCTTCTCCTTGCCTTTGGTTTTTTGCTGGAGCACCTGCTGTTGGCCTTTGAGGTTGACTTCCTCTATCTTCTTCAGCACACGGTCGCTGTGGAAGCTGTTGATGGTAACCTTCCATCCCGTGAACAGAGCGTCGTGGGTCTCGCTGACCGTCCACTCAGCGTCGTCCTCCACCACGATGTCGTCGAGGAACTGCTTGAGATCGCGGAGCTCTATCTCGATGGTTGTCTGGTCGTTCTGCTCTTTGATGAACTGTTCGATGTCGTCGCGGTCGGTGATGTCGATGTAGTAGACGATGACGCGCTTGATGTGAGCGGGCAGGTCGGGGAGTGCCTCGCGTATGATGCGGTTGATCATCGGCTTATCGAGCAGTCGTGAGCTGCTGTCGAGCAGATTGGGCAGATAGACGGGCATGATGCCGTATTTGGTGTCGACGATGGAGCCCGCCCACATCTTGCCGAATCCCTCCTCGTCACTGTGCAATCCCCGGATCATTTTCTTCAGTTTGTCCATGGTCTGCACGGGATTGCGGAAGAGCGACACGCCATCCTTGACTTCCAAGATCTCAAACTCAGCCTTACCGCCGATAAGCCGGTCGCGGATGGTCTGAATGCTGTTGAGGTTGATGTCGCTGGTGATGAAGCGCCGTCCGAGCCGGTTGGCCACGGCCGCTGTCACGCCACTGCCTCCAAAGAAGTCAGCCACCACCATGCCCTCGTCACTGCTGGCTTTGATGATTCGCTCCAAAAGAGCCTCTGGCTTTTGGGTGGCGTAGTCGACAAGTTCTTTGGCTTGACCTGCGATAACATTAATGTCAGTCCATATTGACTGCAAAGGTTTACCAGGCATTTCGTCTAAATAGACTTTTTTCTTAGGGAACCCGGAACTCGTGTGATAGAGCAATCCTTTTCTGTCTAATTCTTCCATAGTTTCTTTGGAATACCGCCACGTACGAGTAACTCCGTTCCATTCATAGGTTGAGCCTCTACCGCCTGGTCCCATCGTGTTCTCGACCTTATACTTTCTGCCATCACCATCATCCATCGAATACATCTTAAGATATTTCTCTTCATAAGGTGTATATTGAGTATGCCATGTGTAATCCTCATTATTCATGCAATAAAAGAATATGGTATCATGGATTTGCCCATACCTATTTGCATCGTTATGGGAATAGACCCTTTGCCATATTATCTCGTTAACAAAATTATCCTCCCCGAATATCTCATCCATGAGAATCTTGACATAGTGCCCGATATGGTAGTCGAGGTGCACATAGATGCTTGCGTTGTCGCTCATGACCGACTTAATGGCCATGAGGTTCTCGTACATCCAGTTGAGATAACGCTCTTTGTCCCAGATGTCGCCGTACATCTTCTCCTCGAAGGCGCGCATCTCCTCGATGTCGAGTTCCTTTTCTGCCTGAGCAATGGTGGCAGTGACCTTCGGGTTGTTGCGTACATACACCTTCTTGGCATAGTCGGCACCGCTGGCAAAGGGCGGATCGATATATACGAGATCCACCTTCACGCCCTTATCCTTGAGATAGGCGCAAGCCGAGAGGCACTCGCCGCGCAGCACCATATTGTGTAGGGAATTGTCGCCCACCTGCTCGACGGGCTCCACCTCGTAATAGGGCATGCCGCGCTGGATGTGCTCCACGATGCGGTCGTTGTCGCGGTAGCGGAGCACGCGCTTGGTGCGCACAAAGTTGTCGAGCAGTGCCTGCCCCTCGAGGGTGTTGGGGAAATAGGGGATATATCTGACAGCCATAGTTATTTGCTTGTTATGTCGTTAAAGAAATCGTTGATCTTTTGCAGCGTCTTCTGTCGCCGTTGCTCAGGGGTGAGCGTGTCCTCAAGATAGAGGAAGTCGAAGCGGCGGTAGCCAAACTTCTCGTTGTTTCTCCGGATGAACTCTGTCTGCATGAAGCGGAGCCTGTCGGCGAACTTAGCGGCGAAGCCTTCGCCTTTGGTCTCGATGATGACCACACGGTCAATGGTGCCGTCAGCTTTGCGGCTGAGCAGCAGGAAGTCGGGGACGTAGCGTCCGGCATAGCGCCATGTGCCGCCTTTTTGCTGATAGCAGTTGATGATGAACTGCGTGAGCGTCTCGTCACCGTTGAAATAGGCTTCGAGCTGACGGTCGTGGATGATGGGAATAAGCTCCTTGGCGAGGAAGTCGCGCTCCAGCCTGCTGTCGAAGCGGTAGGGCAGGTAGTGGTAGGTCTGTGTGCGCTCGGGGTGTGGATCTTTTTGTGGTTGAAGATTTGAGATGTCGATGCCCTTCAGCCTAAGTCCTTCCAGCACGGCCTTCTCTTCCTCGCTGATCTCTATCTGCTTCGGTCGCTGATCCCAGTCGACGATGTCGTGCACGTCCTGCTGTGGCGGATAGTATTTCTCATTGTCTTCCACCGGCGACGTGAGCTTTTCTATCTTCAGCAGACTGGCCTGACAAGGCAGCAGCTCCTCGCGGCCCCGGAAGTCGCGGATGGGCGCAAAGGCCTGACGGATGAGCGAGCGGATGCGTGCCTGGTCGTAGGCGGTGTCTTCCACAGTGCTGCCGTCTTTGAGTGTTGTGATCTTTGAGAAGATTGCTTTCAGTTGCTCGTCGCAGGTGCGCAGCATGGCCACGCCGAGTGTGCCGAAGCTCTCCTTGGCAATCTGTTGCAGCCACCAGTGATAGGTCACTCGGCAGATGGTCTCATCTTCCTGCTCGTAAGTGTCAAGAAGAGTGCCTTCCAAATCCTGATGATGGACGAGACTCACAGGTCTGCTGACGAGCAGTCGCTCATCGCTCAGTCGTTTGGCAGGCGAGCTGTCCTCGTCGATGACAAGCGTTTCGTAGCTCACCTTGAGCTGATAGAAGTCGATGTCGGGCACGCGCAACTTTTCCATGCGCGAATAGCGGTCGATGAGCGGTACATCTGACGTTGGCTTGTTGCCAAGCTCTCGCAGCGAGATGTTCTGCTGCTGCATGAGCTGGCGGTTGAGCTTCTCGGCATTGAACGCGTTGAGCCAGATGAGTGCTGTCTCGTGCTCGTGGCGGACAACCTGTCGTAGACAACGGCAACTGGTCTGCAACACCATGTTGGTGGGGCAGGCTCCTTTTTGTGGGAGTATCACGCCGGTGAGACTCTTGCAGTCCCATCCCTCTTTACCGATCTGTACCAACAGTACAATTTTGATATGGGAGAGCGGCGTGTCGAGCGAGGCGAAGGCTGTGGCTGCTCCTTCGGCTTGCGGATACTGTTTGTTGCCACCATGGTATTTCAGTATCACGTCGGTAGGGTTCATGCCGTAGTCAGCAACAATCTCTGCCACTTGTGGGTAGATGTCTTCCTCAAGCGTTTCTATCTGACTGCAATAGATCGCCAGTTTGGCACAGGTGCCGTTGGCGTAGGTCGTGTCACGATACTTGTCGATAAACTCTCTCACGCCATTGTCGATGATCACCGCCCGGTCGTTGTCGGTGAATTTCACTTCGGGCACTTTGAGGAAGTTGCCCACACCCTCGATGAGCGGATAGAAATACACCACATTGGAGAGGTCGGTGTTGCGGATGGCGAAGTCGCCGAAGAGCGTCATTGCCTCTGCCTTTTCGAGATAGGGTGTGCCCGAGAAGCCCATCACAGCGTTGAATGATTGGTTGGCAGTCCATTTGTTGACAACCTGCCGCAACTTGATCTCTCCGTCAGCGGCATGGTGCACCTCGTCGATGAAGATGGAGAGGTGGGGCAGCCGCCCGATGATGTCGCGCAACTCATTGGCCTGCTCTATCTTTTTCAACTCTTCTTGGGTGAAGAGCGTAGGATCCTTGTCATCGGAGAGACGGTCGAGGATGACCTTTTCGGCATTGGTGACGGCCACGAGCCCCATGAGATCGTCCAGGGGCTGGTGGTTGTTGATCTTCTGCGCATTGGGGTTCTTGACCTTGTTGCTCTTGCCGGCACTCTTCTGCTCGTCAAGGATCTCGAATTTCATCAGCCGTGCTACCTGTGTGGCGGATGGTTCCGGAATGACCCATGAGGGGTCGAACTCCTGAATATGTCTGAGGCTTGGCACGATCGACGACTTAAGGCCGGAGGGTGCCATGATCATGAAGTTATGGGCGAAAGCCGGATTGTCGGTTTCGTTTTGTGCGAAGTGAAGATCGAGACAAATGAAGGCAGCCATTAAGAACGTCTTGCCCGCACCCATCGGGAGACTGAAGACATAGTCGGTGTAGCTGACTCCATAGAAGATCTTTTTGAAAGCCGCCTCGTAGTCAATCTCGGCGGCATGGTGTCTGATCAGTTTCTCGAGACCGGGCGACAGTTGCTTGCCCTTTTTGTCTCTCAGTCGGGAATATTGGAAAAGAGCCACGGCAGCAGGAGTGGTTGCGAAGACCCTGCGCGTCGTGTCGGTGAGCTCCTCCTCACCAACATTGGTGTCGTTGAATGTTCCCTCGACGAAGAGCTGCCACAGGGGTTTGTTATGACAGGCTATCTTCAGATACAAGTAGGTCTTAATGGCCTCTATCTGTGCGTCACGCATCATTCCCCGATGCTCGATATAGTGGATGAGTGACTTCACGGTACACTCGTCTGATGCCAGCCAGAGGTCTCTTTTCTTCTCTATGAGCTTATAAAACATATTCTGTTACTCTGTCTTATCTCACACTGAGTACACGGAGACACAGAGAGGTATTAAATCTTAATCTTCTGATGTCACAACATGCGGTATTGGGATCGCCATGCTCTCCCTTGGGAGAGTTAGAGAGGGCTTACTTTTACAACCCTCTTGATTTCCAAATAGTCTCTTTGGCGGCGTTGATCTCCTGGAACTTCTTTTCTGCTGCTTTTCTGACATCCTCGCCGAGCGTTGCCACACGGTCGGGATGGTTTTTCAAGGCCAGTTGCCGGTAAGCCGCCTTCACCTCGTCGTCGGTGGCTGTCGGTGCGACGCCCAAGACCTTATAGGCAGCGTCGAGACTTGTGCCCGCGTCTTTCAGGTTGAGCATGGCGTCGACATCAGCCTCGCTCAGTCCCAGTCCTACAGCGCACTCCTTCAGTGCGCTGACCTCTTCCGACGTCACCACGCCATCGGCCTGCGCGATCATTGCCAAGAAGTTGAGCAGTTGCAGCCGCTGCTCATAGAGCATGTTCTGCCGGAGCTGGTGACAACTGCTGATGACGGCGCTGCGGTACTCTGCTGCGCCAAGTCGTTTCTGCTGCTCAAAGAGTTTCATGAGGATGTCCTCACCCTCGCTGACAGCAATCTCTCCAAAGTTGACCCTTAGCCAATTGCGCACCACATTCATCTCGGAGTGCATCACCCTGCCGTCGGCTTTGATGATATATGAAGCCAGAACCAGCAAAGAGAAGCGGAACGTATTGCGCTCGCCTTCGTATTGCTGTTGCTGATGTGTATATCCGTTGTTGTCCTCGGTGTTGACAGCGTCTACACCGGAATCGAACAGTGATCCCAAGACAAATCCTGCCAGTGCGCCGAGTGGTCCGGCGGTGATCAGACCCAGGAAGCCACCTATCCATTTACCCATTTTTGCCATGTTGATAATCTTGTGGTTATTTGTTGTCAGTCTGCACCGATGGGGAGCGTCATGCCCTCACTGGCCAGTTGTGTGTTGGAGAAGACCTCCTTAGCGTCGTTGAGAATGCCTTCCTCGTCGTCGTAGCGGGCGCTGAAATGTCCTAAGAGCAGCTCACCCGCGTGGGCATCCTTAGCTACCAGTGCTGCCTGCCGCGAGGTGGAGTGGTAGTAGAGTGCCGCCCGCTCTTCCATGCTGTTGTCGTAGGTGGAGTCGTGATAGAGCACGTCGACATCCTTGACCAACTGATGAAGGGTAGAGATGAAGCGCGTGTCGCAGCAGTAAGCGTAGCTGCGGGGCTTGCCAGCCGGACTGACGAGACGTGCGTTAGGAATCACCTCGCCGTCCTCTGTCGTCCAGTCCGCCCCCATCTTGATATTATTGATTTGTGAGACAGGGATTTCATAGCAGTCGATCATGTCGCGCCGGATGTGGGGCAGGGTAGCCTTCTCACGGAAGAGAAAACCATTACAGGGCACGCGGTGCTGCAAGGGCAGTGACTCCACTGTCAGGCTGCGGTCGTCGTAGATGACCTGATGCTTCGTGGCATCAACGGCATGGAAGACGACGTTGAACTCCAGTCCTGTGCAGAACATCTTCAGTTGCAGGTCGAGCAGCGGTTCCATCTCTTTCGGCGCATAGACATGCAGCGGTGCGGTACGTCCCAGCATGCCCATGCTGGAGATGAGGCCTATCAGTCCGAAGCAGTGGTCGCCGTGGAGATGTGAGATAAACACCGTCTGAATCTTAGTGAAGCTGATATGGTATTTCCGCATCTGCAGTTGCGTGCCCTCGCCACAGTCGATCATGAAGAGCTTGCCCCGCAACTCAATGACTTGCGAGGAAGCGCTGTGCCGGAGCGTGGGAAGGGCACTGCCACAGCCTAAGATATGTATGAGGAAAGGCTCCATTTATTTCTGTCGTGTATAGACAAAGATACCTTCGCGGTTCTCGAGGTAGAGCGAGTCACCGCCCAGCCGGTCGATGCTGAAGGTGTCAGTGTTGAGCACCAGCTGTCCGTTGAGGATCTTCCAGCTTGTCCAGGGATTTTTCTCAGCCTGCACGTTAGACTTCACAGTGCCGCCCTCAAGGATCTCGAAGTTTTTGTCGAGACTGGTCCATTTGCCTTGCAGTGTGGTGAGGTTGATGACTTTCTTGGCTACCTTCATGCCGTCCATCGTACCACCGGCAATGACTGCTAAGCGGTCACCGGCGAGCAGTCCGCCGAGCACGGCGTCCGTGCCGTCGTCGGTCTGTGGCAACTCAAATTCGATGCTGTCGCCGGCATCGGTGATCAGTTGCACGACATTCATGGAAGTGCCATCACCACAGACACCATAGATGGTGGAGTCTGTAGTGGTCTCCGCCTTCACGGAGTCTTTGTTTCCGGCTGTCGTCTTTGTGTTCTTTCCGTTGCAGCCCGTCATGACAAATGCCGTGACCAGGGCGGTAAGGCATATCAATGTGATTTTCTTCATCTTGCTTAAGTTTTATAGGGTTCGATAATCGATATTCTGCGTTGGCGGCTCAGTGCTCGCCTTCCGTCACCGGCTACTCGTCTTTCAGCACGCTTTTAGCCTCGTTCCAGAGGGTGTCCATCTCGCCGAGCGTCATGTCTTTGAGGCTCTTGCCTTGCTCTTTGGCTTTCTGCTCGATATAGCCGAAGCGCGAGATGAACTTGCGGTTGGTGTGCTCCAGCGCGTTGTCGGGGTTGAGATGATAGAGGCGTGCGGCATTGATGACGCTGAAAAGGAAGTCGCCCAACTCTTTGGTAGAGTTCTCCTTATCCTCTTTCTTCAGTTCCGTCTCCAGTTCGCCCATTTCCTCTTTCACCTTGTCCCACACGTCCTCTTTCTTTTGCCAGTCGAAGCCCACGTTGCGTGCTTTGTCCTGGATGCGGTAAGCCTTGATGAGCGAGGGCAGTGCGGCGGGCACACCGCTGAGCACGCTGGTGTTGCCGTCGCGCTCGCGCTGCTTGATCTGTTCCCATGTCTGCTCCACGCCGGCAGCCGTCTTGGGCTTGCCGGCATCCTGGCTGCCACCTGTCTCGCTGTCTTTGTAGACCACCTGTCCTTTGGTGTTGATGATCATGTCTGTCGCCGACACCGAGAAAGGCTCGTTGTCGATCGTCCAGTCACCCTGGGCGTTGTTCCAGTCGATGAACGGATGGCGGAACATCAGCTTGTCGGCCTCGCGGTTGCAGACATCCGCCATGTCGAACTCACCGGCCTCGTCGCCAATCAGCGCATAGGAGATGACATGCTCCATGACATCGCCCAACTCCTTCATCACCTCGTGGTAGTCGCGGCGCATCAGAGCGTCGGCGAGCTCAAAGACCTCCTCGATGGTGTTGGGGCGGAGGCTCTCCATGGTTTGCTTCTTGTCCCAGGGACATTCCTTGCGCAGCCGGTGCTGCACATCGAGCAAGCGCCCGAAAGCTCTCAGTTTTTCTTCGCGTGTATGCACTTCATTTATCTTTTTGATGCAAAGTTACTGATTTTCGGGGGATTTTTCGTACTTTTGCAGCATTAATTATAAAATAAGGTATAAAAGATAAGAATACATGGAATTAGCAAGTAAGTACGACCCGAAAGAAGTAGAGTCGAAGTGGTATGAGTACTGGCTGGATCACAAACTTTTCAGCTCCAAGCCTGACAATCGCGAACCCTATACCATCGTCATCCCCCCACCAAACGTGACGGGTGTGCTGCACATGGGTCACATGCTGAACAACACCATTCAGGATATTCTCGTGCGCCGTGCGCGCATGGAGGGGAAGAACGCCTGCTGGGTGCCCGGCACCGACCATGCCTCCATTGCCACAGAGGCCAAGGTCGTCGGCAAGCTCGCTGAGCAGGGCATCAAGAAGACCGACCTCACACGCGAGCAGTTCCTTGAGCATGCCTGGGACTGGACACGCGAGCACGGCGGCATCATCCTCAAGCAGCTCCGCAAGCTCGGCTGCTCCTGCGACTGGGACCGTACTGCTTTCACCATGGACGAGACACGCTCCAGAGGCGTCATCAAGGTCTTTGTGGACCTCTGCCGCAAGGGCTATATCTATCGTGGCGTACGCATGGTCAACTGGGACCCGAAAGCCCAGACCGCACTGTCGGATGAGGAGGTCGTCTATAAGGACGAGCACTCCAAGCTCTACTATCTGAAATACTATGTAGCTCCCGAGGATCAGGCGTCTGTTGAGCGTAAGGACGAGGGCAACGTCATGCATAAGGATGAGAAAGGCTACTACGCTGTCGTGGCCACCACACGTCCCGAGACCATCATGGGCGACTCGGCAATGTGCATCAACCCCGAGGACGTGAAAAACACATGGCTCAAGGGCAAGCACGTCATCGTGCCGTTGGTGGGTCGTGTGATTCCCGTCATCGAGGACAGCTATGTCGACGTTCAGTTCGGTACCGGCTGTCTGAAGGTTACCCCGGCTCACGATGTCAATGACCACATGCTCGGACTGAAGCATCACTTGGAGACTATCGACATCTTCAACGATGACGGTACCATCTCCGAGGCTGCCGGACTCTATGTCGGCCAGGACCGTATGGACGTGCGCAAGCAGATTGCCGTGGATCTGACCAATGCCGGACTGATGGAGAAAATCGAGGACTATGACAACAAGGTCGGTTTCTCCGAGCGCACCAATGTGCCTATTGAGCCGAAGCTCTCCACCCAGTGGTTCCTGAAGATGCAGCACTTCGCTGACATCGCCCTGCCGCCGGTGATGGACGACGACATTGAGTTCTATCCCAAGAAATACAAGAACACCTATCGCCACTGGCTGGAGAATATCAAGGACTGGTGTATCTCGCGTCAGCTGTGGTGGGGACACCGCATCCCGGCTTACTATTTCAAGACTGCCGACGGCAAGCGCGACTTTGTCGTGGCTGAGACTGCCGAGGAGGCTTTGAAGCTCGCACAGGAGAAGAACGCGTCGCTGACCGCCGCTGATCTGGAGCAGGAGAGTGACTGCCTCGACACGTGGTTCTCTTCCTGGTTGTGGCCTATCTCCGTCTTCGACGGTGTCAACCATCCCGACAATGCCGAGATCAAATACTATTATCCGACATCAGACCTTGTCACCGGTCCGGATATCATCTTCTTCTGGGTGGCCCGCATGATCATGGCCGGTTACGAGTATCGTGGACAGATGCCGTTTAAGCATGTCTACTTCACCGGTATCGTGCGTGACAAGCTCGGTCGCAAGATGAGTAAGAGCCTCGGCAACTCGCCCGACCCGTTGAAGCTCATCGAGCAGTACGGTGCCGACGGTGTGCGTATGGGCATGATGCTCTCCGCTCCTGCCGGCAACGACATTCTCTTCGACGAGAGCCTCTGCGAGCAGGGTCGTAACTTCAACAACAAGATTTGGAATGCCTTCCGCCTCGTACAGGGCTGGCAGACCGATGACAGTCTGGCTACTCCTGAGGCCAACAAGCAGGCTGTGGCTTGGTTCACCGCCAAGATGAAGGAGGTCAACGCCATCATGGACGACCAGTTCAAAACCTACCGCATCTCCGAGGCGCTGATGACCGTCTACCGTCTGTTCTGGGACGAGTTCTCAAGCTGGTATCTTGAGATGGTGAAGCCCGAATATGGCAATCCCATCGACACCGCCACTTATCAGGCAACGCTCCACTTCTTCGACGACCTGCTGAAGATGCTCCATCCGTTCATGCCGTTCATCACCGAGGAGCTCTGGCAGCACCTCTATGACCGCAAGGATGGCGAGAGCATCATGAAGGCTACGCTCAACATTGCTGCACCGAATGACGATGACAAGAAACTCTGCGACGAGACGGAGCAGGTCAAGCAGGTGATCTCCGGTGTACGCACCATCCGCAACCAGAAGAACATTGCGCCGAAGAAAACGCTGAAGCTCCAGGCCGTGGGTGCCAACCCCTATGCCGCCTACGACGACATCGTGAAGAAAATGGCCAACGTGGAGAGCATCGAGGTCGTGAGCGACAAGTCGGCCGATGCCAGCGTCTTCATGGTCGGCACTCAGGAGTATGCCGTGCCCGTGGGCGACCTCATCGATGTCAAGGCAGAGATCGAGAAGCAGGAGAAAGAGCTCCGGCATCTCGAAGGCTTCCTCGCAGGCATTCAGAAGAAACTCGCCAACGAGAACTTCATCGCTCATGCGCCTGAGTCCGTCGTGGCCCGTGAGCGCAAGAAGCAGCAGGACTCCGAGGAGAAGATTGCCGCGCTGAAGGAGTCGCTCAGCCGCTTGAAAGCTAAATAAGTAAAGTATCTCTCTTTTATATTCCCCCTCCCTTATAGCTTATAGGGTGGGGGGGAGTTTTAGTAAACCGTACATGAAGCACCGTATCTTTCTTTTTTTGCTTGCTTGTGTCAGTATGCTCTCATTGGTGCTGACCTCATGCAGTGATGACAGCGTTGACGTAAACACGATCAACAAGCAGACGATTCTCATCTTTATGCCTTGGTCCGGCTCCCAGTCGAGTGTGGGGCTGTATAACGAGTTGAAGGAGAACCTCGACAGCATTGAGAGTGCCATCGTTGACGAGAAAGGCATGAACGGTCGGGTGCTGGTCTTCCTCTCCAACTCATCGCAGTCGTCTTCGCTCTATGAGATCACCTATGAGAATGGACAGATTCAGCGTCATACCATCAAGGAATATACGGGCAACGAGTACGACACGGCACAGGGCATGCTCCAGATCCTCAATGATGTACAAGCCAATGCCTACGCCCTCAACTATGCGATGATCATCGGCGGTCATGGCTCGGGCTGGACATTCAAGGAGGATTGGAATCACTATCCCTATAATGCGAAGGCTTATGGCGCTGTTAGTGCAAAGGGTAACAAAGCTGTTGCTGACGGTGTCCTGCCGCTTTATCCTCGGACGCGTTTCTTCGGCAGTGTGAGCGACATGAACTATGCCTTTAACATCACCGACTTGGCCGATGCCATCCAGCAGGCAGGGATGAAGATGCAATACATCCTTTTCGACGACTGCTATATGGCCAACATTGAGACAGCCTATATGCTCAAGGATGCCACCAACTATCTGATTGCTTCCACCAGTGAGGTGATGGCGATGGGTATGCCTTACAGAGAGCTGTGGAGCAATCTGGCCAAGAGCACGCCGGGCTATGAGGCGATCGTCAACAGCTTCCATTCGTTCTACTCCAATTACAAGATTTACTACGACAACAATACGAAGTATATTATCCCCGGCGGTGCCTTGTCGGCTATCGACTGCCGCAATCTTGAGCAGTTGGCTACGGTGATGAAGGAAATCAACAGTCATTATTCCTTGGCTGACAGTCTGCGTGACAGCGTGCAGGTGCTCGACGGATTCAACAACCATATCTTCTACGACATGGGCAGCTATGTCGATCATGTCTGCAACAATGCCAACCTGAAGAGTGATTTCCATGCTGCGCTGGCCAATGTGGTGAAGTATAAGCAGTCGACCGACTCGGTGTTTACCAACCTCTATTATTCGGCTTACTCCATTCCTGTGAAGACCTTTAGCGGCATCACCATATCAGATATGAGTCTGAACAGTGTGGCCGTCAAAGGGCGTGAGAAGACTGCATGGTGGAGGCGCACCCATTGATCACGCCTACACCTTATTATATATAGGGATTGCTGAACATAGACACATGACGAATCTACTGAAAGAGACGCTCCTCATATTCTTAGGAGTGTGTTTGCTGAACAGTTGTTCTTATCGTCAGGCTAAGGATGCCAAGGGTAAGAACGATCTGCAGTATGCCTCATTCTTAAAGATGGATGAGCAGGGCGACGGGACTTCCGTCACCGTGATGGATCCTTGGCAACAGGGTAAGGTTTTGCAGCAGTGGTTGCTGGTCAAGGCCGACAGTAAGGAAAAAGCTCACGGCGCCTTGCGTCCGCTCCGTCGTGTCGTCGTGTTCTCGACGTCGCATTGTCAGCTGCTGGAATACCTCCATTTGCAAGACCGCATCGTTGGAGTCTGTGACTTGCAGTATATTCTCATCCCCGACATACAGCGGCGGGTCAAGGCAGGCGAGGTCGCAGATTGCGGAAACTCCATGTCGCCCGACGTGGAGAAGATCATTGCCTTGCATCCCGACGCGATCATCATCAGCCCCTACGAGGGCAACACAGCAATTACGCAATTATCGAGGTTGGGTATTCCCATCATCCAGGCTGCCGACTATATGGAGACATCGGCATTGGGGCGTGCGGAATGGATGCGCTACTATGGCCGGTTGTTTGACTGCGGAAGCCGTGCCGACTCGTTGTTCCATGTGGTGGACAGTACTTATCAGAGTCTGAAAAGCTATGCCGCCCGCTTGCCAATGGGCAGAAGCATCATCACTGAGCGGATGACGGGCAACGTTTGGTATATGCCCGGCGGTAAGAGCACGATAGCAGCGCTGATCCGTGATGCCCACGGACGCTATGCCTTTGCCGACGACCAACACAGTGGCAGTCTGCCTTTGTCGCTGGAACAAGTCATTGCCAAGGCCGGACAAAGCGACGTGTGGGCTCTGAAATACAATGGTCCGCAGCCGCTGACCAGACAGATGCTGTTGCAGGAATGCAAGGGCTACAGTGTGCTGAAGGCTATGAAAACCGGACAAATCTATGTCTGCGACTGTTCGGTGGTGCCTTACTTTGAGGAAGTGAGCTGGCACCCGGACTGGCAGTTGCGTGAGTTCATCCGGCTGTTGCATCCCCAGGCAAAGTTAGGCAGACTGAGATATTATAGAAAGGAGAACAACTAAAGTTCATGAGTCAAAGGAGATGGATCCTAAGTGTGGCAGTGCTTGCCATTGCCATTGTGCTGTTTTTCGCACTGAGTCTGCTGCATGGCAGCGTGGGTATTCCTGCGCGTGCTGTGGTTGGCATACTGTTAGGTGAGCCTTCGTCTATGAGTGCATGGCAGTATATCGTCTTGCAGACACGTCTGCCTCAGGCTATCACGGCGCTGTTGGCCGGTAGCGCGCTTGCCGTCAGTGGCTTGCTGCTACAGACGGTTTTCCACAATCCCTTGGCAGCGCCTGATGTTTTTGGTGTCACGAGCGGAGCAAGTCTCGCCGTGGCTCTCGTCACGCTGAGCCCGGTGGCTATGCTGCCTTCCACGCTGAGTGCTTTGTCGTCGGTCGTCGCTGCCTTTATGGGCGCGATGGTGGTGACGGCTCTGATCTGGGCTGCGAGCCGCATGGTGCGCAACAGCGTGATGGTAATCATCTTGGGCATGATGGTGGGCTATGTCGCTTCGAGTGCGATCACGTTGCTCAACTTCTTTGCCTCAGAGCAGGGCGTGAAAGTCTTCTCTGTGTGGGGAATGGGCAGTTTTGGTGGTGTCTCTATGGACGAGATGCCGCTGTTCGCTTGTCTGACCATTGCCACTACAGCCGTTTCCCTGCTATTTGCCAAGTCTCTCAACGCGCTGCTTATGGGGGAGAGCTATGCCAACAACCTCGGCGTGAAGGTGCAGCGCATGCGCGATCTGCTGTTGTTGCTCACCGGTCTGCTCACCGCCGTGGTGACAGCCTACTGCGGCCCGATTGCCTTTCTCGCTTTGGCGGTACCGCATATTGCCCGACTGATGATCGGCACGAGCGACCATCGACGGCTGTTGCCGGTGACGATATTGTGTGGCGGTGCCATCGCCTTGCTCTGCAACATCTTCACCACGATGCCGGGAAGTGGAGAGGTGCTGCCCCTCAATGCCATCACGCCACTCATCGGCGCGCCGGTGATCGTGTATGTCGTTTTGGGCAAGCGGCACTAAGAAGACGTTTTTTATTTGATTTTTAACCTACTAATACTGAGTTATATGATTATCACAACCAAGACGGGAGACCACGGGACGACGTCGCTCTACACCGGAGAAAGGGTGGAGAAAGATGACCTGAGGATCGAACTCAACGGAGAGATGGATGAGCTCAATGCGCTTCTCGGACTCTGCAAAGCACAAAGCGGGGTGCAAGAACCTTTTGAGTCATTGCAGCGTCAGCTCACGAATATCATGACGATTGTGGCCAGCAATGGCAAGGCCGAGCCGGATACCTTGCGGGCTTTGCAGCAGGCTATCGACAAAATGGAAGCGCATATTGCGGAGGTGAGCCGTCACCGCCATTTCACGTTCCTGCTTCCCGGGAGGAGTGTGGCCGACGCGACCCTGCATCTTGCGCGGGCCAAGGCTCGGACTTGCGAGCGCCGCTTTGTGACGCTGAACCGTCAGATGAGTTTCCCCGAGGTGATCCGCATCTATCTCAACCGCCTCTCGGATTATCTGTTCAGTCTGATCTTGGCCGATGTAAAAGCGGAATAGCTGATATGACGCAGACTTTGATACAATCGAAATCTGCGCCTGAGTAGCAAAAGCGAAGAAAAAGCTCGCTATATAGCCGATGTTTACACTGTCGGTGAATTCAAAGAATCATTGTACAAGGTTAATCCTTTTACGGTCAGAAGATATTTCTGCCGTGGATGTCGCGGGGAATTTGGATACAGCAAGCGGACATAGCCGCTTCCGATGGCAGGATTCATATAATTATCCATGAAATTCTCACGATTCTTCAATCCTACTGCTGACATCATCTCCTTTACGGACAATTGCCTGTCACCAATAGCCATTATCAGACTCATTATATTAGGGTCGCCGGTGTGGAACAGATCCTCTACTTGTCGGGTACTTGTCGGGTACTTGTCGGGTACTTGTCGGGTGCTTGTCGGGCGCGACAAATTAGGCTGTTCCTTCCATTCCTCGCTTGCACTGACATGAAGGTATCTGTTGCGAAGATCCCATTTGTCGCCTAATATCAAGTTGCGGAAGAAACGCTCCAGAAACACAGGTGTGTAGTCTATTCCCAGTCGGGCATTCTTGTAGTTTGCCCTGACGAGCGCATTTCTGAAATACCACGAATGAAGAGCAAACATGTCGTTGTTCACCTCAAAGCCAATGGAGCGGAGATAGAGTATCGTGAATACTGCCGTCGTTCTTGTATTTCCCTCGCAGAACGGATGAATCTGCCAAAGGCCTGATACAAATTTGCTGATATGCTCAATCATTGCATCCGGTGAGATACCTTTGTAGCTGAATTGTCGTTCTTGTTCTATGTCATAATCAATTGCACGGCGCAGATCCTCCCAGTTCAGATAATTCACCGTATCACTGTTCAGCACCCATTCTCGCTTTGTTATGTCATAATCTCTTAGACTGCCAGCATGCTTGAACACACCTTCGAAAACCCTGCGATGAATGGAAATAAAGCCACCCGTAGAGAAATCGAGCGACTGTGAGGAAAGAATCTTGGTGATGTTGGCAGAAACTTTGTCGGCTTCCTGTTTCTCATCATCGTCAGGCTCACGCTGTGTCTTCGACTGATAATAGCTCTTGATGAGCTGACGCGCCTCGTCAATGTCTATCTCTCCTTCAATATGTTTGCGTGCCGTCTGCTTCAGATAATCTGAAGTCTGCAAGCCGTCAACAGCCTGCAAGCCTATGGCTGTCTGCCAGATGCTTGCTTTTTCTTTCTTGTTCGGCTCCCCTTGACGGATGTATTCGTCGAAGTCGAGAGGATGATGTGTATCTTGTTGGGTCATAATAAACGTATTCGTTTTATACCTTTTGGGGTATTCGATCCCTTGTCATTTTTATAAGGCAGAGTCATCCTATAGGATATTATCTGATCCACAAATTTAAACATAAAAATCGATACTATGAAATATTGAACGAGAAATCTTCCCAAGTAAGTCTTTATTATGAAACGGGCAAAGCTCCAAAGACAACTGGGGCTGCTGTGCTGCTATTAAAAAATCCTAAATACACAATAAGATATTGTGGTATGTAGCTTAAAAAGTTTATCTTTGCAAGGAGAAGAAAACATATGCGTATGAAGAAATATGTACTTGTCTCTTGTATGGTTCTTTCTGCCCTTTTAGGGGGGGCGAACAGAAGCTGGGCCATCTCTACCGTTCCTGATATGGATAGGGTGGAGAACGACTTCCAGTCCATCACCATTTCCCTCGTCGGCGAGTCGGTACTGCGCGTGACAGGCGCGGCAGGACAGACTTTGTCTATCTATAACGTGACGGGCGTGAAAGTGATGAACATTCGGGTCGACGGTTCAGATAAGAGCTATCATCTCAACTTGCCACAAGGTTGCTACATTGTGAAGGTTGGGAATGTGGTGAGAAAGATTGCCCTCAGATAATCTTTATTGGGAGAGGGAATAATGACAGATGAAAGGACGTATAGGAATTATTTGTCTTTTCGCTATTTTGTTGGGCTCATGCAGGGAGCATGTGCCTAACCCGAATACGGAGTTGATGTTATCGTATTATGATGGCCTGCGTCAACGCGAAGAACACATTACCGGTTTTAAGGTTAAGGAAGCATTGGACTCTATGATCCGCAACGACAACGACTCAATGTTGGTGGACCGTAGGGTGAAAGGCTATTATCTGCGCCGCCGCCCTTTCGTTTGGATCGACCGGAAAGGGGTGGACAGCCGTGCCGACACATTGTTGGCTCACTTGCAGGAAGTGGACAGCATCGGATTTAGTGAGGCGAAGTTCCGGATGCCGCAGATCAGAAGAGACCTGCAGCGAATGAGATCGCTCGACTTTGACCGTCGCAACACGGCCAGCAAGGTGGTGGCCCGACTGGAATATAATCTCACAAAGGCTTATCTTCGCTATGTGTGCGGGCAGCGCTTTGGCTTTGTCAATCCTACAGATATCTTCAACCGGCTGGATCTCAAAAAGACAGATTCTCAGGCTCAGGTCTATCGGACACTCTTTGGCTTGAAGATGGAGCATCCCGACCGGGCTTTCTTTCAGCAGGCTTTGCGCGCCGTGCAGCCTGACAGTCTCCCGGCGTTCCTGAACAGCGTGAATCCCTCTGACCCTTATTATCTCCGTTTGCGGCGCACCTACCTCGATAAGGCGATGCGGCGGAAATATGGAGCCGGGCACCTGCTGATCAATATGGAGCGGTGCCGGTGGCGGTTGAGCGACTATCCCCATGCGCATCGGCGCTTTGTGCTGGTCAACATTCCGGCTTATCATCTTTGGGCGGTGAATGGAGATCAGTCGTTGACGATGCGGGTGGCATCAGGATCTTTGGAGACGAAGACACCGCTGCTGTCGAGCTATATCTATTGCATGGACGTGAATCCGCAGTGGATCATTCCCAAGAGCATCGTCAAGAAAAGCATTGCCTATAGGTTGAGCGCCGGCTATTTCCGCAGCAAGCATTATTTCATCCGTGAGCGGGCTACGGGTCGGGACGTCCCCGTGTCGCAATGCAACCGCGCCATGCTGGAGAGTGGAGACTATCTCGTCATCCAGGAGGGTGGCGAGGGGAATGCTTTGGGGCGCATCATCTTCCGGTTTAACAATGATTTCTCCATCTATCTCCATGATACTTCCTCTCGTGGTGTCTTCCAACAGGAGGACAGAGGTGTGAGTCATGGATGCGTGAGGGTGGAGCATCCTTACGAGTTAGCCTTATTTCTCTTAGGCGATGATCATGGCAAGACAGTAGAGAAGATTGCCTACTCGATGCAGGCCGACGTATCGTCATTGGGCAAGGAGGCGGAAGAACTCACCAACCAGCAGCGTGCTGTTGCCGACACGCTGAAAAGAGACATGCTCGTGGGACGGGTGAAGGTGGAGCCGAAGGTGCCTGTCTTCATCACTTACTTCACGTTATGGCCGGCGGCAGACGGCAGCCTGCAGCGCTACGACGATGTCTATGGCTACGACCAAGTGATGGCGGCGTGGCTGGCGAACTACTGGAAGGAGAATACCACCCTTTAATAAATTCAAGATCATGAGTCAACAAGATCATTTTCCGAAAAGCGATGACCGCGAACTGAAGAGGGAACTGACGGATCCCTCTTCAGTTCGGGCTGCCTTTTCCAAAATGGTCGCGCTGTACAGTGAACCGCTGTATTGGAAGATCCGTCGTATGGTGCTGACCCATGACAATGCCAACGATGTTCTGCAAAACACTTTCTTGAAAGCCTGGAGCAAGCTGGACACTTTCCGGGGTGAGGCAAAACTCTCGACATGGCTCTACCGCATTGCCGTCAACGAAGCCTTGGATTTCCTCAGGCACCAACGGACTGTGCCGGAGGCCGGCGACGAGGCGCTGCTCTCGGCTTCACGGCAACTGATGGCTGACAGCTATTTCGACGGCGACAAGCTACAGAGTCTTTTGCAAGCCGCTGTCGCGTTGCTGCCCGATGTGCAGCGCACGGTGTTTTGCATGAGATACTACGACGATATGAAATACTCGGAGATCAGCAAGGTACTTGGAACCAGTGAGGGTGGTTTAAAAGCAAGCTATCACCTTGCAGTGAAAAAAATCGCAGCTGTGATTAAACAATCGGAGATCTGATACGTCATAGTCTTAGTAATATCATAGAAACCATCAATTTTTGAGTTGAACGAAATCAAGGGGATCATTAAATATGGATAAGGACGAAAGATATATCGAAAAGCATCTGGGTCACGAGAATCCGTTTAGGGTTCCTGACCATTATTTCGAGGATTTTGCCAAGCAGTGGGAGATGCAGCTGCCCGAGCGACCGAAGAAGTCCGCAGCCACTGTCGTGCCGCTGCGTCAACGGAAGCCCTGGTGGCACCGGCCTGCTCTGCTGTGGTCGGCGGGGAGCGTCAGCGCGGCTTGTCTTGCCCTTTTCTTCCTCCATTCAGGGGGTGGAAAGATGACGACAGGGCCCGCAACAGCCTCCGGCCAGCACGTACAGACAAGCATCTGGTCGGGTTTTGACCAGATGGCTGACTACACGATGACAGACACCAACGACATGTATGCATACATGGCGGATGCTCAATAACGAATAGAAACAACACAGAATGAAGAATATGAAGCAGCGATTAGGACTATTGATGGTGACCATACTCTTGTCTCTGGTTGCCTTTGCGCAACCGCCACAGCCGCCCCGTTTCAATCCCGAAAAGTTTGAAGCGGACATGGAGCAGTTCATCACCACAGACGTGGGGCTGACGCCGATGGAGGCTTCACGCTTCTTTCCCCTGTTCAGGGAGATGCAGAACAAGCAGCGTGCGCTGTTCGGTAAGATGAGATTCTATGCTCATACCGACACGAGTGACGACGCGGCGAGTCTCAAGGCCATCAAAGAGTGCGACAAGATAGAGTTGGAGATGAAGAAAATCCAGCAGGAGTATCATCTGAAATTCTGCAAGGTGCTCTCCCCCGGCAAGGTTCTCGCCGTCATCAAGGCTGAGGAGAAATTCCATCGCCAGGCGTTTAAAAGGATGGTAAGGAGGAAAACAAGATAAAAAAAAACTTCCAGCGCTATATAAAAAAACTTCCAGCGTTATGCTCTATGGCATAGCGCTGGAAGTTTTTGTTTGACCAGCATGTGTACCGGCTAACGGGTGCAAGTCCCGAACAGAC
>DAWDCC010000002.1:0-113163 GCA_052355365.1 Prevotella sp. | reverse complement strand
ACGAAAGTAGGAGATAAGCACCTATGATTAGTGTTTACCTCCTACTCGATTATGGCCTCTTCTTACTTGATTTTCATGGTAATCTTCATGATTAAATGACAATAACACGCAAAAACATGCGGTAACATACAATAACATGCAACTGTGTAGTCGCGAGATAGTAACTTTGCAAACGTAAACAAAAGGCCTCACCTACCCTCCTAATAAGAGACCGAGGCAAGAGGAACCTGTTTTAATTTCAATTTTACTGTATTATGTCTATTTATTATCGTTTGTATCAGAACAAGATCAAGAACAGCAAGAGTTTCGGCAAGTACTACGCCCGTACCATCCACACCGACACTGTGAACCTCGACAATATCGCCGATACCATCCAGCGCAACTGCACGCTCAAGTGCTCCGACGTCAAGGCCTGCCTGACCGAGCTTGTGGAGGTCATGCGTGACGCTTTGCAAAGCTCCAGCAAGGTGCGTATCAACGGTCTGGGCATGTTCAAGATCAATGTCAAGTCGACTGCAGCCAGCGATCCTGGTACTTTCAAGGGTAACAACATCGTCGGCTACCGCGTGATCTTCAGTCCGGAGCACACCGTCATCAAGGCTAAGGGTACTACTACTGCCGACGGTAAGACCACCGGTACCCGCGTCAACAGCTACTATCTCTTTGAGGGCATCTCCGCAAAGCGTGCCTCTAAGCTCGATGGTCAGGCTGCCGGTGACAAGACTCCGACTGACAGTGGACAGGGCAGCGGCTCGGACGGCAATAGTGTGAATCCGTAAGACAAGGTGCCTCACCCCCGAACCCCTTTCCAAAGGGCGAGGGGGTTGGGGTGAGGCAGGTGAGACTGTTCTTTTTACTACACTAAAACTCAGAATAACATGAAAATCAAACAAATTGTACGGCTCCTGAGCCTGTTGGCCAGTGTGCTCTCTGCTATTATCAACTATGTCAAGAACCTCAAAGACAACAACGACGACGATGAGGACAAGGAAGAAGATCATCCCAAGGGGAATTAGAAACAACAATCCGCTCAACATCAGACGGACGCGCACACGCTGGAAGGGGATGACGCAAAGACAGACTGATCCTGCCTTTTGTCAGTTCGGCGAGATGCACTATGGGTTGCGCGCTGCTTTCATCGTGCTCCGCTCCTATGTGGTGCGCCACCATCTCAACACGTTGCAGAAGGTGATCTGCCGATGGGCCCCGCCGCCGGAGAACAATCCCTCGACTTATCTCGTCTATATCTGTCTACGCACGGGATGGCCGCCCGTCAAGCCATTGCCTCCGATGGACAACGAATCGGCCTTTTGGCCGCTCCTCGTCGAGGCGATGGCTGAGGAGGAGTGTGGTAAGGATGTCATGATGCAAGGACTACTGAAGCATGAGATGGTGGTGGAGGCGTATAGAGAAGTGGCCTCTTCCCCGAAAGCCTCGCCTCCGACCTCTCTCCAGAGGAGAAAGTAGTAGTATGCTGCAAGGGGTGATAGGCGCTCGCAAAGCCGTTGAGAACGCAATGAACTGCACTTGTGTGCTCTTCCTTGCGGTCTTAGCGGCTTTTACGTTCTTTTCCGTTTTCCGCTTTTTCGTCTTTGCGAGAGAACATCATCTGGCTTTTGCTCCCGGCTGATGCGAAATGAAACAAGAAATTATTACGTAATAATTTGTTTGTCTCGATATTTTTCGTAACTTTGCAATGTAGTAACTTACGCTTCTATAAGACATTATTTATTATTAACTCTTAAATACAATTTGTCTATGAACAAAATTTTACGCTTAACTTTCGTGGCGCTGTTGGCGATGGTCAGCAACATGGGCTTCGCTCAGGACGCTCAGCCTACCGTCACTTTGGACTTCACAAACAACGATGCTTGGAAATTGCCAACAGCTTATACAAAGGAGAAGAATACCTACACAGACGGAACTTATACCATTACACTTGAGGCTGCTTCATCTGGCTATAAGTTCAACGATTATAAGGGTTCTGAGAGTCTGATTCTTGGTAAGAAGGACGCAACGCTGACTCTCCCTGCTTTTGACTTTGATGTGGAGCGCATCGACATTGTCGGTACATCCGGTGCTTCTGGTAAGACCACTCAGAATATTTTCGTTGGCAACGATGCAGTGAGCACTCAGACTACAGGCGCAAAAGGTACACACGAGTACAAGATCGCAGAAGCTTCTCAGAAGGCAGGTACCATCTACACATTGAAGGTGACGAATAGTAACAATACCCAGATTGCTAAGCTTCTGGTTTGGAAGAAGGGTACAGCACCGGGTGCTGTAAGCATCAAGAACACACCGGAGACTGCTTATACCGTGGCTAAGGCAAAAGAATTGTTTGACGCTGGCCAAGGCTTGGATGACCTTGTCTATGTCAAAGGCATCGTTTCAAATGTCGATTCAAAGCCATTTGAGCAGTACAAAGAACTGAATATCTATATCAGTGACGATGGTCAGGTAGAAAAAAAGAATGCTTTTGAAGCTTACAGTTGCAAGAGTTTCAATAATGCAGATTTCGCAGCAGTAGACGCAGTGAAGGCAGGTGACAAGGTGGTTATCTATGGTAAACTCACCTCTTTTAATGGTACTTACGAGCTCGGCCGTGGATGCTATCTCTATTCTCTGAATGGCTCTACCACCGGCATCTCCAAGATCCAGACTTCCGTAGCTAAGTACGTCCGCTACAACCTCGCCGGTCAGAAGGTCGGTGCAGACTACAAGGGTGTAGTCATTGAGAACGGAAAGAAGGTCGTAGTGAAGTAACGCCCTCCTCCAGCTCCCCCCGAGGGGGGAGAATCGCAATACCCTTGTGCCGATCAGAGCATTAGATTAAGGGGCAAGGAGAGAACAACAAAAAAATCCCCTTACACCAGCGTGTTGAGCGCATGGTGTAAGGGGATTCTTGTTTCTGTCCTATAGTCGTTTATCTGTCCTAATCGGTTGCACCTTCACCCCTTGAAGGTAACTTCCCCCCTCCCCTTGGAGAGGGGGTAAGGGGGGAGGCTCCTCCCTTTGGAGAGGGGTTAGGGGGTGAAGCCGGAGCGCCCGTTCCTTATTATTCTTCTACTACCGTATGTATCTTCCCGTCTTTGTCGACCTGCAGCTCAGCGACTTTGAGGCTGCGCAGCCATGTCGTGTCGTGGCTGGGTACACAGTCGTGGTGGAAGAGATACCAGTGGCCGTGATACTCCAGGATGCTGTGGTGCGTGGTCCAGCCAACGACCGGGTTGAGGATCACACCCTGATAGGTGAACGGACCGTAGGGGTTGTCGCCGACAGCATAGCAGAGCAGGTGGCTGTCACCGGTGGAGTAAGAGAAATAGTACTTGCCATTCATCTTATGCATCCAACTGGCCTCGAAGAAGCGGTGCGGGTCGTCGGCGGTGAGCGGCTGTCCCTGTTCGTCCACGACGACGACAGGACGCGGCATCTCGCTGAACTGCATACCGTCGGGCGTCATACGGGCTACACGGGCAGGGATGGCCGGCTCTTTGCCGGTAGGCAGGTACTCATCTTTGAGTGCTTTGTTGTCGCGGTACCACTGTAGTTGGCCTCCCCAGATGCCACCGAAGTAGACATAGATCGCGCCGTCGTCGTCCTTGAAGACGCACGGGTCGATGCTGTAGGACTTGCGGATCGGATCGGGCTGCGGGATGAACGGACCTTCGGGACGGTCAGCGATGGCTACGCCAAGGCGGAAGACACCATTGTAGTCCTTTGCCGCAAAGATGAGATGGTACTTGCCACCAACTTCCACGACATCGTTGTCCCACATCTGCTTTTCAGCCCAGGGCACATCCTCGACATCGAGGATCTTGCCGCAGTCGGTGACAGTGGCTTCCATTGGGTCGCCGTTGATGCGCAGCACGTGGTAGTCCTTCATCTGGAAGTGACCGCCGTCGTCGTCGAAGGCCTCCCCGCTGTCCCAGTCGTGGGATGGGTAGACATAGATCTTGTCGTTAAATACATGGGCTGACGGGTCAGCCATATAGTCTTGAGGAAAAAGATATCTGCTCATAGTTTTTGATGATTAGTTGCTGATTAATAACCCCTACTCTTTATACATATTCACTATCTCCTTTACCACCTTCTTTGCCTTCCCCTCTCTGTCGAAGAGCAGGGGATAGTTGGTGCGGCCGGGGATGGGCCAGTTGTTGAGCCATGACGTGCCGTCGGTGACACCCCACAGCGTGACGCGCTCTATCTGAGACGCATGACGGCGGTAGATGTCGAAGAGAGCGAGGTAACGGCTGTCGAAGACCTTCTGCGCCTTCTTGTCGAGACCTTTGACATAAGGGTTGTACTCCTTATTATATTGATAGCGCTGACTGATCTCCGCACCGCCGAAGCTCTTCGGGTTGGGCAGCATGTTCAGATCCAGCTCCGTCATCTGTACTTTCACGCCACAGGCCGCGAAGGAGTCGATGCTCGCCTCGTAGTTGTTCAAGTTGGGATAGTTATATCCGTTGTGGCTCTGCATACCTACGGCGTCGATGCGGATGCCCTTGGCTTTCAACGCACGCACGAGCTTGCAGACGCCGTCACGCTTTGCCGGCGTGGACAGGTTATAGTCGTTGTAGTAGAGCTCTGCGTCGGGATCAGCGGCATGGGCAAAGCGGAAAGCTAACTCGATGTAGTCCGGACCGATGATATTATAATAAGGAGTGTGTCGCAGCGTGCCGTCGTCGTTGAAGGCCTCGTTGACCACATCCCATCCTTTGATGCGTCCGCGGTAGTGGCTCACCACCGTGGTGATGTGGTGATACATGCGGTCGATGAGCACCTCGCACGTAACCGGTTTCCCCTTGTCGTCGGTGAAGATCCAGCGTGGCGGCTGGGAATGCCACACGAGGCAATGACCGAAGACTGTGAGACCGTATTTCTCAGCAAAGGCCACCGTCTGGTCAGCGTCGCGCCAGTCATAGCGGTTCTCTTCGGGGTGGATGACCTCACCTTTCATACAGTTCTCGGCCACGATGGAGTTGAAGTCATCCTTCACGATGTTTGCCTCCACCGTGTTTCGCTCCCACACGCAGGACGTGTTCACGGCAGCACCGATGTAGAAGTATTTGCCTACGGTCTCCTTGAGCGTGGGCGTGTTGTCCTTGGCACCGGCACCCAGCGTGGCGACGAGACTGAGAGCAACCAGCAGGTTGCGTTTGATGTTGTTCATGTTCGATTAGTTTTGTTGTTTTGGGAATCTTTTCGACTTTCTGTATATTGATTTCAATCCTATGATCTGTTTCCTTTATTCCTGTTCCATGTGTCTGCGCTCTATCTCCTCATTGATCTCGTCGACCTTCTCGTCGGTGAGTTCATACTTCGAGATGATGAACATAGCGAGGACGAGCAGCATGGCGGGGATGACACAGACAAGCCAGCGGATGCCTTCCTGTGCCTCGGGCGTCTGAAGCTCCAGGTCGTTCATGAAGTAAGCTCCGGCGGCGTTGCCCACCGACATCATGGCGAAGGCAGTGATGAAGAACAGGGCCAGGACACGCAACGGACGGTTGCGGAGGAACTCTTTCCAGAGGTCGCTGACCTTGACGTTGGCGGTCTCTTTCTGATCCATGACCACGCGCTCCTTGGTCTGGCTGAAGCAGAAGAGCAGGAGCACACAGCCTACGAGGGCATAGATGAGCATGGCATAGAACCATGCGCTCGGATCCTTGGGCAGCGTGTTGGCCTGTGCCGTCACATGATAGCCCGTCACGGCCAGGACAATGCCGGGCACCACACCGCCGAGCGCCATACCGGCTTTGAAGAAGATACCTGTCAGTGCATTGACAATACCCGAGATGCGGCGGCCCGTCTTGTATTCTGCGAAGGAGATCACCTCCGGTACGAGCGCCCACATATAACCTGTGGCTACGATGACACCCGTCGACTTGATGAACTGTGCGATATAGATAGCTGTCATATTCGTCTTCATATCGAAGAACTTACTGATCACATAGAGCGCCGCCATGCCGATGATGGCAATGGAGAGGAAGACATAGAACATGTTTCTCTTACCGATCTTGCGCTTGATGGCTGGTACCATTGGCATGAAGATAAACGAAGGCAATGAGCCCAGTCCCATGAAGAGCGCCATCTGCAACGGCAGTTTCTGTGCCGCCATGACGGCCACGAGGATGGGCACACCGGCTGAGACAGCGAGTCCGCCGACGTTGGCCATGAACATACGCACGGAGGTGAGAATGGTGATCTCGTTGGTGTCGCGCGTCAGCGAGCTGTTGAGCGCACCGTAGGGTACGTTGACGAAAGTATAGCACATCGACATGCCGACATAGGTAACGTAAGCGTAGAGTAGTGAACCGCTGAAACCGTCCCAGAAACACAGGATGGCAAACGCTGTCAGCGGGAGACCCGCAAAGACAAGATAGGCACGGTACTTGCCCAATCGTGGGTTGTGCTTGTCGACATAGGTACCCACGATGGGATCCCAAAGCACGTCCACGAGACGCACCACGAGGAACATTGTCGCAGCCGCTCCGGCATCGAGACCGTAGATATCGGTATAGAAGAACAGCAGGTACATGCAGATGGTCTGGTAGATGAGGTTCTGCGCCAAATCACCGGAGCCAAAGCCGATACGCTGTAGCCAGTTGAGCTTGTAGAATCCGCGCGCTGCCTGTGTGTCCTGAGCAACGGCGGTCGAATTGTTTACGTTTTCTTTCATCAGATATTAGGTTCTTTTGACTGCAAAGTTAAACATAAGAGCTGGATTGGCCTTCATGTAGTGTTACAAATACATTCTTATTTGTTTCATCACGCAAAAAAAAGCCGCTATATCTTGCTTTTGCCTCGTTTTCACTGTATCTTTGTACTTAATCAAATCAACCATCACCATGCGCCAACACCTATTTATATTACATCACATCGTTGTCGTGCTTCTCGCTATGATAGCGACACCTATTTATAGTATGCCATCCGAGCCTCCCGTTGGCAACGATGGCGTGGGCGCTACACTGTGGCTGCCGAGCAAGGCATCGTCGCCAGCTCATGTCGTTTGTCCCAAAGTCGCTGACCACACCGCTGCGGGCACCATTGCCATCGCCGGTCGTGAGTTGCAGGATAGCTGGCAGGGCGGTCAGGTGACGCTGAGCCTCGTTTCAGACGGTAACGACAACGATGGATATACCATCAGCTACAAGGCCGCGGATCATAGTGCCGTGGTTTCCGCATGTCGTCCCCTCGGTCTGCTCTACGGTGCCTACGCCTTGCTGCGCTGGCAAGAGACAAAAGAGGGCAATGACAGGGACGCCACCTGGACATCAGCGCCCGCCCTGCAGCGTCGCATGCTCAACCATTGGGACAACCCAGACGGCAGTGTGGAGCGTGGCTATGCGGGAAAGAGCATCTGGAAATGGGAGCAGATCACAAAAGGCGGTATGACTGACTCGTTGCGCCAACGCCTGACGATCTACGCGCGTGCCAACGCCTCTGTGGGCATCAACGCCATGGTGGTGAACAATGTCAACGCCAGTCCCAGGATGGTCACGCACCCTTATCTCGAAAAACTCAAGGTCATCGCTGACCTGCTCCGCCCTTACGGCATTCAGGTATGGCTGAGCATCAACTTCGGTTCGCCGTTGGCTTTGCATGAGACCAAGACGGCCGATCCCCTCGACGCTTCCGTGCAGCGATGGTGGCTGCGCAAGGCTAAGGAGATCTACAAGCTGATACCAAACTTCGGCGGCTTCCTCGTCAAAGCCAACAGCGAGGGACAGCCCGGACCGGGAGACTATCACCGCAGTCATGCCGACGGCGCAAACATGCTCGCCGACGCGCTGAAGCCCTATGGCGGTACGGTCATCTGGCGCTCCTTTGTCTATGGCGCCAACCACAAAGGCGAGGACCGTGTGATGCAGGCTGTGTCGGAGTTCAAGTTCATGGACGGACTGTTCCACGACAATGTCATCTTGCAGTCGAAAAACGGACCGCTCGACTTCCAACCGCGCGAGCCTTACGCACCCATATTCGACAATATGACGAAGACACCACAGATGGCTGAACTGCAGATCACGCAGGAATACACAGGGCAGTCGCTCCATTTGGTCTATCTCGCTCCGATGTGGAAAGAGTTCTTCAGTTACGTCGATCCTGTGGCTCGCGGACTGAAGGGCATCGCCGGAGTGGCCAACACGGGCGATGACACCAACTGGTGCGGACATCCATTCTCACAGTCCAACTGGTATGCTTTCGGCCGTCTGGCTTGGGATCCTTCATTGACTTCTGAGCAGATCGCCCACGAGTGGCTGCTTCAAACCTTCGGTCGTGGTGACTCGGTGACGGTGGCGGCACTGGAGGATATGATGCTCAGCTCGCGCGAAGCATGTGTAGACTATATGATGCCGCTTGGCCTGCACCATATCTTTGCCTTTGATCATCACTATGGGCCGGAACCCGATGGCTACAAGGCGGAATATCCCTTGGAGTGGTGCCCCGTCTATTATCATAAAGCTGACAGGCAAGGACTGGGCTTCGACCGTACCGTTGCCACGGGATCAGGAGCCACGGCACAGTATCGCGAGCCTTACCGTTCGCTCTATGAAAACGTGAAGACCTGCCCCGAACAGTATTTGCTGTGGTTCCACCATGTAGCTTGGGACTATCGTCTCGCCAACGGCCGCACGCTGTGGCAGAGCCTGCGCGACCACTACGACGCCGGCTTGCGACGCGTTGCTGCCTATCGTGTGCTGTGGCAGAGTCCGGCCGTGCGCAGCTATGTCGGCAAGGCGCAATGGCAACAAGTCGACAAGCTCCTCGGCACACAACTCGACAATGCACGTCTGTGGCAACATACCTGTCTCGACTATTTCAATGGTTTTAGAAAATGAAACGAATCGTTCTGCTCTTTGGGCTCTTGCTCTTTCTGACTGCCGTCAACGCACAACCGCGGCTTGTCAGTGATGGTCCCGGCCGTGCGCACTTGGTCGTGAACGGTCAGCCGATGCTGATCTTGGGCGGTGAGCTCAGCAACTCCGCCGCTACCTGCAAGGCTGATATCGACAGCGTGATGCCGAGAATGGCACGCCTGGGACTGAACACGGTGCTCGTCCCGGCCCAATGGGATCTCATCGAACCGGAAGAAGGCCATTACGATTTCTCGCTCATTGACGAGAGCATCCGGCAGGCACGCAGCAACGGACTGAAGGTGGTGTTTCTGTGGTTCGGCGCCTGGAAGAACTCAATGAGCTGCTATGCACCATTGTGGGTCAAGCGCGACTTCCGCCGTTTCCCGCGTGCCTGCGGCAAGAGCGGACGGCCGCAGGAGATCGTCACGGCATTCTCAGAGAATCTCTTTCGTGCCGACAGCACGGTGTTCACCCGTCTGATGAGTCATATCCGTGAGGTGGACAGCAAGGAGCAGACCGTGGTGATGGTGCAGGTGGAGAACGAGATCGGCATGCTCGAGTCGGCCCGCGACCACTGTCCTTTGGCCGAAGCGGTCTGGCGAAAGCCCGTTCCGAAAGACTTTCTTGCGATCTATGAGAAAGCTAACAAAGGTTTGCCGACGATGGCGCGCCATGGACTCACCTGGCAACAGCTGCTCGGAGAGAGCGACGAGGGCGATGAACAATTCCAAGCTTATTGGTATGCCCACTATGTAGAGCGACTGGCCTGTGCGGCTAAGCGTATCTACGCCTTGCCGCTCTACGTCAATGCCGCGATGAACAGCCGTGGCCGCAAGCCCGGCGAATATCCTTCGGCGGGGCCGTTGGCTCATCTCTTTCCCATCTGGAAACAGGTGGCAAAGCACGTTGACCTCTGTTCGCCTGACATCTATGACACAGGATTTAGGAACTGGGCACGTTGCTATGCCACTGCCGACAATCCGCTTTTCATCCCTGAGTCGCGCTGCTGCGCCAACAGTGGCGTGCGGGCTATCTACACCTTCGGCACTCACGAGGCTGTAGGCTTCTGTCCCTTTGCCATCGACCAAAGCGGAGCGGGAGATACGTATCAGGTCAGTGCTGCTTATCATCTTCTGCATCAGCTTACCCCTCTGCTGCTCCACTATCGTGGCAAACAGCAGATCCATGGTGTGCTCTTTGACCAGCAGGACCGCGATACGACAATCATCGACGGACGTCTCGCCCTTGCATGCCATCATGTCTTCACGTTGCCGTGGGATCCGCGTGCCAAGGACGGAAGTACCTGGCGCGAGGGCGGTGCGGTAATTATCAGGCCCAGCGCTGACGAGTATATCATCGCCGGCAGTGGTGTCGTCGTTGAGTTTAAGGATAAGGGACAGGGCGCTGTACGCCAGCAGGCTTTGGGCGAGGACGGCTTCGCGCTGAAAGGTAATGGAAAGAAGCAAGACGAAAAGACGCAGAAGGGAAGGCCGGGGGAAAGCCTCGGTGCTTCCGCTATGAATAAAAAAAGAGGAGAAGAGCAGCAACGTAGTGCTTACTCTTCTCCCCGTTATGTCGGTCTTGGTTCCGTGTCAGAGATCCACGTTGATGCTGACGGCCATTGGTCACCGGTTCGCTATCTCAATGGCGACCAGACACATCAGGGCCGTCATGTGCGTATCGGCATCGACGACTATCAGATACTGCATGTGAAAGTATACTAAGAGCCCTTCCCTAACCCTCCCCAAGGGGAGGAAATGGCAATACCCCAGAGCGAGCTTTTCCTATACGCTTAACAGACTGTTTATCTAACATTTCACTCCCCTCTCCCCTTGGAGAGGGGTATGGGGGGTGAGACTGCGTTTGCAAAAGTACTTCCACAGTGGTGCTACCATCATGGCCTGATGGATTTTGCCTTCCTTGAGCATGGTGAAGAGCTCGTCTTCAGAGACATAGAAGTAGCGGAGATCCTCCGTGGCATCGAGATGCTGCGTGGTGGTCTGCTCAACTCCGCGCGCTACGAACGTATAGCAGTGGTTAGTTGCCGTGCTGCTGTTCGGTGTGGTGACGAGCAGTTGCTCCCATGTGCCGCCCGTGAATCCCGTCTCTTCCGCCAGTTCGCGCTGGGCAGCCTGCAGGGGCGACTCGCCTTTCTCCACCACGCCGGCGGGGATCTCCAGCGATACCTCGCCGACAGCCTGCCGCCATTGCTGCTCCATGATGATGCAGCCGTCGGTAGTGATGGCGATGACGTTGATGAAGTCGGGATATTCCAATACGTAGTATTCCGGTTGCACACGGCCGTCGGGATGCACGACCACGTCTTTCCGTGCTGTCAGCCACGGCCGGCGAATGATGTATTCGCTCGACCGTGTGGTGCACTTCATGTTTTTTTCTTCCATGATGATATACCTTATTTTTATTAAAGGTATAACGTCAGCTTTGCCGTGATATTGCGTCCCATGTTAAACAGTCCCATTCGGCCGTTGTCGGGGTTCACGCCTCCGATATACTTCAGTCGGCTGAGATGATCCTGATAGATGCGGTCGAAGAGGTTTGTTGCAGAGAGGGACAGTGTAGCCAAGCGCTTGCCACTGTACTTGAAGTCCGTACCGGCAGCCAAACCAAAGAGCGTGTAGCTTGGCGTTGCCGTCTCTGTGCCACCGAGCATATAGTAGTGGTTTTGTCGCAGGTTGCACTCCATATTGGCAGCAACAAAGGTGTGGTCGAACGTCTTGCCGTCGCGGATGAGCGTATAGCGTAGTTCGCTGTTCCAGCGTGGAGCGGGCGTGAAGGGCAGATAGCGCGACTCACGGGGCTGATGGCGCTGTACGCTGTTGACATATGAGAAACTGTTTTGCCAATGCAGACGCTCCACAGGATGGAAGTCGATCATTGCCTCACCGCCGAGCAGACGCGCGTCGCCTTGGGTATACTGATAGAGAGGCACTCCCTCGCGCTGTTGGTCACCCTGCCGGGCAGTGAAGATATAGTTGTCGATGTAGTTGGCGAAAAGCGAGAGTTGTGCTGTCACCCAGCGTGAGGTGAAGTCCCACCCGGCATCCACCTGCCAGCTTTGTTCTGCCTTGAGCTGTCCGTTGCCGAGGACATACTGTTGTGTGCCCTCATGCACGCCATTGGCCGAGAGTTCGCTGATGCCCGGCGCACGGAAGCCTTTCGCCACGTTGAGGCGTAGGTTCATGTTATCAGTGACATGATAGACCGCTCCGACAGAACCGGACAAGCTGGTGAAGTTTCGGGAAAGGCGGTCGAAATGGTCGTCCAGTGCAAAGGCGTGGAGATGACGGTGGTCGACGCGCAGACCGCCGGACCACGTCCAGGAACCTTTCTGGTAGGAAGTGGTGACGAAGGTGCCAAAGTCGAAGAGCTGATAGCCCGGGATGAGATATTCCGAGCCCTTGTTCATGTTGCGTTGCCACATGCCGTTGGCACCGATGGTAGCCTTCCATCCACTCTGTTCCGGCAGGATATAACGGATGTCGTAGTTCAGCGTATGGAGCATCATGTCCAGTCCCGGCTCGTCAGCACTCTCCTCGTATTCCTGTCTTCGGTTTTGCTGATAGCCGATGGTGGCGTTCAGCGTGCTGTTGCCGAGATAGTAAGCGTTGTCGCTCACCACTTTGTAATGGTGAATCTGCTGGAAGGGCAGCGTCTTGCTGTAGCTCTTGCTGTCGTTGGCGCGCTCGCCTTCCGCGATGCCCGGCGTCAGGTGATAGATGCTGGCAGAGAGATGGCTGTAGCCCCATCCACCGTTGTATCCGGTCATTGCCTCGGCATCCTGCTCACGGAAGCGGGAACCTACGACGTATTTGTCAGCGCGGTTGTGGTAGTCATGCGCCCGCTTGTCGGTCCACCGACCGTTCCACACCCATCCGTTCTGATTGCCGCGGAAGTTGAGCGAGTAGTTGAAGAGTCCCGTGTTGCTTTGGTATTCCGTGGTAGCTTCTCCGGCTATGGTGTTGTGGGCCATGACGGGATCACCATGGAAGATGATGACACCGGCGAGAGCATCTGAACCGTACATCAGCGAGGCGGGACCTTTGATAATCTCGGCCGAGGAGACACCTTGTGCGTCCATCTCCACACCGTGCTCGGCACCCCATTGGTTCCCTTCCTGGCGGATACCGTCATTGACGACGACGAGACGGTTAAAGCCCAAGCCACGGATCACGGGCTTGGAGATGCCGCCGCCCGTGGTCACCTGCGACACGCCGGGCTGATGGCTGAGCGCGTCGATGATATTGGTGGAGGGAGTCGTGCGCAGCATGTCGGCGTTGACGAGGGATATCGGCGTTGGGGAGTCCTTCATCAGCGACTTGCCCGTCAGTCCTGTGACGACGACCTCGCCGAGCATGGCGTTTTGCTCCTTCATGACGAAGTCGAGTTGTACGGTTTTCTTCAGGTCGATCTTTCTCACTTGATTCTGGTGACCCAGGTAGCTGGCCTGTACGCTGACCGTACGTTGTGGCAGTGCGGCGAAGACATAGTTGCCGTTTGCGTCGGTGACGGTACTCTCCTGGATTTCTGGTATGGACACGACGACGCCGACGAGCGGTTCTCCGTCTGTGGCATCGGTAATATGACCCTTGAGCGTCGTAGTAATCAGCGCAGGGTCTGCAGTTGCTGTCAGGCTCATGATCAAGCCCAACAGCAAGAGATAGAATGATTTCATAATTAAAATATGGAGCCCTTTCCTAATCCTCCCCGAGGGGAGGGAATGGAGCCCTTTCCTAACCCTCCCCGAGGGGGGAGGGAACGGCAATACCCACTAGGGAATGGCTTTGAAGACTTTTAATGGTTTTGATGGTTTGAATGTAGGGACGGCCTTTATGGTCGTCCTAACCCCTTGAATGTAATTACTCCCCCCTCTCCCCTTGGAGAGGGGTTGGGGGGTGAGGCTGTAAGGCTTAGTACACAGGTGGCCCTCTTAGGGTAGGAACGCCATGACGGAACGATGATAGGGTAGAGGTTGGAGCCGTCGTGGCGGTGAGTATAATATAATAAGGTGTAGCGATTGCTAAAGTAGCAGTCGTCAGGAAGGGAAGCGATAGAAAATGACAGAGGACACAGTCACTGGTATGATGCGCCATCGTGTTGAGGTGCGCGTCGTGGTGGATGTGGTGGAGACAGGCATAGCACACCTCCTCCTGACTCTGTCCCACGGTGTCGTGACGGTGGAGCGAAGATAGGAAAAGCATGGGGATGAATACTGCCATCAGTATCCATGCCGCAGTCTGTCTCTTGTAGCTATTCTTCATTAACGTCTGTCTGCTGCCTTCCTGTAGAAAAATCTCTTTGTACTTTGCTGCGTTATATTTTCTTTGTGCAAAGTTATGGATAATATTCCCAAGCGACGAAGATCTTGTCTTAAAAAAGATTTATTTGATATTAGAAGATTCTAAATTGTTTAGAGAAAGGAAACAAATCATCATACCGATTGCTTCAAAAAACTCTATCAAGATAGTTATGACACAAAACGTAAAAAGCCCTTTTCCGACCTCTCCCAATGAAGGGAAAGACCGGGAAGGGGCTTGAAAGTAAAAAGAGGATTGCAGCTCCTTTATTTATGAGCCTTATAATATTTCACGGCAGCCTCGACGTTGGCCTTCACGGCCTTGGAGGAATAGGTGGCCCCCGTCACACCGTCGACAGCGCTGACAGCAGATGTCTTCTTGCCTGCATACTTGGGCAGCATACCCGACTTCACCTTAGCGAAGATCTTCGGAGTCTCCTTGTTGGGCAGCGCTACTACCTTTACCACCTTATTCTTCTTGATATACACCTCCAGTGGTGTGGCACCGAGATAGCCGCGTATATTCGAGGCAAGCGTTGTGGTGTTGACCACATAGGTACCGTCTTTCAGTTTGGTCATCACGTCATCACCCTTGCCGGCAGCCAGCGCGGCACCGCTGACCAGTGTGGCGGCAGCCACTGCGGCAATCATCATCTTGGTCTTCATCATGGTCTTTCTTTTATCTGATATTGTTTTTGTCGGCTGCAAAATTACATAAATAGCGACAAACCAGACACCCTGCCCAACGTTTTTTAAGTTAAAGAAAAACAGAGGCAGATGATTATCAGGTCGTTTCCGAAACTAACTATAACTTAATTACACTATGTATCTGTCAAGACATGAGATGCTCTCACAGATTTCAGGCATTTGCTATACATATCTCAATTTGATGTCAAGACTTAAAAAACGTTGCGCTTCTACGATGTTTAAGCGCTTTTTTGTATCTTTGCCCAACAAAACAAATTTGTAGGGAATTTAGTACAATAATAGAAAATGGATAAAGAGATAAAGACAACTCCCGTTCTGCTGCTTACGGGCTACTTAGGAAGCGGCAAGACCACACTCCTGAACCGCATCTTGAAAAACGAGAAAGGCATCCGCTTCGCTGTCATCGTCAACGACATCGGCGAGGTGAACATCGACGCCAGCCTCATCCAGCAAGGTGGCGTGGTTGGACAGGGCGACGACAGCCTCGTGGCACTGCAAAACGGCTGTATCTGCTGCACGCTGAAGATGGATCTCGTCAAACAGCTCAACGACATCATCAACACCAAGCGTTTTGACTATATCGTCATCGAGGCCAGCGGCATCTGCGAGCCCGCACCAATCGCCCAGACCATCAGCACCTATCCTCAGCTCGTCGCTCCCGCAGCGATGAAGAATGGTGCCGCGCGCCTCGACGCCATCGTCACCGTTGTCGACGCTCTGCGTATGAGAGACGAGTTCGGCCTCGGCGACCATCTGCAGCAGGAGCACGGCGAGGAGGATCTCGCCAGCCTCGTGATCCAGCAAATCGAGTTCTGCAACATTATCCTGCTCAACAAGGCATCGGAGATCTCGCCCGACGACCTCGCCCACCTCACGGCAGTCATCAAAGAGATACAGCCTCAGGCACTCATCATGCCCTGCGACTACGGTGACATCGATCTCGACAAGATCCTCAACACCCATCTCTTCGACTTTGACAAGGTCGCCACGTCGGCTAAATGGATTGAGGCCATGGAGGACGACGATGACGTGAGCCTGGAGAACGAGGAAAGCGGCGAGGCACTGGAGTATGGCATTCAGACCTTCGTCTACCGTCGCCGTCTGCCCTTTAATCTTGGCAGCTTCGACGAGTTTGTCTCCGCGAAGTGGCCCAAGGGCGTCGTCAGAGCCAAAGGCATCTGCTGGTTCCGTGACGAGCCGGAGACTTGCTACCTCTTTGAGCAAAGCGGAAAGCAGTTCAACATCACCAATGCCGGCCAGTGGTACGCCACCATGCCTGAAGACCAACTGAAAGACTTTATGGAGCAGAACCCCGGCGTGAAGAAGGATTGGGACGAGAAGTTCGGCGACCGTATGGAGAAAATCGTCTTCATCGGGCAGAACCTCGACCGCAAGGCCATTGAGGCGGAGCTCGACATGTGTTTGGAAAAAGCCTGAACATTGGCTCAACTCTTATCCTCTTCTCAACGAAGATGGAAAAGAAACAAACATCATGAACAGAAGCAAACAATATATCGCGATCCTCGCCGTGGCGCTGACGCTGCTCTCCTGCAGCCTCTCGCCACGACAACAGCGCCCCCTTGCCAAAGACAGCGGTCAGGCAGAAGTCGCCGAGGACAATAGCAAGACCGACGACAACAAGGCTGACAACAACGACAGCCATCTTGCCGACGAGGGCTCGTCACCGGGCGACGCGTCCTACACCGTACCCGACTCGCTCCTGCCCCTCACCAAGAAGGGCGTGCCGGAACAGCTGCTCAGGCGGAAAGCCTACGTCTGTTCGTTCAACAGCACCACACTCATGCCCAATTGGGTAGCGTGGAAAATCACCGCCGCACATTCCGACGGCAACGTGCAGCGCAAAGGCGTGAAGTTTCATCCCGACGATGATGTGCCTGAGGCTTACCGCGTGACGACCTACGACTACATCCAGTCGGGCTATGACCGAGGCCATATGTGCCCCGCTGCCGACAACCGTTGGGACCAGCAGGCCATGGACGAGTGCTTCCTGATGACGAATATGTGTCCGCAGGACCACGGCCTCAACGCCGGAGACTGGAACGAGATGGAGATGCAGTGCCGCCGCTGGGCCAAGGAGTATGGCGAGATATATGTCGTCTCCGGCCCTATCCTCTTCCGTAGCAGACACGCCACCATTGGGCAGGAGCATCGTGTCACCTTGCCGGAAGCATTCTTCAAGGTGGTGCTCTGTCTGAAAGGGACACCCAAGGCCATTGGCTTTATCTATCGCAACATCGATGGCAACCGACCCAAAGGCGACTATGTCAACAGCATCGACGAGGTGGAGCGTATCACCGGCTATGATTTCTTCCACGGACTGAACAAAAAGATGCAGGACAAGGTGGAGAAAGAAGCCGACCTGAGACTGTGGCAGGCTGCTACGCTATAGCTCCCATCGCTTTCTATAGATGCTATGGACTCTATGATCTCTATCCATTCTATGATCTCTATAAAACTCTATACGTTAAAGATGAAAAAGATTTTCACGCTCTTGGCTGCCATTCTGTTGGCAGCGCCCATGCTGGGCGGCAGCAACGTCCAGCGGCCAAAACTTGTCATCGGTCTGATGGTAGACCAGATGCGCTGGGACTACCTTTATTATTATTACCCCCAGTTTGGGCCTGACGGCCTGCGCCGCCTTGTCGATGAGGGCTACAGCTACGAGAACACGCTGATCAACTATGTGCCGACGGTCACTGCCATAGGCCATTCCAGCGTCTACACCGGTTCAGTGCCCGCGCTGACCGGCATCGCCGGCAACAACTTTGTCAAGGACGGCAAGAATGTCTATTGCTGCGACGACGACAACGTCAGCTCCGTGGGCTCCAACTCCAAGGAGGGAAAGATGTCGCCACGCAATCTCCTGGCCTCAGGCATCGGCGACCAGCTGCGTATCGCCACTGACTTCAAAGGCAAGGTCATCGGCATCGCACTCAAAGACCGCGCCGCTATTCTGCCTGCCGGACATGCTGCCAACGCTGCCTACTGGTGGGACCAAAGTGCTGGGCATTTTATCTCCTCGACCTATTATATGAAGGAACTTCCACAATGGGTGAAGGATATCAACAAAAAGATTCAGACCAAGCCAGGCACCAATGTCAAGACCTCGGTGCCAGGAGTGACCAAGACCTTCCAGATGGCCGAAGCCGCCATCGACGGTGAGCAACTTGGAGAGGACAGCATCACCGACTTGCTGGCCATGAGCGTGTCGTCGACGGATGCCATCGGACACCAGTATGGCACACGCGGACAGGAGAACCACGACGTGTACATGGAACTCGACCGCCAGGTGGGACTGTTTCTGAAGTTCCTCGACGAGAAGGTGGGACGCGGCAACTATCTGCTCTTCCTCACCGCTGACCATGGCGCTGCCCACAACCCGAACTTCCTCAAGGCTCACAATATGCCGTCGGGTGGCCTCAACACCTGGGGCAAGGACTCTTGGCTCAACAGTCGGCTGCCCCAACTTGAGAAGGAAACTGGCATCAGCCCGCTGGTGACAAACGTCGATGCCGGACGCATCTATCTCAACCACGAGGCCATCGCCAAGAGCGGAAAGAAACTCGCCGATGTCAAGGAGCAGATGATCGAGACATTGGAGCAGGACTCCAATATTCTCTATGTGGTTGACTACGACAAAGCGCTCACCACGTCCCTGCCCTCCCGCCTGCGCGAGATGATCGTCAACGGATATAACAAGAAGCGCAGCGGCGATCTCTTCTACGTGCCACGACCCGACTGGGAGGATGTCAGCAACGCTGCCGACTACCGCGGCACAAGCCACGGACTGTGGAACCCCACCGACGCCCACATCCCCTTCGTGCTCTATGGCTGGCACATACCTCACGGACAGACTGCCGAGCCGACCCATATTGTCGACATCGCACCGACGATCTGTGAGCTGCTGCACATACAGATGCCCAACGAATGTATCGGCGATGCCAAGTTGCCGGAATAAGACTGATGTGATGATTGAGAAACAGCATGAGATGGATCTGTGAGAACTCGGGCTCTGCTACTTGCCGCATTTTTTTGGAATTAATATCTGATAGCAACCCGATAATACTATTTTTTTTGTAACTTTGCATCGCAATTGGTTCATGCGCTGAGCATGATGAAAAGGGAACCGGGTGGGAATCCCGGACAGTCCCGCTGCTGTGTGCAGTCCTTTGAGGAGCGAACATGCGTGTCACTGACAATTTGTTGGGAAGACCGTTCGCCATCCGACTGCGAGCCAGAAGACCTGCCATTGCACCCAAGGAGCATAGTCCGCGTGGATTCGGCTATTCTCTGACATGGTATAATCAAAGCGATGCAGATGCGAAAGAAATATCATTTCACCATCCGTGCGATAGGGCGGCAGTTGAGACAAGGGCTGCTGCTGACTGGCTTATGTGCCTGCGCGGTGACTTCACCGGCTCAGAAGCGAGCTTCACGATCCTTGATGACCGACAGTGTCTTCCAATTGAGAGAAGTCGTGGCCAGAGGCACGCAAACCGTGTCGCCCCATCAGACGATCTCACAAAAGCAACTCTCTGCCCTGGCCTCGAACAATGTCGCCGACGCACTGAAGTATCTCGCCGGCGTGCAGATCAAGGACTATGGCGGCCTCGGCGGCCAGAAGACCGTCAACGTCCGATCCCTCGGCTCGCAGCACGTGGGCGTATACCTCGACGGCGTCCGCATCACCAACGCACAGAACGGCACCGTGGACCTCGGTAAATACTCGCTGACAACCCTGGAGTCGGTATCGCTCTTCAACGCCAACAAGACCGAGCCGCTGATGACAGCCAGCGAGTATGCCTCGGCATCGACGATCTATCTCCGCACACGACGCCCCGACAGTACCTCGCTCACTGCCAGCTATGGCTATGGCTCGTTCAACACACATAAGGCCAACGTCACCTATTGCTATAAGCGGTTGGCCCTGGTCGACGCGCAGTACACCCACACCGACGGTAACTATCCTTTCCGTTATCATACCGAATACGAGGACACGACAGGCCGGCGCCGCAATTCGGACCTCGACCAAATGCGCATCGAGGGCGTGCTCTTCCACGGCCCGTTGCAGTGGCACACCTATTATTATCTCTCTTACCGCGGTCTGCCGGGCGGCATCGTGCGACGTCTCTCCGACCAGTACACCGACGTAGGGCGCGAGTGGGACCAGAACTTCTTCACGCAGCTCTCCTGGCAGGATCATTTCGGAGCTGTCGGACTGCGCGCCATCGCCAAATATGCCAACGACCGGCTGCACTATCGGTCGGACTACGACAACAATATCAGCGTGCACAGCAATGTCACCTATCACCAGCAGGATGTCTACGCGGCACTGGCAGCCTCTTATACTTATAAGGACTTTGGCATCTCTCTGTCCCCCGATCTGCGCTGGAGCGACCTCACCGCTGACATGAAGCACTTCAGCTATGTCTATCGCTTGGACAGCAAGAACGCGCTGACCGCCTTCTACCGTCACGGGGGGCTGTCGCTCAACGCCACGGCACTCTACACCTATTGCCGCGACCACACCCGTCGCAAAGCCGGCCCCCTGCACCGTTGGACATGGGATGCCCTGGTCTCTTACCGTCTTGGAGACTGGACACTGCGCGCCTTCTACAAGAGCGTGTTCCGCATACCCACGCTCAACGACCTCTACTACACGCTCACGGGCAACCGTTTTCTCAAACCCGAATATACCCGGCAGTGGGATGCGGGATTCACCTATGAGCACCGATGGCTATGCGTGCAGGTCGACGGATACTTCAACCATGTGAAAGACCGAATCGTCTGTCTGCCGCTGAAAGGATCGTTTCAGTGGTCAATGCTCAACTATGGCTATACACGCTGCGTCGGCACAGATGTCTCGGTCAACGCCGCTTTCAAGCATCATATTGTCATGCTCTCCGCTACCTTTCAGGATGACCGCAACCGCACAAATCCTGGGGGGAAGGATTACAACGACTTTGTGGCCTATGCACCGCGCTGGTCGTTTTCGGCCATCTACACGTTTCTCTGGCGTGGACTCTCCGTGTCGGTCTCGGACATGTTTGTCGACAAGCGCTACTGGACGGCGCAGAATAGTGTCGACGCCCCCCTTGACCGCTACAACTGCATGGACGTGAAGGCAGGATATCGCCTGAGATGGTTCACGATAGAGGCCGAATGCCAGAATGTCTTCGACAAGCCTTACGAAATGATTCAACGGTGGCCTATGCCGGGACGGCGATATGCCGTGACAATGAAGGCGAACTTGTGAATGTTAAATGATGAATGATAAATGATGAATGTTGAATGAAACGCATGACATTAAGGTAATAGGTAAAAAGCACATGATTATGGTAAAGAAATTATTATTTGCGTTAGCGCTGCTCCTCTCCCCTCTCTTTGGGCTTGAAGGGGCTGCCTCCCCCCTTTTAGGGAAACCAGGAGGGTCTGAGAGCCTGATCATCTGTAACGAGGGCAATTGGCAAAGCGACAACGGACAATTGTCGTACTACGAAGGCAAGACGGGCCTGCTGACCAATCAATGGTTCCGTCAGACCAACAAGACGAAGCTCGGCGACACGCCCAATGACATCATTCAAGTCAATGACACGCTGATTGCCATTGCCGTCAATTGGTCCAACATCATCCAGTTTATCCATCCCGACGGGACGGCTTGCGGGGCCACTGAGGGCGTGCCCAACAATCGTCGCCTCTGCTCCGACGGCAAGTATCTCTACGTCACCTCTTATGCTCATAAATGCGGCAATACCACGTTCACCAAGGGCTATGTGGCTAAGATCGATGTAGCAACGAAAGCCGTTGTCGGCACCTGCGAGGTGGGCTGGGAGCCAGAGGGCACGCAACTCTATAAAGGCATGCTCTATGTGGCCAACACCGGCGGCTATGCTTTTCAAGAGGGTCATGACTACGAGAAGACGATCTCTGTGGTAGATCCCACGACGATGACGCTCGTCAAAAACATAGATACGGGATGCATCAATCTCTACAGCGAGATGTCGCAAGCCGGACAATACCTCTGCGTCAACTCTGCCGGTGATTATCACGACAATCCGGCCAAAACGGTCGTGCTGAACTGCGAGACTGGCAAGGTCACCACTTTTGATTTCCCCTGTACCTATAACACCACCGACGGCAAGAAGTTCTACACCATCGGCTCGCAATTCTCCTACGACACGGGAGCCTATACATGGTTTATCAATACCATCGACCCGCAGACGATGACGGTCACCGAGGGTATCTTCAACGATGCCATCACCCAAAAGATCAAGTCGCTCACAGCTCCTTACGAAATATATGTGTCGCCCTACACGGGGAATATTTATTTCACCGATGCCCAGAGCTATGCTTCTGCCGGTGATCTCTATGGCTACACCCCCGCCGGCGAGAAGCTCTTCGGATCGTTGGAGACATATATCAATCCCGCACACATTTTGGCTCTCAAGCCTCAGACTGCGACGGGCATCAATCCAATCACGGCAAAGAACTACGAGGCTGCGCAACCCTACAATCTGGCAGGACAGCGCGTCAATGGCCACTACAAAGGTGTGGTTGTGAGAAACGGAAAGAAATATATTCAGAGATAACAGTTATACACATTAATAGATATGAGAAAAGGTTTACTCTTAGCCGTCCTTGGTCTGGCGGCTCTCTCGGCATCGGCCCAGAAAATCAGTACGTCAACCCCCAGCAAATATCTGCAGGCTGTTGACGAGTATCGTCCGGCTCCCGGACAGTTTGTCAATACGCTGCCGGCATACGAAGCCGGCGACAACGCCACCACGATGGCTCAGAAATGCACCGACGCCATCGCCGGAGGCAAAAATGGAATGATCACGCTGGGTGCTTACGGTGGCTATGTGACGTTTCATTTCGACCACAGTATCGCCAATGTCCATGGCCAGCGCGACTTCTACATCGCAGGCAATGCTTTTTATGCTGCCGGCATGACCATTGGTGGAAGTTGTGAGCCGGGTATCGTGATGGTGAGCAAGGACATTAATCACAATGGTATCGCCGATGATCCATGGTATGAGATCGGCGGCAGTGCTGACCGTGACAGTCTGGCGAAGACGTTTTTTGGTTATCAGATCACCTACACTATCGATTCGCTCAAGGATACGCCATGGACCGACAACCAAGGTGCAAACGGTGTTGTTGCCCGAAACAACTTCCACCGTCAGGAATATTTTCCGCTTTGGCTGCAAAGCCCACTGACCTTCCAAGGTACTCTGCTGCCTAAGAATGCTTGGGACAAAAGTAAGAAAGGAACTTATTGGGTACTCAACGCCTATGATTATGGTTATGTGGATAACAAACCCAATTCGGACTCCACAGCCTGCAGCTTTGATATTGACTGGGCCGTCGATCCGGTCAGTCGTGACAGTGTGCTACTCGACTACGTCGATTTTGTGCGGGTCTATACTGGCTTGAACCAAGCTGCGGGTTGGCTTGGCGAGACTTCCACAGAGGTCTGCGGAGCTGAGGACCGCCACCTTGATACTTCGGTCAGTACGATTCAGCATCATATCGACTCTGTGGTCGACTTCGAGGACATTGCGCTCGGCACGGACTCTATCATGCCATTGAGCGAGGATAACCCGGAGTTCAGCTCCAAGGGCTTTGTCTTCCACTACAACTATTTCCCCGATTATAACTTCTGGTCGGGCTTCTGCGTGACGGGTAAGCATGACACTTCGTTTAAGGACTACCATGATCAGTACAACAGCTGCGTGGGCCACGGCTACGCACAGTCGCAGAACTATGCTGTTGTCTATCCGCAAGGTGAGGAGATCAGCGTGGCTGATGGTAAGAAGACGATCAGCGGTTTCTATGTTGCCGCCAATGCCTATCTGCAAAATGCCATTCTCAATGGTGACAGCATGACACCAGGTGCCTTCACGAAGGGTGACTGGTATCGTGTGGATGTCATCGGCATGGATGGTGAGACAAAGAAAGACACGCTGTCGTACTATCTTGCTGACTACCGCTCCGACAATGAGGCTGACCACTACTATGTAAAGGACTGGACGTGGCTCGATCTCTCTGCACTCGGCGAGGTGACAGGTATTACTTTCCGTCTGAGCAGTAGCCGCAATAATTCTTGGGGTATGACCACGCCGGGATATTTTCTGATGGATGACTTCAACGGAGTCTATGACGGACGTAGCCGCAAGTTGGCAGCAGTAGGCAAGAACAATGTATCTACTGCCATCTCAAATATCAACGTGAAGGCTGTTCAGGCTCAGGATGGTGCAGCTTACAACCTCGCCGGACAACGTGTCGGCAAGGACTATAAGGGCATTGTGATCATTAACGGAAAGAAAGTGGTGAGAAGATAACGGCTTCAACAACCTCACCCACCAGCCCTACAGCCTCATCCCCTCACCCCTCTCCCAAGGAGAGGGGAGTTGTATGCTGCAAGGGACGAGAGAGATCCACTAAAAATAAAAAGGACGCAAAGAAGTGCATAAGAGTGCACTTCTTTGCGTCCTTTTTTTTAGAACTTCGCGTATGATGCGGCTGGTCATCGGCTTGTCGCGCAGTCGCGAGCTGCTGTCGAGCAGGTTGGGCAGATACACTGGCATGATGCCGTTTTGAGTGCTTTATATTATATATTGTCCGTATGTCTTTCTGTCTATAAAGGCGATTTACTCTTTTATCTTTTTACTTCTTTACTTCTTTACCTTTTAATCGTCAGCTCCGCTGGCTGCAGGTCGGTGGCCTGGGCATGGACGACGACGGGCTTGGACTTATCCTTCACGCGCACCACGACGAGGCACTTGCCGAAGAAGGCGAGACGGTCGCTGGCTTTGAAACGCTCGGTGGAGAACTGCGAGCCGTTGTCCACGCCGACGATGTCGGCATTGTCGGCCGTGAAGTAGATGTGGTTGCGTGCGTCGGGGCAGAGCGTGCCGTCCTTGTCGGTGACCTCCGCATTGATGAACGTGGTATACTCGCCACGGTAGTCACAGGTCAAGCGTATTGACGTGGCGGAACCGGCCGTGCGGATCGTCTGTCGCCGCACCTCCTTGCCGTGCTGACGGGCTACAACGGTGATCTCTCCGGGCTCGAACGTCACGCGCCACATCACATGATACTGGTGGCTGTCGGTTTTGCGGCGGATGCCCTGACTCTTGCCGTTGACAAAGAGCTCCACCTCATCGGCGTTGTTGTAGTAGCACCACAGGTCGATGGTCTGTCCCGGCAGCCAGTTCCAGTGAGGGAACAGATGGAGCACGGGCTTGGCGGTCCATTCACTCTGATACATATAATAGGCGTCCTTCGGGAAACCGGCCAGGTCGATGATGCCGAAGTAGCTGCTGCGCGCGGGATAGCCATAGGGCGTGGGCTCGCCGATATAATCCCAGCCTGTCCAGATGAACTGTCCGGCGCAGTAGGGCGTGTGCTTGACGATGGCCCACGTCTCCTCGTGTGTGGAACTCCAAGGTGCATGGCTGTTGTCATAGGCAGAGCACATCATCGTCGCGTTGGTATAAGGTTTGTCCCATCGCTCCGGCGCTATGTAGATACTGTCGGAAGGCATGCGGTAGAAGCCGCGCGTCTGCAGGGCAGAGACACTCTCAGTCATGAGGAAAGGCTTTCCGGGGAAGTTCTTCGGCACGTCCTTGATCCACTGGCGATGGTAGTTGAAGCCGATGAGATCCAGGGCACCCGACTTAAAGAGATGGTTGTCGGGCGAGGGCTCGTTGCAGCCTGCCGTAATCGGGCGGCTCTTGTCGAGACTTCTGACAATGTCGGCGAGATGGATGGTGAGCAGCGAGTTGGGCGAGAGTTCCTTGCCATGGGCGAGTGTCGAGGCATCGTGGCCGGCGTTGAGGATCAGGTTGGCTTGCTCCAGTGTCAGAGCGTCGGCACTGGCCGACGACCACTGCTCGAGCACCTCATTGCCGATGCTCCAGATGAGTATCGACGGATGGTTGCGGTCACGGAGCAGCATGTCGGTGAGGTCGCGCTGGTGCCACTTTTCGAAGAAGCGGGCGTAGTCGTTCTTCGTCTTGCGGCGCATCCACATGTCGAAAGCCTCATCCATGACGATGAAGCCCATCGTGTCGGTCATGTTCAGCAGTTCCGGTGCGGGTGGGTTATGGCTGCATCGGATAGCGTTGACGCCCATGTCCTTCAGCTTCACCAGTTGGCGACGGAGCGCGTCGTTGTCGAGGGCTGCACCTAAGCAGCCGAGGTCGTGATGGTCGCAGACACCGTTGAGTTTCATATTCTTGCCGTTGAGCCAGAAACCCGTCTTGGCATCGAAGCGGAACGAGCGGAAGGCCGTCGTCGTGCGTACGGCGTCTACGGTCTTATTGTCAATGATGATCTCGGTGAGCAAGGTGTAGACGTTCGGCGCATCGGGACTCCACAGGCGTGGGTTACGTACGGTCATCTGCTGCTCGGTGCTGCCGTTGGCAACCTGCGCGACGATCTTGCCGTTGCTGTCAAAGAGTGTGTTGCGCACCATCGGGTGCTGTCCCTCGTGGTTTTCGTCAGCGAGGGTGACGGTCACGGGCACCGTCCATGTGCGTCCGTTCTTTGTTGTCGGCATGACGTAGACACCCCAGTTGGCGATGTGCAGCGGCGATGTGGTGGTGAGCCACACGTTGCGGTAGATGCCGCAGCCCGAATACCAGCGCGAGTTGGGCTGGTCGCTGTTGTCGACGCGTACGGCGATGACGTTATCAGCACCGCGGCGGAGATAAGGCGTGAGGTCGTATTGAAACGAGATATAGCCGTAGGGCCGTGTGCCGAGCAGGTGGCCGTTGATATATACCGAGCTGTTCATATACACGCCGTCGAAGGTGATGAAAAGGCGGTCATCGTTGCCGAGCGAGGCAGGTATGGTGAAGTGCTTGCGGTACCAGCCGATACCGCCGGGCAGCGCGCCGCCACCGGCTCCACTTGGGTTGTCGACGCTGAAGTCACCTTCTACCGCCCAGTCGTGCGGCAGGTTGAGCTGTCGCCACGACGCGTCGGCATAGTCGGGGCGCGCCATGGCGGAGGTGTCGCCGAGACAGAAGAGCCAGCCGCGGTCGAAGTTGAGCACTTCCCGTGCATCTGTGGGGAGAGACGTGAGGAGCGAAAGGAAGAGGGTGAGGAGCAGGGATTGGATGTGGTGGGTCATGGAGAGTTTTTTTTGTTTATGAGAGACGGGGACGCATAGGGAAGAGAGGGCTCCCAGGGATGAGACAAGGAGGGCGCGCCTGGTTATAACCAGGCGAACAGAACGGAGCACCCGAACAAGGCGGAATGCTACCTAACTACCTTTGCCGCATATTGGCCTATTGCCGCATAGCCCTTCGGGTTGAGGTGGAGCCAGTCGTCGGAATAGTCGGCGCGCAGGCGCTGAGGATCGGCAGGGTCACGGACGAGGGCGTCGAAGTCGATCAGCCCGTCGAAGTGGCCCGGCTTGCGGATCCACTCGTTGACAGTCTGCCGCATGGCTTCGTGGAAATAAGAGTACCAGCCGTTGCCTTTCGTCGGCGTGATCGTTGCCCCGTAGACTTTGATGCCTTTGGCGTGGGCTTTATCGATCAGCGTCTGATAAGCGTTGATGATCTCCTGCACCATCTTTTCATAGTTGCCGCTACAGCAGCCGATGTCGTTGGTACCCTCGAAGATGATGAGTTTCGTGATATTTGGCTGGGAGAGAATGTCGCGGTCGAAGCGTACGAGCGCCGGTTCGCTCAGTCCGCCACGCACGACACAGTTGCCGCCGATGCCCAGGTTGAGCACGCCGATGCCTTTCTGACAGCAGTCGGCTGTGCTCTTGCAGAACTGTGCGGACTCCTGCTTTTTGTCGCAACTCTTGTCTTCGCAGAACCTTGTAGACTCCTGCATTTTATCGCATTCCTTGCTTTCGCAGCAGATTCCGATTCCGTTGAGCGCATCGGAGAAGAAGTCGGTCCAGCGGTTTTGCAGGTTCTTCGTTGAGCCGCGTCCGTCGGTGATGGAGTTGCCGAGGACGGCGATGACCTCATGCGGGGTGTTGCCGAGCACCTCCAGTCGGGTGATATTATACCAGTGGTCAGCCTTTTCGCCTTGGCTGAAGTCAGCCTTTGGCGCGCCCTTACCGGCGAGGATATACGTGGTGGTCCGGCTGCCGCGGTGAGAAGTGGCGTGCTCGGGTGTGCGTTTGCCATAGACAACGGTGACGGCGAGACGCTGTCCGGGACGCAGCTGATAGCTGAAGGCATCGGAGTAGATGTCCTTTCCGGCGTCGAGCGTGAGGCTCCGCTTATGGTTGAAGGTCAGGTAGCGCACGGTCTTGGCGTTGATGCGGGCGTTGCAGGGCAGGACGTCGGTTTCCTGTTTCATTGTTTTGCCCTGTGGTGTGTCGGCAGGATCCGCGACATACACGGCGCTGATGTCCACGGGTCCGTTGCCGAAATGGTTGCTGAGTTGCATGCGCAGCGTGCTGCCGCCCATCGACACGTGGATGATCTGACGGGCCGCGCGGTTGGAGAGGCCGGCCTTGGGCATGTCTTCGGAACCGGTAAACTCCGGTGCGGTAGCCCATGTTCCTTCCCACCGTTGGTCAGCGAAGAGGGGTGAGATCACTAATAATAAGGTGACAATGCAGAAGAATAGTTTGTTTATCATGGATTTGGTAGTTTTTTCAGCCTCACCCCCGACTCCTCTCCTTGGGAGGGGGTGAGGCTTGGTTGGGGGTGAGGCTGCTATTCCGCTGTGAGATACAGTACGCGGCTGGCCCAGCTGGTACGGTCGTTCCAGTTGACGTTGTGTGTATATGGCACGTCGAGCCCGTGCTCCATGAGGTAAGCACCGGAGTAGCTCTTGCCCTCACAGTCGAGCGGCGTGTTGTCGATACGGTTGAGCTCGTGCACCTTGTAGCGTTTGGCGGGGTCGAGACCTGCCATACGCACGCGCGGCAGGTGCTGGTTCACGAAGGTCTCGGTCTTCCACCAGAACCACACGGCCTTGTCTTTGCTGTCGCTGACATACATCAGACTGGCCACTCCCTGCTTGTCAAACGGACTTTGCAGGCGGTAGAGGTTGCCCATTTGCACGATGGGACGGATCTGCTTGTACTCAGCGATGGCGTTACGGCAGAGTGTCTTCTCTGCTTCAGTCATATTCTTCGGCTGGATCTCCATGCCCAGTCGTCCGCTCATGGCCACGTCGATGCGGTATTTCAGCGGGATGAGACGGCCCGTCTGATGGTTTGGTGATGCTGAGATGTGGCAGGCCATGGCCATGGCCGGGAAGAAGTAGCTCGTACCCCACTGCATGTAGACGCGCTGCAGGGCATCGGTGTTGTCGCTCGTCCAGAACTCGTCAAACCAAGGCAGCGTGCCCCAGTTGACGCGTCCGCCACCGCTGGCGCAGTCCTGGATGATCAGGTCGGGATATTTCGCACGGATGCGGTCGAGCGTCTTGGCGAAACCACGATAGTAGTCGATATAGAGGTGGCTCTGGTCGTTCATCGAGAGATACTGCGATCCGTGGTTCATGATGTCCATGTTGGCATCCCATTTGATATAGGCGATGTCGGGATGCTTCGTCATCAGGTTGTCAACGACAGAGAAGACAAAGTCCTGCACTTTCGGGTTGCTCATGTCGAGAACGAGCTGCGTGCCGCCACGTCCGAGGACAGGATCACGTCCCGGAGCCTTGATGATCCAGTCGGGATGCTTTTCATAGAGCTCGCTCTTGGTATTGGTCATCTCGGGCTCAATCCAGATTCCAAACTTTACGCCATGCTTCTTTGCGTCGGCGAGGAGGCCGTCGATGCCATTGGGCAGTTTGTTTTTGTCCACCACCCAGTCGCCGAGCGCACAGTTGTCGGTCTTGCGGGGATATTTCTCACCGAACCATCCGTCGTCCATGACGAAGAGCTCACCGCCCATGCCGGCGATGTCGCCCATCATCTGGTCCATGCCTTTCTCGTTGATGTTGAAGTAGACGCCTTCCCAGCTGTTGAGCAGGATCATGCGCTCCTTGTTGCCGTGGGCGAGCATATATTCGCGGCCCCAGCGGTGATAGTTGCGGCTGACACCCGACTTGCCTTCCTTGGAGAAAGTGAAAGCTACGGGCGGAGTGACGAAGGTCTCGCCGCGGCGCAGGTGGTATTCCGAGTTCTGCTCGTCGATACCCGCGAAGAAATAGTGGTACTCGCTGTGGTCGGTGACCGTCTTGAGCTTGTAGCAGCCACTGTAGCAGAGGGCAGCGCCGATGACGTCGCCACTGTTCTCTTTGCCTTTACCGTCGAGCGAGAACATCACCTCGGCGTGCTGGCTCTGTGAGTTGTGCACACCATAGTGGTTGCGCAGCGTCAGCTCACCGGGGGTCAACGGCTCATCGGTGACGTTGGCCTCATTGGCCCAGGCACCGCTGAGATGGCTGATCCACACATTGCCGCGGCGGATGGGCAGCATGGCGGAGGTGAAAGAGGTGAGTGTCACCGTGCCTTTCTCCTTGTTCGTGATCTCAGTCCAAGTCTCGATCATGTCCACATCGTTGTAGGTGCGGTATTTCAGGTCGACAAAGAGATTGTATACAGGATCCTTGAGATGGATGGTCGTAATGTTGCCTTTCACGTCGGAACCCGTGACAACAAGCTGTGTCGATAGGTTGCCGTCGGCATGACGACAGGCAAAGGCAGCCGGGTCGGGACAATCCAGACCATAGGCCGGATAGGCATCCATGCGCCCGCCCATCGGCTTTTGCAGCGTCTGCAGGTCTGCACCGGAGAGTTTTGAACCGAAGTAGACATATTCCGGTTGCTTACCCTCGTCGGCGTTGAGCACGAGAGACAGGTGAGGCGACTGTACGAGGATCTGTTTGGCCAGTGCTGACAGGGGCAGGCACAGCGCCAAAGAGAGCATGAGTTTACGATAATTCATATATAGATAATAGATTTAAATAATTGGCTTGGTGATAGGCGGACGCATGCATCGCCATGCAAAGATAGAAAAAAAAACAGTATCACGCCACGCTTCTTTAAAAAAAATACAAGAAAGTAGGAAAATTGGGCATAATAGTATTAAAGTAATACTAAAAAAGTACTTCCCTTTGCAATCATTGTACCTTTTCGGGTACTATGCCGTGCTCTTTATGGTTGTTTCCTATAATAATCTTCTACTTTTATTTGACAGAAGTTCTTCGTCTTGACCTTCACTTTTAGAGAGCGAACTTCGATGAAAATGGCGGGAAATCGTGCGCTCCACATCAAAAAACGAAGCTGTTCTGATCAGAATGGCTTGTTGATGCTGTCATCTCGGTGATTTCACAAGGAGAGAAAGGCGAGATGACCGGGTCAACAAGGCTTGTTGACGGTATCAAAGTACCTTTCTGACAACAACAAAAAAGCGCAAGAAAATTCAAGTTGTTGATATACAGATAAATAGAAAAAGCGTGAAAATCGCGAAAAATCAGCCAAGTGTCCCTCTGTTTTCAAGGAACGCCTTCTCAGAGGCCGTTTTTTGTCAGTTTTCTAAACAGTTCGATAGAGGACTTGTGTCTCCAGACACGATGAAACGTGGCCGGCGCAAACACGGCCGGGGATCCTCTTCCTCACGAACTTCCAAACTTTCATGGCAGCTGAAGAGTTCTTGCAGCCACTTGAGGAAGGCAGTCTTCCATTGACGGCACTCTGCTGTGCCCTTGACTTCCGACGCCCCGAAGCCGTGGCCGCCGGTGCGGTACTGAATATATTGGTGCGGCACATGGCGGGCAGTGAGCGCTGAGTCGAGGAGCTCGGCATTGTGATAATGGACGATAGGGTCGTCATGGCAGTTGATGAGAAATACCGGAGGACAATTTTCCGGTATATGGCGCTCCATCGACAGCGAGTCGCAGAGGCGCCGGTTGTGCTCGCGGCTGTCACCGAGCAGCCCCCGTCGCGACCGTTTATGCATGCAAGGGTCGACGAAGGTCACCACCGGATAGACGGGTATGACAAATTTGGGCCATTCCGTGCGCGGCAGCAGTTCCACGGCACTCATCGCCAGATGGCCGCCGGCGGAGAAGCCCATCACGCCGATGCGCGTCGTGTCCACGCCATATTCCTTGGCGTGACTTCTGACATAACGCAGCGACTGCCTGAGGTCGTTAAGCGCGTCGGGGTAGCGGTTGCCACGCAGCAACCAGCGGTAGTGCAGGACAAAGGCGGGGACATAGGCCGTGCGGTAGCGCAGTACGAAAGCCGAGATTCCATGACGCTGGAGCCAGCGGCCTGCCTGCTCACCTTCGGCATCCATATCGTGCCAGAAATAGCTGCCGCCCGGACACACGATGACCGCCGTGCTGTTGGTGCCGGCGGGGTAGGGCGTCAGCCACACACGATGGTGCACGCTTGTGCCTGACCAGATGTCAATGCGCTCCGGTTGGGTTTTGGCCGACGCGGCAAGCGTAGGCAGGATCGTCAGCATCAGCAACGCACAGAGAAAGCTATGGGCGCGTTGCGTGAGCATACACCTTATTATAAGAGTCTTAGTGTTTTGTGGCATAGTCGTTGATTTTGTTGACGACGGTGTTCAGTCCTAACAGCGCCTCCGACGTGTTGATGGCACTTAAGGGCACGCCGCAGAAACCGTGAAGATTGACAAACTGTCCGGTGAGCAGCAGGTTGCGCACCTTCGTCACCACGGGCAGATGGCTGTCAAGGATTTGGTGGCAGTCGCGCGCAAAGCCCGCTATGCCGCCGCCGACTGTGCCATAGTAGTCGCGGATGGTCAGCGGAGAGGCGGTGACCATGCCCTCGATGTTGCCGGAGAAACCAGGGTAGCGCTGTTCCACCATCGCCAGCACCTCTCGCGCCCGCTGCTGTTTCCATTGCTCATAACCGTCGCCGCGCCGCCCCGTCAGCGTGTCGGCCCACTGCTCAGCCTGACTGAACCGCATTGGCACGGTGACGAGCACCTTGCTGCTCCATGGCTGTTGCCGGCTCACCGGTGGCGTCATCATCAGCAGACCGAGGGGCCACGGGCGATCCTCACGGCTGAAGTTCCAGATGTCGCCGTAGCGCGACATGAGGTAGACGCTGTGGTTGATATAGGGAAATGAGCCCGGCCGCATCTTCAGATAGAGCGAGAAGGCCGAGATCGTCTCAGGGATCTGCTTCACCCGTTCGGTGTAGGCCTTGGTAAATGCCTTGCCGTGGATGAGCAGGAAGAGCGCCGAGGGGTGGATGTCGCTGATGAACGTAGCGGCATGAAAGATCTTTCCGCTCTTTGTCCTCACCGCCTTCACCTCGTGATCCTCCACGTCGATGGCGGTGACAGCGTCGTGGGCGAGCACCTGACCGCCGTGGTTGGTGATCACCTTGGCCAGCAGGTCGGCGGTATGACTGCTGCCGTCGACGAAGCGGCTGGCACCTTGGAGATAGAGCACGCTGACGATGGCGTGGACATAAGCAGGCGTGCGTCCCGCCTGTCCGCCGTAGAGCGGATTCATATAGGCCAGCACGCTGCGCAGCTTAGGGTCGTGGACATATTGCGCGATGAACGCGTCGGCAGCCATCAGCGCCTGTGGCGGCATCCCGGTGAGCACCGACGGCGCCGGTCGCAGGTTGAAGAGATCGATGGCGTCGGTCATGCGATAGAGTGCGTCGGCATAGGCCGTGAGCTCGTCGCGGCAGCCAGGGAAAGACTTCAGCAGCGAGTCGACAAAACCTTGGCGACCGCAGCCGATGCGATAGGTGGCGCGGTCTTCGAGGAAGAAGAGCTCGTCGGCGCAGTCGTCGTCGACGTCGCGCAACTGCATCTGAGGCGTGATGCCGAGATAGTCGCAGATGCGGCGGATGGTACCGCCCGGCCGCATGCCCGCGATGACGTGCATACCTGTGTCGAAGTCCTCACCCATGCGGCGGAACGTCTGCAGGCCTCCGCCGATGGTGGCGTTCTTTTCCAGCACCGTCACGCAGTAGCCCTCTTTGGCCAGAATGGCGCCCGTGAAGAGTCCGCCTAAGCCTCCGCCTATGATCACCACATTTTTGTCGTTCATGTTCTTTTCCTTCGAGCTGATTAAAAGATTCTATGGTTGTGAATTTCTCCCGCCGCTGTCACGTGCAACTTTGTATTTGCTGATAGATCTTCTCTGCCGTGAGGAACTCGCTGCACGTGACGATGGTGCCGACCATCACGCCGAGCATGCCGTGGGAGTTGATGTTCTGTCCGGTGAGAAAGAGGTTGGGGATGCGTGTGCGGTGGGAGACGCGGCAGCCTGCTCCCAGTCCGATGTCCTTGGCAATGCCGTACATCGATCCCGCCGCCGTACCTGTATAGTCGAGATAGGTCAGCGGTGTGGAGGTGTAGCAGTGGGCGATGCAACCTCTCAGACCCGGGAAGCGCTGCTCCACGCATTGCAGCAGCTGGTCGGCTTTCCGCCGTTTCAGCGCTTCGTAGTCCGCGCCGCGGCGGCCCACCGTCGTGTCTTTCCATGGCAGCACGTCGCTGATGTTCATGTAGGAAATGATCTGTCCGCTCTGCGCCCATCGCGGTTGGGTCTCGTGACAGAAGTGCATATAGAGATATCCCATTGGCCAGCTGTCGGCGGTGTATTGCTCACAGCCCCATGGCGACGCGCCTTGATAGCCAAAGTAGTTATAGTTCATATACGGCACCGACTGCGGTTTGAAGTCGAGATAGAGGGTGAAGCATCCCACCGTCTGCGGCATGGCGTTGACGCGGTGGCGGTAGGCGGGACGTATCAGTGCGCTGTCTGTGAGTTCGAGCGTGCGTATCGGATGCGCGTCGGAGATGATGTAGTCGGCTTCAGAATATTCTTCGCCGTTCACCTCAACGCCCGTGGCATGGGTAGCGTCGCAGAGGATGTGTGTGACGCGGTGGCCAGCGAGCACCTCGCCGCCATAGCGCTGCAGCGTGGCGATGAGCGCTTGGGCGATATGGTCGCTGCCGTCGATGACGCGGAAAGCGCTTTGGTCGTAGAAGTCTCGGATGAAGGCGTGGGTGGCAAAGGGCGTCTTGCCTTTCTCGGCGGCATAGAGCGGCAGGTCACCCACGAGCACGTTGGCGAGCAGCGGATCGCTGACGGTGCTGTCGATGACCTCGTTGACCGACCGCGTCAGATATTCCTTGCTCACCACGTCGTCGGATTCAGCATGGCGGAGCGAGTGGAGCGAAGAGGCGCCGGCCACCTTTTGCACCAAAGCATAATAGCGGTCGAGGGCGTCGCGCTGCGTGGGGAAGTCCTTGGCCAGTCCCTCGATAAAAGCCTCGCGGCCGTTGCCCATCACGAAGTCATGGCCGCCAAGACCGATGACATTGTACTGTTTGGTATCGAGCTGCGACAACTTCACGTCATCCCCCATCTCAAGATAATGGAACAAGCGGTCAAGGCTTTGATCGGGCAGAGCGCTGCCGATGAAGTGCATACCCGTCTCGAACTTCACCCCGTGGCGCCGGAAACATTGCAGGCACCCGCCCGCCTGACGCTCCTGCTCCAATACGGTGACGCGGTAGCCGTTCTTGGCGAGGATCACGGCGGTGGTCAGACCGCCCAGTCCGGAGCCGATGACGACAACATGTGGATGATGAGCTGTACTAAGCATGTTGTTCCTCCCGATCTTTGATAGCTTGATAATGGTGCAGGTAGTCATGGCGCACGTGGCGCGCCTGCGCCAGCGTGTCACCCATAGCCTGCAAGTCTGAGGGTGAAAGCGGACTGCCCACTTCCATGTATACGGGGCTTTTGGCCAGATGATACGTCCGCTTTTTCAGCACGCGGCCGGTGCCGTAGAGACAGGCCGGAATGATGTCGAGCCCTAAGGCTTCGGCCACGTGGAAGGCACCTTGGTGGAAGCGGGCGATGCGGCCGTCGAAAGAGCGGGTACCCTCGGGGAAGACAGCGATGCTGTAGCCGCGGCTGATGAGTGAGCGGAAGTGGGGCATGAGGGCGTCGATACCTTCGGCGGCAGGATAGTATTCGGCGTGGCGGATGAGAAAACCGTAGAAGGGATTGTGCCAAACCCAGTCGTTGGTGAGGAAGATGAGGCGTGGCGACAAACTGAGGAGATAGATGAGGTCGAGATGGGACTGATGGTTGCAGATGAGCACCGACGGCTTGTCGAAGTCCAGGTCTTTGCTGATGTTGCTGTGATATCGGGCTCCGGGCACTCCGATCTTTGTGCCCACGATGCGCGCGGCATGGTAGATGAGCAGATGGAGCCGCCATTTCTTCCGTTCGGTCATGCGTCCGCAATGTACATAGAGCCACACGCCGGGCGTGATGACGGCCATCATGAAGAAGACAAAAAAGAGAAAGGCGCCGAGCGTGCGCAGGATGGTAGCCGTCTTGCGCCACAGCCAGCACGGCAAGCCATAGACGACGGCCAACCCGCAGAGCAGCGTGTTGAGGACGCTGATACGCGCGAAGTCAGCTCCCGGACGGAAATGGCTGACGCGCTCCTCGGCCGGCGGATAGTAGACATCGACGGGAATGCTGTGGATCGCGACGCCATGCCATGCGGCAAAGACGAGCAACTCCAGTTCGGCTTCGTAGCGGGCGGTGAGCAGGCGATAACCCCATAGCTTTCTCAGCGGATAGAGGCGGAAGCCTGTCTGCGTGTCGGGTACGCGGCGACAAGTCTGTACGGTGAACCAGAAGTTGGAGAAGTTGTTGGCGAAATTGCTGCCTTTGGAACGGCTGATGCCTTCCTTTTTCCTACTGCCAAGGATCAGTGCCCCCGGCCAATGGTCGTTGGCATCGAGGAAAGCGGGAATGTTCTTGGCAAAGTGCTGGCCGTCGCCGTCCATCGTAATAGCGTAGGCGAAACCTGCCTGCAGGGCCGCGCGGAAACCTGTCTTCAAGGCGTGGCCCTTGCCGCAGTTGCGGTCGTAGTGCAGCAAACGGATGTTGCTCAGCGCGCGAAGTTCCGCAGTCGTACCGTCGTCGCTGCCGTCATCGACGACAAAGACATCGGCGCAATAGCGCAGCACGTCGGTCACGACCTGTCGGATCGTACCCACATTGTTGTACGTAGGTATGATGACGCAGATGCCGCGGGCGCGCAGCCGTCGTCGGATCTCCTGCAGTTCTTGTTCTTCTTCTTTCCTTTGCGCTTGCACTTCCTCTTGTTTAGTGTCTTTCACTTCCGCTTGATTGCTCTTTCTTTCTTCTTGTTTGTGCCTAATGAGTGGATCGCTTCACCGGCTGACAGACGAAAGACACGGTGGTGAACACGGTTGTCGCTTCCTTCACCTCTGCCTTCGCCGACACGCTTTCGCCGCTGGTTTCGATTGCCGTGAACACGATGTCGACCACCGGATTGTCAATGGGCGAGAGGACATGCAGGAACTTCACGTTTTTCACCTCACTGATCTCGAGTGTATGTCCCACGACCTGCTCGAGCAGTTCCTGGGCGATCTGTACGATGCAGACGCCGGGTGTGATCGGCTGACCGGGGAAGTGGGCACGATAGATCGGGCACTCTTTGAGCAGCCTGATCGTGAACAGCTTTGTGCCGTCGAGCTCCTGGCTATGCTCAATCTGGTAGAGTTGATTCTTCAGTATCATCGTCGTGATTGTCGTTTTCGTTGTTGCTGTCGTCGTGGATGGGCGACAGCGTGTATCTGATATGGTATTTCTCGTCCTCATAGCTGAGCTTTCCCTCGCGCAGCGCGTGGAGCAACATGCGGATGTCGGCCGTGATTACGGGGCGCATGTACCATTTGTCGAGCATCGGCGCAGCGCTCACCAGCCTGACCTTGTCGTCCTTGCGTGCGTAGACAAAGTCCAGGGCGGTGATGCCAAACTCGTTGACGATGGCGCCCTTGATAGTGTCGCACTCCTGCACGAGCAGGCAGATGCCGCTGATGCTCGCCTTCGGCGTCTCGATCAGTGCGGTGAAAGTCTGGCGCGTGGAGTCCGCGATGGCGGTGCTGTCAATGGACTGCTTTGTGCTCGACTGTGCCGCAGCTGAAAGCAGACTCAGCACGAGAAAACTAATGGAGACTAAAAACCTTGGCATTGACGGGCGTGTTGACTTTGGCATTCTTCAGTACGATGTCGGTGGTGTCACCGTTTTTCTCGACCATGCGCACGCCACGCACCATCGAGGCCTTCATGTCGAAGTAGACCATGATGGTGTTGAACATCTGTCGCATCGGATTTTTCTTCGGTTTTAATATCGCTTTCCAGTTATTACCGGAACCCTGCAGCGTGACGTCGAAGTCGCGGTTGTTTGACACGCAGGTGCCCAGCACGCTGCTCATCATGATGCGCGTGATCTCCTTGAACATCTTGCTCTGCGCCACGTTGATCTTGTTGCTGCCTTTCGTATTCTTCAGCCATACGGTCTGACCGTTGAGGATGAAGATATACTGATAAGGCGTGGTGTATTCCCACCGCAGCTTGTCGGGACGGCTGTAGTACATCTTTCCGTGTGACACCATCTTGCTCTTGAGCATCTTCAACTGCTTGGTCTGTACGAAATCGCAGGTCAGTGTGCTCATGTGCGCTGCCACTTGGTTGATGCGCTGCCGCACCTGGGCCTCGGTGTAGTTCTGACTCCATGCTGCTGTCAGCCCGCAGACGAGGAGCAGCATCATAAGAATGATCTTTCTCATATATATATCTTTATATATTTATAGACTTATCTTTTTTGTATCCTTATATAAACACGTCATCTCTGTCTATCTCACCGCTACAAGACTGCAACCGACCATGATGAGCAGTACGCCCAACCATTGCGTGAGGGACACACTCTCATGGAAGAAGACGATGGCGGCGATCATGCCAAAGACATAGCTCAGCGAGATCATCGGATAGGCGATGCTCAGTGGGAATGTCTTGACCATGTACATCCACAGCAGGGAGGCGGCCAGGAAACAGAGACCACACAGTGCGAACGGCCAGTTGACGAGCAGCTTGCCCCAGAAGCGCCATGTCCACGAGAAAGTACTCATGCGCGCCAAGGCCACCTTCAGGAAAACCTGGCCGGCTGCCAACAAGATGCTCTGCACGAGAGCGAGGGGGAGTATCTTCCACATAGTCATGAGCGTTTACGATGTGTGCGATGGCTGGTGGGCTATGGTGAGCACCTCTGCCACGCTGTGCACGTCGGGTTCTGCCTTGGCTCCTAACTGCTGCATGAGGCTGGAGAACAGCGGCGTGGTCTCGTCGTGGCTGCCGACGAGTACCGAGCGACAGCGGCCGAGACGCAGCAACAGCCGTGCCTGATAGCGTGCCCAGTCGAGAGAGCGGTCTCCCTGCGTGAAGGTGGTGTTGAAACCGTGGTCACGGAGATGGATGGCGACGGTACTTCCGAGGGTGTTGTGCGTGCTCTGCATGAAGAGGGTAGGGCTGAGGCTCTCCTCGCCCTCGGTGAGTTGTTGCAAGAGTTGTTCGCTGCCGTCGAGACTGCCCCACGCCGTTGCGGTGACGATGGCGTCGGGCTGAGCGATGTCTGCCTGTTGCAGGGCTTGCAGCGAAGTGAGCATTGTGCTCTTCATCAGTTTGCCCATGCGGCGCGTCTCCATCGGGCGCACAAACTGCCTGAGGTCTTTGAGGGCTTCCACGCTGCTGTTTTCCACATGCGCCGCTACCACGATGTCGTCGTCGGACAGCAGCGTTTCGCCGCGCGTCTCGGTTGGACGGTCCGTGAAGAGCAGTGCCGTGTCGTTGCCGCCGAAGCCGAAGACATTGACCAGCACGCCGTGGACGGGGGTGCGGAGCGTATGGCCTAAAGGCGTGATGCCGCCGTCTATGGCTTGTGAAAATCCGGCGTTGCCGGGAACGAAGCCGTGGCGGAGCGCCATCACGGCCATCACGGCGGAGAGGCCGCCTGCTGCGCTCGTCGTGTGACCGGTGTAGCCTTTCGTGCTTGACACCAGTGGCAGCTCGTCGCCAAAGACGGCTTTCAAGGCTTCGCTCTCGCTGGCGTCGTTGTTCGGCGTGCCCGTACCGTGGGCGTGAATCCACTGGATGTCGGTTGTGCCGACGCCTGCCATGTCCATCGCCTCGCGCATAGCCAACTGCGCACCGGTGTCTTCCGGTGATGAGGCCGTCTGGTGATAAGCATCGCAAGTGTTGGCGTAGCCACTGAGCCAAGCCTTTACCTCTTTATGCTCTTTGCGTGCGTCGTCCTCGCGCTGCAGCACGACGTAACCGGCACCCTCGCCAAGGTTCAGTCCCGCCCGCGTGCTGTCGAAGGGGCGGCACGGCTGATGGTCGAGGATCATCAGGGTGTTGAAGCCGTTGAGATGGAAGCGTGAGAGGGCTTCTGTACCGCCGCAGACCACCACGTCAGCATCGCCGGCACGCAGCATGTCGGCACCGAGAAGGATCGCGTTGGCGGCAGATGAGCAGGCAGTGGACAGCGTGGTGTAGTCGGTGAACAGTCCGAAGTGCTCTGCTATGTCCTTTGTGCACGCACCACCATCGTGATGGAGCAAGCAGGGATGGGCTTTGCCGGAGTCACGCATCTCGGCAAAGTGCGCTTCGGTGATGTCCATTTCGCCGACCGTGGTGCCCGAGATGAGTACCACACGGCGGCGGGAAGCATTGTCGGCGGTGCGTTTTTCCTGCTTTGAGAGCCCTGCGTCGGCCAGTGCTTCTTTCACGGCCATCATGCCGAGCAGCGCTGTACGGCTTACCTCCTGCTGTGTCGGGATGGCGAGGGCGCGCTTCATCTCGTCGTTGCTCATCTTCACCTCGCCGACCGGGAGTTCCGTGTGCGTGGTCTGTAGATAGCGCACGGTACCGATCCCCGACTGTTCGTCGAGGAGCGAGGCGAGGGTCTCGTGCTGGTTGCGGCCGATTGCCGAGACGATGCCGATGCCGGTGACTACGATAGGGCGCTGCATTATTTCTTGCGGTTCTTGGCGACATAGTCCGCCATGGTCTGTATGCTCTTGAAGATTTCCTTGCTTTCTGCAGCACTGGCCAGACGGATGCCATAGTGTTTCTCCATCAGTACGATGAGTTCCAGCGCGTCGATGGAGTCCAGTCCGAGACCCTCGCCGAAGAGAGGAGCCTCGTCGTCGATGTCGTCGGGAGTCATATCCTCAAGGTTCAAAGCCTCGATGATGTATTGCTTGAGTTCTGTATTTAAATCAGCCATATATCGAATGTTGAATGTTCAATGTTGAATGATGAATGGTTCTGAATGATGAATGTTGAGTGTTGAATGAAATGTTTGGCTAACTCCTGCGCAAGAGTTGCAGCTTCGCAATGTAGTTGTCGTCGTCTTCCGCATCCACCCAGCCGGAGATCAAGAACTTGGATGGGAGTTGCCCGGCACAGATTTGGATGAGGCGTTGCAGCTCGGATTCGTCGTAACGGGGCAGATAGATAAACGTCGTCTCGGCGTGGAGCCGGTGACGGATGGCGATCTCGCCCGTGACAATATTCGGCAGGGTGTAGATGAAACGCTCGGGACTAGGATAGAAGTCTTCCGGCGTGGCGATCGTGCGGAGGTAGTTGCGGTCCGCGGCAACCGAACCGTGGCGGCCGAAGAGCACGACGGTACAATCAGAGATTTGCGTTTCGTCTTTGTCCGCATCGGCTTTTATCAACAGCTCTGCGGCGAGGAAGCCGAGGCGGGACAGCAGATCCATCTTGAAGAAACGGGGATAGTCGCCCACCGCACGCTTGTAGAGGTCGGTCAGCAGGGCCTTGCCGGTAGCCTCGCATGCTAACGCGTGCCCGTCAACGACGACGCTTTTAGGTGTGATCTCAACCTGATGGAGGCACGCGACTTTCGCTTGCACGTTCTCAGAGGCGGTTTCCGACGACAAAGCGGTGGGTCTCTGCGTCGTGTCTGCCACTGGTTCTTTGTCGAACCACACCGCGGCATTGGCGCCACCAAAGCCGGATAGCATCTTGATGAACGCTTTCTTCTGTGTCGGCAGTGGTGCCGTGGTGACCCGGATGGGTGCTGACACGCCCCGTTCGCTGTAGCCGAGTGTTGCCGGGATGACGCCTTGGTCGAGAGCCGCCATCATCAGCGCGGACTCCAAAACGCCGCAGGCGCCCATCGTGTGACCGAAATACGCCTTCAAGCCCACCACCGGCACGCTCTCCAGTCCGGCACGTTCGATGGCCACGCTTTCCATCTGGTCGTTGAACAATGTCGCCGTGCCATGTGCACTGACGCAGGCCAGGCGCTGAGCGTCGTGACCTTGCAGGATGCTCTCCAAGGCGCGATAGGCTCCTTCGGCTTTCGGAGAGGGAGAAGTGAGGTGGTAAGCGTCATTGGCCATCGCACCCGCTTCGAGCCGCCAGCGTGTGGTGGTGGTGGTCTCGCTGCGTCGCAGGATGATCGTAGCCGCGGCCTCGCCGAGGTTCAAGCCCGTGCGCTCGATGTCGAAGGGGCGGCAGCGGTGGCCCGACATCGCCTTGAGTGCTTGGAAGCCGCTGACGATGAACGCACTCTGCACTTCCGCTCCGCAGGCGATGACGCTTTCGCACTCGCCCGACTGCAACAGCCGTGAGGCAACGATCAAAGCCGAAAGACCGGAGATGCACGCATTGTCGACAACAAGCGGATGACCGTCGAGACCGAGCTGACCATCCAGCATATCTGCACTTGCCGGCGGCGGTAGAGCCGCATCATCGTGGCTCGGACTGACGGTCAAAGCCTCGACATTGCCCTTCGTGGTACTGAGTACGAGACGTGTCCGCCGCCGGTCGATGTCCGGTACCTCGCCTAATGCCTGCTTGATTGAGGCCAGTGCGAGTGAGACAAAGCGCGGTTGTCCCGGCAGCATCCAGCGGCTCACCTGCTCATCGCTGAACAGCGCGGACTGGAAAGCGTAGGGCAATCCCCAGCGCCCGCTCCAAAGCTTGACGGCAGAGTCGCCGCGCAGCACGGCAGCAAGATTCGCCGCTGTGGTCTCGCCCAACGGCGAGAGGATGTTTGTCGACAGGACTTCGATCATTCCGCAAACACTCCCCATTGCTTCTGCCACGCCTGATAGAACTCAGGACGATACAGAATGATTTGATAATCAGTGTCGATAAATGCCTGCACGGAGTGACCCGTGGCCATGAGATCACCGGTCTCGGTATCGTAGATCTCATAGTCGAAGATGACCTTCGCGGCGATCGTGGGACGGTAGATGATGTCGATGCGTGGCTTGCTGCCATAGCGCAGCGGCTTGTGATAGCGGATCGTCTCCTCCACAATCGGCGCATAGCAGTGGTGGTGGAAATAGTTCATATAGTCAAGTCCGTATTTCGCACCGAAGGCCTCACGCGCGTCTTCGAGATAGAGCGTGTAAGAACCGTGCCACACCACGTTCATCGAGTCCACCTCACTGAAGCGGATGTCGAAGGTCTTCGACGCCCTGAGCTCCTTGAGACCTTTGAGTATTTCTTTCATTTATCTACACCTTATTATATATATAAGCATTTCCGCGGCATCATCCTGCATCTTTTTGTCGTCGCGAAAAGCCTCTGTTGGAAGTTTTAACGAAGCCAGCTTACTGTTCCTTAACCGCCAGTTTGATCTGCGCTGTTGCTAGCGTCTCTCCCTCGCAAGTGATTTCCGCATTGGCGAGTGTCATGCCGAGAAGTTGCTGCACCACGGTCACGGTAGTCCGGAACTGCTGTCCTACACGCGGATGGCCGTTTACCTTCATCTTTCTCACGGCACCGATCACACCAATCTGCACTCCTGTATTGAGGATATATTTGTTGTAGTATCCGATGCGTACGGCGCAGGTCTGGGCAATGTTCTCTATCATGCCCGTCGTGCGCAAGGCTCCGTCGTCGACGAAGAGGTTGTCGGGGCGCACCAAAGTCTCCGTTGCTGTGGTGGTCCCGTCGAACTGTGTCAGCGTGCCGACCATGACAAAGGGCTCCTGTTGCGGCAACAGCGTATGCACGTCGATGCTGCGCAACACGGTCTCCGTGGGATGGGAATAGTCTGTCGAGTCTGTGTTCATCAGTATTTTGTCGTTTCTTGATGATGACCTTTGGGTGAGAAGAGCTTAATGCCGGTCTTCTTTCCAAAAGTCGAAGTAGTTGTACCACTGTGCGGGATAGCGGAGGAGCAGATGGTCGAGCTCTGCGGCGTAGGCGTCGGCGAGCTGCCGGATCTGTTGCTTGCGCGGAGCCTGACGGTCGTAGTCGAGCGGGGTGACGTAAGCCGTATAGCCATGCAGACTCGTCTTCATCACGTTGACGGCAATAACGGAAAGGCCACGCATGGCCGGAACGGCAAACGGACCTTGCGGCAGGTCGGCTGTTTGGCCCAACAGCGATACCGTGACCGTGCACGGAGAACCGAAGACGCGGTCGGCGGCAATGCTGACGATCTCACCTGAGGACAGCGCACGGTCGATGGCAAAGAGGTGGCTCATGTCGTTGCTCGTCGGTATCATGTGGATGTTCGTAGCCGCGAAGACCTGCTGCCGGCCGGCCATCACCGTGCTCTTCTCGCCGCCGTAGACGAGTGCGTTGAAGGGTTTGCGGTCTGAGATCAGCTCATAGCCCGCCATCTCGAAGCATCCGATGTGTGCGCTGAGCATGACGAAACCCTCCGGGCGCGCAGATAACTGTTTGAAAGCGTTGTAGCCTTCGACCTTCAGTCCGAGATGCTTGCCGGCATAGAGCGCAAACTTGTCAATGACCACTTGCGAGAAGTAGACATGGTTGACAAAGGTCTTCCACACAGCCCACAGCCTGCCCGCATGCCAGCGGCGGCGGAAATAGCGGTAGGCACAATGGGCACCGGGGGAGAAGGCCAGGCAAAACGGAACCACAAAGACCGCCGCGAAGGCGTACCAGATCGTCACCGGACTGTGGCGCAACACCACGATGAGCCATCGGAGCATGCGTTCCGTACCGAAGGTGTTGCCCTTCCACTGCTGTGCCGCCGCGTCGCCTTTTGCCTTTTTCTTCATTCTGCTGCGCTCCACGCTATGCTTTCTTATCCCGCCTTCTTCTCGATGTAGTCGCAGAAGTCCTTCAGCGTAACGACACCTTTCATCTCTTCGGGTTTGATCTTAAAGCCAAAGTTCTTCTCCACGATGACGACGATGTCGACAAAGTCAAGACTGTCGATACCGAGATCGTCCTTGAGTTTAGCCCCCGGCTTGATTTTCTCCTCGTCGATTTCCAGTTCGTCGACCATGAAGTTTCTCACTTTCTCTTCTATTTCTTTTCTTTCCATAAATGATTGAATGTTATTTCTTTTCAGGTTGTCTGACCACGATGATCGAGTGGCCTTGTCCGAGATGATCGTGGATGGTTCCTATTTCCAGTCCGGCGTCGTGGATACATTGCTCCATGTCCTCGGTGTTGTACATCTTAGAATTGCCGTTGGCGAGGGCGGTGAAATAGAGCGATGTGAGCGTCAGGCACAGCGTGGCGGGCTCGTATTTCTGCCGGTCCCACAGCGTCTCCATGATGTAGATACGTGTCTGGGGCTTCATGGCCTTGGCGGCACGCCGCAGGATGCTGACGACCTGCGACATGCTGAAGCAGTCGAGAAACTGACTCATCCAGATAGCGTCGGGGCCGTCGTCCATCAAGGGAAACGCCTGGTGCTCATCGAGCAAGTCGATGGGGTAGCCCGTGATACGCTCGTTGCCGGGGTGCCCTTGGATGTTACCCTGCATCAGTCCGATCTGTTGTGGCAGGTCGAGGACGGTGACGCGGGCCTCCGGACTGTGGTCTACACAGCACAGCGCCCACTTGCCCGTATTGCCGCCGACGTCGTAGAGCGTGCGCACGCGGTGCTCGTCGAAGACAATGCGTAGGGCATCGGGGAACGAGGAATCGCTGTAGAAATGGTCAAAGCCAAACCAGCTCTTCTGCACCTCAGCGGGCAGTGACGACAAGCCCTCGTAGATGGTAGGCCACGATCCGAAGTGGCGCAGGCCCTCAGGCTTACCGTTGCGGAGCGACTCTTCTAAGTGGAACCACCCTTCATAATTCACGTCGTGGTTGAAATCGAGGTTCACACGTGTGGCCGGATCGTTGAGCAGAAACCATCCCGTCTTCGAGATCGTATAGCGGTCGTTGTCGGGGTTGACGAGCACGGTGCCGATGGACAGCGAAGCCTCCAACAGGCACTTCACGGCATAGTCGCTCAGATCGGTCTTCTCCACGATCTCCTGGCGCGTGAGTCCTTGCTCACTGTCGCGCAAGAGGTCGAGGATGCCGAACTTCACCATCAGTCGCGATGCCTGAAAAATAGCCGGTCCCCAAGCGATGAACTCGGCCAGCCTTTGTGCCTCGCGGGCACTGAGATGCTCACGGGTGTATCTTTCTTTTAAACTGTCAGACAGATGCATAGGGTGATATTCTATGATGTGGCGTTACGAATATTGTTTGTCGAGCATTGAAGTATAGGTCGTCAAGCGTTGAATCCAGAGGGCCTTCGTACCGCCGTCATCTACTCACCCCGTCGAGAATCATCTTGCCCATGCGTCGCCCTGCGTTTTGGAAGCCGTCGCCCCACAGGTTGCTCATCGAGCCGAAGACACCGCCGCGCCCCAAGACAAAGAATTCGTAGACTTGTTTTCCACTCTTTGTCTCCTTGACATAGCACTTCACGGTACAATTGCCTTTCTTGCTCATATTGACAGGTTGCAGGACAAGCGTGTAGACACAGTCGCTGTCGCTGCAGAGAATCATCTGTTGGCTCATCAGCTTAGAGTTGGCTCCCGCCACCATGTCAAGGATACGTGGCTTGAGCTGACTTTCCAGCTCATAGTCAGCGTCGTATTCCGGTTGCTCGGCTTGACGGAATTCCAACCATTCTTTGGGTTTCATGCCTTCGATGGTCAACTGTGTCCAGTCCATTGTCCAATGGATGCGGTGCTGTCCTTTCAGGATGCTGAGCCCGATGTTGGGCTTTGCAAGTGCCAGCGTGCTGCATAAGAGCAACAGCTGCATGACAAATAACAATCGCTTCATATTCAATTCTTTTCTATTAATAATCCTTTTATCTTTATGTTTCCCTCGAATGCTTGCAACGCCAACCGTGCATGTAGTAGCTCTCATTCAGCCATCTGCATTCCTTCCCCCAGTGTTTTGCCCGGTTTCTTGAAGCATTTCACTCCCCTCTCCTTGGGAGAGGGGTAGGGGGGGGAGGCTCTCCTTAACACCAATGCCGAATTCGTTCCCCCAAATCCGAAGGAGTTGCTCAGCACCGTATTCAATGGCGTTTCCACGGTGACGGGCGTGATGTTGAGGCCCTCACTGTATTCGTCGGGATGTTCGAGGTTGAGGTTAGGAGCTACGAAGCCGTGTTGCATCATCAGCGTGCAATAGACCGCCTCGCTGGCTCCCGCCATCCAGCATTCATGGCCAGTGAGGGACTTCGTGGAGCTGATCAGCGCGCGTCTTCCGAGGAAGAGTTCACGCAATGCCTGCGCCTCGTACATGTCGCCTTGCGGTGTCGAGGTTGCGTGGGCATTGACATAGTCGATGTCGTCAGTCGATACTCCGGCATCGTCCATCGCCCGCTGCATGGCGATGCGGCAGCCCTGGTCACTCGGCGTGGAGATGCCGCCGCCGTTGCTTGAGAAGCCGTAGCCACAGACCTCGGCGAGTATCGTAGCCCCGCGTGCCACCGCATGGTCGTAGTCTTCGAGTACCAGGGCGGCAGCACCACCGCTGGGCACCAGTCCGTCGCGGTCGCGGTCAAAGGGTCTGCTGGCCTTTGTCGGCTCATCCATGCGGATGGAGAAAGCGCTGAGGGCATCGAAAGATGCCATGGCGTAATAGTTGGTCTCCTGTGCGCCACCGCAGAGCACCATGTCCTGAAGACCTTGTTTGATGAGCATGTAGCTCAATCCGATGCTGTGGCTGCCACTGGCGCACGCCGCGCTGACGGTGAAGTTCACGCCCCGAATGTGGAAAATCGTGCTGAGGTTCATGTTCACCGTGGAGTTCATCGACTGGAAGACACAGCCATAGCCCAACATGGCGGTGTCGTGTTTCTCGTCCATGGTCTTTGCGGCCTCGATGACAGGTTTGGCCGAAGAGTCGTTGCCAAAGATGCAGCCGACCTCATGATCGAGCAGATAGGCATCGTCGACGCCGGCTTGTGCGAAGGCCTGCCGGCTGGCCATATAGGCGTAGCGCGCCTCTTCCGACATACCGGCACGGGTATGGCGGTTGATGTCTTTCTTCGTGATGATCGGCTCGGGAACGATTCCTGTGAGTGCCGAGCGATAGCCGTAGGTCAGTCGTTCGGGTTGTATGCCGATACCCGACTTGCCGTCGTGGAGCGACTGCGCCACGCTGTCGAGGTCGGTACCCAGGCACGACCAGATGCCCATGCCGGTGATGACTACTCTATGCATTGTAGATATTGTATGATTTACGTTGAATGATGGTGTGTGGTGAGGGGAGTGTGGTGGTTCCCGACTTATGTATACAGTCCACCGTTGACGTTGATGACCTCGCCTGTGATATAGGCTGCGCCCGGTGAGGCGAGGAAGGCGACGACCTCAGCGACCTCTTCCGGTTTGGCAAAGCGCTTCATCGGTATCATCTGCTTCAGAGCGTCTTCGTCGAGATCTTTCGTCATGTCGGTCTCAACAAAGCCCGGTGCCACGGCGTTGACGGTGACGTCGCGGGCCGCTGTCTCCAGTGCGAGCGCTTTGGTGGCTCCGATGAGTCCGGCCTTCGCGGCACTGTAGTTGGCCTGTCCGGGCAGGCCCTTGACGCCGGAGAGTGAGGCCAGGTTGATGATGCGGCCCTCGTGGTGGCGCGGCATAACATGTTTCAGGATGCGGCGGGTCAGGAAGAAGAAGCCGTCGAGCGTGGTGCGCAGCACGTCGTGCCAGTCGTCGTCGCTCATCATAAACATCACGCCGTCGCGACGGATGCCCGCATTGTTGACGAGAATGGAGATGTAGTCGTCGGGATGGGCGGCCTCCCAGGTGTCGAGCGCCTTGCTCACCTGCTCTTCGTCACAGACGTCGAAAGGCATCAGCTCGGCTTTCACGCCCAGTGCCTCGACCTGCTGTTGTGTCTCTTTTGCAGCAGTCTCGTTGCTGCGATAGTTGATGATGATGGGCAGTCCCATCTGTGCCAGACGGAGGCATACGGCACGGCCGATGCCACGGGAGCCTCCAGTCACTAAGATATATTTCATATTTTTGTGGTCTATACCATATTATTATATATAAGACTATGCAAAGTTAGTGGAAACTAAGGGAACTACAAAATAAAATAACAACAATTATTTCTTCTGCCCCTTACGGCGTAATCCGGAAGAGTATTCTCAATAGTTTCCTTGTCTTTATTTGTTTTTGTTGAGTGACAGTTTGTCGTTTGTTGACGAAAAACACTCGTTAGCTGAAATTTATAATATTTTCACGATAAAATATTTGTGTATATTAAATAAAAGCTATACCTTTGTAAGCGAAAAGAAATAATATATCGTTCGTTAGTTACAACAGCTTTTTTATTCAACTATCCAGACCATCCTTTTCGTGAGAAAGGGATGGCTTTTTTATGCATAACGACGAACGCTCTCTTTTCCAACCTTCCGTTGTGACGTTTGTAATTTCATCGTTCTGATTTTGTGGTCTTAATTATATTGGTTATCTTTGCACGCATAATCAAGGTGAAAGGATTACGGGACGGCACCGTCGTCCTAACCGTCAAAAACAATGGAAACGACACATCAAATCAACAAAGTAGAGCTCCGCACGCTGCGCATGGAAGACTATGACCAGCTTGCAGGCTCCTTCAAGCGCATCTATGGCGACAGCGACGAGTTTTGGACACACGCTCAGATCAAGAAACTCATTACAATTTTCCCAGAAGGACAGGTGGTGGTCATCGCCGACGGAAAGATCGTAGGCTGCGCGCTGAGCATCATCGTAGACTATGACATGGTCAAGGGTGATCATACCTACGCGCAGGTGACAGGCAACGAGACCTTCAATACCCACAATCCCAACGGCAATATCCTCTATGGCATTGAGGTGTTTATCCATCCCGACTACCGTGGTCTCAGACTCGGCCGACGCATGTATGAATACCGTAAGGAACTCTGTGAGAAGCTCAACCTCAAGGCGATCATGTTTGGCGGACGTATCCCCAACTATCACAAATACGCCGACACGATGCGTCCGAAAGAGTATATCGAGAAGGTGCGCTCGCGCGAGATCTATGACCCCGTGTTGAACTTCCAGCTGAGCAACGACTTCCACGTGCGCCGTATCATCCGCAACTATCTGCCCAACGACGAGGAGTCGAAGCACAACGCCTGCCTGCTCCAGTGGGACAATATCTACTATGAGCCCAAGCGCGACCAGAAGGTGGAGCGCAAGCCTACTGTGCGCATCGGCATGGTGCAGTGGCAGATGCGACCCTACAACAGCATTGATGAACTCTTCGAACAGGTAGAGTTCTTCATCGACTCGGTGTCGGACTATAAGAGCGACTTCATCCTCTTCCCTGAATATTTCAACGCGCCGCTCATGGCCCGCTACAACAATCTTGGTGAGGCGGAGTCGATACGCGCGCTGGCAAAGTATACCGACAAGATCCGGGACCGTTTCCGTGAGCTCGCCATCAGCTATAACATCAACATCATCACGGGTTCCATGCCTTATGTCAAGGGGGACGGCAGCCTCTATAACGTAGGCTTCCTCATCCGTCGCGACGGCACCGACGAGATGTACGAGAAGATCCATGTCACGCCCGACGAGATGAAGTGCTGGGGTCTGAACGGTGGCAGCACCATCCGTACCTTTGACACCGACTGCGGTAAGATTGGTGTGGTGATCTGCTACGACGTAGAGTTCCCGGAGCTCTCCCGTCTGCTCGCCGCTCAGGGCATGCAGATTCTTTTCGTGCCGTTTATGACAGACACGCAGAACGCTTATGCCCGTGTGCGCATCTGTGCCCAGGCGCGTGCCATCGAAAACGAGTGCTATGTGGTCATCGCGGGCAGTGTGGGTAACCTGCCGCGTGTTCACAACATGGACATCCAGTATGCTCAGAGCGCTGTCTTCACGCCTTGCGACTTCCCGTTCCCCAACGATGGGCGTCGTGCCGAGGCTACGCCAAACACGGAGATGATCCTTGTAGCCGACGTAGACCTCAACAGCCTCAGCCAGCTCCATACCTACGGCTCTGTGCGCAACCTGCTCGACCGACGCACCGATCTGTATGAGGTCAAAGTAAAGAAGTAGACGCAACCGATAGATGATATGACAAGACAATACGCCCTTTACATCTTCGACTTCGACGGTACACTCGGTGACTCCAAGCATCTCATCGTCAAGACCATACAGGATACATGCCGTGAACTGAACATGGACTTACCGACGGAGGATGCTTGCGCCGCCACCATCGGACTGCCACTGGAGAAATGCTTTGCCGTGGCCTGTCATATCGATGACGACACGGCAGACCATTGCGCTGCTGTCTACCGCGACATCTTCCGACGTAACAACCGCCCAGGTTCAGTGCCTCCTTTCCCCGGTGTCATTGACACGCTCCGCACACTCCATGAACACGGTCGGCTCATCGCTTTGGCCAGCAGCCGTTGTCATGAGTCGCTGCAAGGTTTTGCCGAGGAGTATGGCATCACCGATTGGCTCTGTGCCCTCATTGGTGCTGACGACGTGGCGCATGCCAAACCCGACGCCGAGACTGTCAATGTGATCCTGCAGGCCACCGGCTGTAAGCCTGAGGAGACCCTCGTCATCGGCGACACCCGCTTCGACATTCTCATGGGTCGCAATGCAGGAGCCCACACCTGTGGCGTGACCTATGGCAATGGCTCGTGCGAAGAACTGGAAGAGGCAGGGGCGGAACAAATCATAGATCAGTTTGATAAATTAATTTGAGAAATATGGAAGAGACGCAAAAAATTATCGATGAACTTACTCTCCGCATCATCTCTTTTGACAAGGGTGATCCCATGCGCATACAACATCTGCTGAAGGTACACCGCTTCGCGCAACTCATCGGCCGCGCCGAAGGACTGGACGCCCACACACTCTTTGTATTGGAGTCAACAGCCGTACTTCACGACATCGGCATCCATCCCGCTGAGGCTAAATACGGCAGTAGCAATGGAAAATACCAAGAGCAGGAGGGGCCCGCACCGGCTCGCGCCATCCTGGAATCGATGCACTACGCCGAAGCCGACATTGAGCGCATCTGCTGGCTCATCGCTCATCACCATACCTATAAGAACATAGACGCACCGGACTATCAGATCCTTGTGGAGGCCGACTTCCTTGTCAACCTCTACGAAGACCATATCTCGGAGCACGGCATCGAGGCGGCACGCAAGAATATCTTCAAGACGAAGACCGGCTTGCAGTTGCTGCATGCGATCTATCAAGAAACTTACACAATGCCCGGCGCCGACGCACGTCGCGAGGAGGGGCATCCATGCTGAAAGACTTTATGCTCGTGGGCTGCGGCAGCTTCTTAGGGGGTGGCGCCCGCTTCGTGGTGTCCAAACTCACACAAGTGCTCATTCCGCTGAGTTTTCCTTTCGGTACGTTTGCGGTCAACATTCTCGGTTGTCTGATCATCGGCTTCCTGTCTGGTCTCAACTGGGCCGGAGGCTGGATGTCGCCGTCGGTGAAGCTCATCCTGACCACGGGCTTCTGCGGTGGCTTCACCACCTTCTCCACCTTTATGAACGAGAGCACAGCCCTCATGCGTGATGGCAACTACCTCTACCTTGCCCTTTACTTAGGACTGAGCGTGGCTTTAGGATTCCTCGCCGTCGTCGCCGGCAACGCCTGCGCCAAGATGATTTAATAGCCTCACCCCCAACCCCTCTCCAAAGGGAGAGGGGGGAGTGATTACCGCCAAGAGGTGAGAGCGGTGGAAGTGTAGGGGCGGCTCTCCGTGGTTGTCCTAACCTCGCATAACGTATATATCAACATGAAAAAGATACTCCGTTTCTATCTCAGCAATACCGACACGCTGTGCCATGCGTCGCTCTATGAGGAGATCGCGCGCGCGGCTCAGCGTGAGGGGCTGGCCGGTGCCACCGTGCTGCAGGGTGTCATGGGCTACGGCAAGGCCGGCAAGCTCCGCTCCAACAAGTTCTGGGAGCTCAACGTCAAATATCCCATCGTCGTGGAGATCATCGACGACGAGGAAAAGCTCCGTTCGTTTCTCAACAAGATCCTTCCTACACTCGAGTCCCAGCCCAAGGGCATCCTCGTCACTTTGCAGGATGTAGACGTGGTGCTGTGTAAGTAAAACAGTAGCCTCACCCACCTCACCTACAGCCCCATCCTCTAACCCTTCTCCATGGGGTGAGGCTGCTTTTTATTCCGCTTATCTTTCCGTTTCTCGATTTAATTCTGTAACTTTGCAGAAACTTAGCACTATATATAATAATGAGTACAAACGTGCAAGAAACAGAAAGACAGTTCCAGGACGTCATGGCAGAGTGCAGGCAGCTCTTTGCCAGGAAGCTCCATGACTATGGTGCCTCTTGGCGTATGCTCCGTCCTTCTTCGCTTACCGATCAGCTCTTTATCAAGGCCAAGCGCATCCGTACCCTCGAGATCACGAAAGAAAGTCTTGTCGGTGAGGGCATCAGACCCGAGTTTATCGCGCTGATCAACTACGGCATCATCGGACTCATACAGCTCAAGGAGGGCTTTGCCGATACGATTGATACCACACCGGACGAGGCGCTTAAGCTCTATGACCACTATGCTCACGAAGCTTTCGAGTTGATGAAACGAAAGAACCACGACTATGGCGAGGCCTGGAGAGACATGCGCGTCACGAGCTATACCGATTTCATCCTCACAAAGATAGAACGCGTCAAAGAGCTCGAAGGGAACGAGGGCAAAGCGCTCGTCTCGGAAGGCATTGACGGCAATTATTACGATATCATCAACTATGCGGTCTTTGGTGCCATACGCACCAAACGACCTGCAGAGAAAGCGTAGTCCCGGCGCTTCCGCCACTGCTCGATAAAATCTTACATTCGCATTCCTTACGCAACACTTGGTCATGACCGACAAAGAAGATAACATACAGTCCCAAACCCAAGCCCGCACCACGCCCCGCTGGCAAACGATGTTGACGACGATTCTCGTCAACATAGCCCGCTTTGTAGTTGGACTGACCTTCATCTTTTCCGGCTATGTCAAAGCCATCGACCCGCTGGGTACGCTCTACAAGATGCAGGACTATCTTGAGGCTATCGGCTTGGCAGGCGCTCTGCCCGACTATCTGCTCATTTCGGCGGCTGTGTTGCTCGCCGGCCTGGAGTTTTGTCTGGGCATCTTCATGGTCTTTGCCATCCACCGGCGCCTGGCGTCAAGGGTTATCCTCGTCTTCATGTCGGTGATGACACTGATCACACTGTGGCTCGTCATTGCCAATCCCGTCAAGGACTGCGGTTGTTTCGGCGACGCCATCCACCTCACCAATACCGAGTCACTGCTGAAGAACATCGCGCTTACGGCTTGTGCCGTGCTGTTGTGGCGGAAACCGCTCAGTATGTACCGCTTCATCTCGAAGACCAACCAGTGGATTGCTGTCAACTACACCGTCGTCTTCATCATCGTCACGAGCACTTACTGTCTCTATAAGCTGCCGGTCTTTGACTTCCGTCCCTATCATGTAGGCGTGAACATCAAGAAAGGCATGGAGATTCCGCCCGGTGCACCGCAGCCCAAATTCGAGACGACCTTTATCTTGGAAAAGAACGGTGTGAAGAAAGAGTTCACCCTCGACAACTATCCCGACTCGACGTGGAAGTTTATCGACTCCAAGACTGTGCAGACCGCCGAGGGCTATGTGCCGCCGATCCACGACTTTTCCATACAGACGCGATCGGGCGACGACCTTACCGACAGCGTCCTCGACCATCGCGGATACACCTTCCTGCTCATCGCCCCGGACCTGAGCACTGCCGATGACGGCAACTTTGGCGCTATCGACCAGCTCTATGAGTATTGCATTGACAAGCATATCCCGTTCTACTGTCTGACAGCTTCGAGCAACAAGGACATCAAACACTGGGAGGACATCACGGGCGCGGAATATCCCTTCATGGTTACCGACGGCACCACACTCAAGACGATGATACGCAGCAACCCAGGACTGATGCTCATCAAAAACGGCACTATTCTGCGCAAGTGGAGCCACAACGATCTGCCCGACGCGGCCGACCTCCATGGTGACATCAGCAAGCTGCCGATCGGACAGCCCGACGGCCACACCGCCGCAGGTACGATGGCAAAGGTGGCCCTCTGGTTTATCTTGCCGCTGTTCCTACTCACGCTCGCCGACAGGCTGTGGGCTTGGACGAAATGGCTCAGAGCTTGGCAGAAGAAAAAAGAAAATCAAATACAACAACAACTGTTTAACTTATCATTAATAGAAAGGAAAAGTAAAATGAGAAAGAAAATCGTTGCAGGCAACTGGAAAATGAACGAGAACCTGCAGGAGGGCATCGCCCTGGCAAAAGAGATCAACGAGGCTTGTGCTGCTGACAAACCAAACTGTGGTGTCATCGTCTGCACTCCGTTCATCCACTTGGCTAAGGTCGCTGAGGTCCTGGATCAGAATGTAGTGGCTCTCGGTGCTGAGAACTGCGCTGACAAGGAGAAGGGTGCTTACACAGGTGAGGTCTCTGCCGCTATGGTGAAGTCTACCGGTGCACAGTATGTCATTCTGGGTCACAGCGAGCGTCGTCAGTACTATCACGAGACTGCTGAGATCCTGAAGGAGAAGGTTCAGCTGGCTTTGGCCAACGGACTGAAGGTGATCTTCTGCTGCGGCGAGACTCTCGAGGAGCGCGAGGCTAACAAGCAGAACGAGGTCGTCAAGGCTGAGCTCGACGGCAGCGTCTTCAACCTCTCTGCTGAGGAGTGGAAGAACATCGTACTGGCTTATGAGCCGATCTGGGCTATTGGCACAGGTAAGACGGCTACCAGCGACCAGGCTGAGGAGATGCTCGCTTACATCCGTAGCATCGTTGCTGAGAAGTACGGCAAAGAGGCTGCTGAGGACACTACTATCCTCTACGGCGGTAGCTGCAAGCCCAGCAACGCTAAGGAGCTCTTCGCTAAGCCTGACATCGACGGCGGTCTGATCGGCGGCGCTTCTCTGAAGGCTGCTGACTTCAAGGCTATCATCGACGCTTGGAAGTAATTATCCATCATCTGTCAGGAATTAGAGAGTCGGGGCGGGAAACGCTCCACTGCTCTGTGGTGGCATCGCGCCGCTTCTCTAATTCCTGACTTTTATCACGACGATTATGAAGAGACTGATCTTGGGGATTATCGGCATGCTGACATTGGGCATCGTCCCGATGCACGCACAGACCTTCCTTGGACATCTGCAACAAAAGAAGCAAGGCGAGGGTAAGATCACGGTGACGCAGAGCAAGGCGATCACGGATCTCGTCAACGGCAGCGCACTTTCGTCCCCGGAAAAGAACACGACCACACAAAACAACAATACGCCGAGTGCGAAGACAAGTGTTCAGGCAAAGACCGTGGGAAGTAAGACGGTAGTAGCGCAACAGCAGAGCACCTTCGACAAAGCCAAGGAAGCAGAGCGCAAGGCTGCCATGACGCTGGACAAGAAGTCTTCCACCCAAACCAACAGAAACGCTGAGGCTGCCCGCCGTGCCGCCGCAGTAGCTGAACAGAAAAAGGCTGAGGCCGCAGCAGAGGCAGCAAAGAAAGAAGAACAACTCGCCGAGATGCGGCGACAGGAAGCTGACGCCAAGGCGAAGCAAGAGGCTGAGGCTTTGGCACGCCAGGAGGCTGCCGAGGAGGCGAAGGCCAGGGCTGAGAGTGCTGAGGCTGAGAAAAGAGCGCAATGGGCACGCGAAGCCGAGGCCTATAAAAGGAAATTAGAGAGTGAGCGCAAGAATCAGGTACACCATCAGGACGATGACGAGATGTCGATCCCGACGGTCGACATGCGCAAGAAGGTGATGCGTGGCAGCCGCAAGGTCACCGGCTATCGTGTGCAGGCCTTCGCTGGCGGCAACACTCGCGCCGATAAGATGAAAGCTCAACAGGCAGGCAACGACATCAAGATGCGTTTCCCTGACCAACCGATATATGTTCACTTCTATTCTCCCCGATGGATCTGCCGCGTGGGCAACTACCGCTCGCTCGGTGAGGCTGAGAAGATGCTGTACGCTGTCAGAAAGATGGGCTATAAGGCCGCTACCATCGTCAAGGGAAAGATCACGGTGAACTAAATAAATGTATGAACGTGTAATGTATAGTGTATAATGAATAAATTAGTGCACCATAAGGGTGGCTGTCATTCATCACTCAACGCTCAACATTCAACATTCAACACTCAACATTGTAGTTCATTCAACATTCAACACTGCATAAATGAATCCAGAAACAGAATTTCGGCCGGGACTCGACGATCTGGCCAATCACTATAAAGACATACTGACTTTGCTGGGAGAAGACACGGAACGCGAGGGACTCGTCAAGACGCCGATGCGCGTGGCAAAGGCGATGCAGACACTCACCCGCGGCTACACACAGGATCCGAAGAAGGTGCTCACCGACGCACTCTTTGAGGAGAAATACAATCAGATGGTCATCGTCAAGGATATCGACTTCTTCTCGATGTGCGAGCACCACATGCTGCCGTTCTTCGGTAAGGCGCACGTGGCGTATATCCCCAATGGCTACATCACCGGACTGAGCAAGATCGCCCGTGTCGTCGATATCTTCTCCCACCGACTGCAAGTGCAGGAACGGTTGACAGAGCAGATCGAGCAGTGCATCCGTGAGACGCTCAAGCCGCAAGGCGTGATGGTCGTCTTGGAAGCCCGTCACCTCTGTATGCAGATGCGTGGTGTGGAGAAGCAGAACTCCATGACGACGACAAGTGCCTACAGTGGCGTCTTCGAGTCGGCAAAGACGAGAATGGAGTTTCTCAGCCTGCTGAAAGTGAAATAACAGTTGTCTACACCTTATTATATATAGCAGGTGCATCATTCCGGTGGCTACACCATATTAAATATAGCACCCTTTAATCACAAACGCATGAAATTCATCTCCTGGAATGTCAACGGCCTTCGCGCTTGCATGAAGCCGAAGACCGACGACGATAAAGTCATCAGCAAAGGTTTTGAGGCTTACTTCAAAGACTTGGATGCTGACTTTTTCTGTCTGCAAGAAACCAAGATGCAGGCCGGACAGCTCGACCTGCAATTCCCCGGATATACGTCTTATTGGAACTATGCCGACAAGAAAGGCTACAGCGGTACGGCAATCTTCGCGCGGCAGGAACCGCTGAGTGTGGCCTATGGCATGGGCATCGATGATCACGACCATGAGGGACGTGTCATTACGCTCGAATACGCAGACTTCTATCTCGTCTGTGTCTACACACCAAACTCGCAGGACGGGCTGCGCCGTCTCGGCTATCGCATGAAGTGGGAAGACGATTTCCGCAACTTTCTCTTGGTGCTCAACGATAGGAAGCCGGTCATCGTCTGCGGTGATATGAACGTGGCACACGAGGAGATCGACATCAAGAACCCAAAGACCAACCGCCACAACGCGGGCTTCACCGATGAGGAGCGCGGGAAGATGACGGTGCTGCTCAACAGCGGTTTCACTGACACCTTCCGCCTGCTGCACCCCGACGAGGTGAAATATTCGTGGTGGAGCTACCGCTTCCGTGCGAGAGAGAAAAACGCAGGGTGGCGCATCGATTACTTCCTCACATCCGACAGCTTGCAGCCACGCATCACGGCGGCCGAAATCCACAACGAGGTCTTCGGCAGTGACCACTGCCCTGTGGAGTTGCAACTGAAATAACGTTATGCACGCAGGAACAGACAACTACACCTATCTCACCACCGCTCCGATCCGTCGTGTCATACCGACAATGGCCATCCCGACGATCATCAGTATGCTCGTCACCGCCCTATACAATATGGCGGACACGTTTTTCGTGGGTAAGCTCGACACACAGTCTACGGCAGCCGTGGGCGTGGTGTTCTCGATGATGTTCTTTGTTCAGGCCATCGGCTTCTTCTTTGGTCACGGTTCCGGCAACTATATCTCGCGCGAGTTGGGCGCACGCCGCCACGACAACGCCGCCCGTATGGCAGCGACAGGCTTCTGTTTCTCACTTTTGGCAGGTACGCTGATCGCAGTGCTGGGTTGGATCTTTCTCAACCCCTTGTCACTGCTGTTGGGTGCCACGCCGACGATCCTGCCTCACACACAGCAGTATCTCGGCATCGTGCTCTTCGGTGCGCCTTTTCTGACCGGCTCGCTGACGCTCAACAATCAATTGCGTCTGCAGGGCAACGCCTCCTTTGCCATGGTTGGCATTGTCACGGGTGCCATCCTCAACGTAGGGCTCGACCCGCTCTTCATCTTTGTGTGTCATTGGGGCGTAGCCGGTGCGGCTCTCGCCACGGTGACCGGTCAGGTGGTGAGCTTCCTTATTCTTTTCTTCATGACGCGCCGTGGAGAGAACATAGCCATCCGCTTCCGGCTCTTCTCTCCCTCGTGGTCCGCCTTTAAGGAGATCTTCTTTGGAGGCAGCCCGTCGCTGTGTCGTCAGGGACTGCTCTGTCTGGCCACGACCATGCTCAACCATGCCGCCGGCAACTACGGCGACGCGGCCATTGCCGCCATGAGCATTGTCAACCGTATCACGATGATGGTCATGGCTGTCGTCATCGGCTTGGGACAAGGCTTCCAACCACTTTGTGGCTTCTGCTTCGGCGCCCGTCTCATTCCGCGTCTGAAGCGTGCCTATTGGTTCACGATCGCTGTGGGCACGACCTTCCTCATCGTTTGCACGGTTGTCGGCTGGCTCCTCAGCGATCATCTCATCGGCATCTTCCGCAACGACGCAGAGGTGATTGCCGTGGGTATCGTCGCCCTGCGCTGGCAGCTCTGCTCGTTGCCACTCAACAGTATGATCATGACGAGCAACATGCTCACGCAGACGTGTCGCATGCCGGTGGCCGCGAACCTGCTGGCCTCGGCACGCAGTGGCCTTTTCTTCATCCCGCTCATCCTCATTCTTCCGCATTTCTTCGGACTGATGGGCGTGGAGATGTGCCAGGCCGTCAGCGATGTCTGCTCCTTCTTGTTGACCGTTCCCGTCATGGCGCATACACTCCGCCGACTACGTGGGTAGCACAGCCTCACCCCCCCTTGGAGGGGGTTGGGGAGAGGCTTAATCGTTCTTTCTGGCGTTGCTGTCATCGAAGGTGTCGTAGCTGCCTATCTCGCCACTGTCCCCATCGAGGCAGTCGTGCTCAAAGTCCTCATCGATATGGCGTCCGTGGTGCTTGCCTGTGTACAGGCGTTCCTTTGCTGTAAGTTGTTTGTTTCTTGTGTTCATAGTTCTTGGGCTTTGGTTATTATACAATGTTTTCTATTCTGCGAATATACGAAAAAAAGTGAGACGTTGTACTTTTTGTCCCACTTTTCTTTCATTTTTTATGTTTTTCTATCTTGAAAGAATATCTTCTAGCCAACAATAATATCTAACTAACGTCAAATCGCTATGGTAGTTGTTATTTGACTGGTCGCGAGTTCGGTACGCATGGGTGAGATAAAATCTTCATTTTCCTTGGAATATTCAAGAACTTATTGTATATTTGCAAAAAATAAGTAGCTATGGAGACGAAGAATAATAATAAGCAAGAAGAAGTCAAGAAGACAAATAAAACGTGGGCCGCTATTATGGCTCACCAAGGAGATATAAAGGTTCTACAGTCTGGATTATTCCTATGATGAACAGGTATCTCCTTGGTACTTTGTCATCTACCATTATATATACAACAAATAAATAGAAATGATATGAAATACATGCTATATATTTTATTACTGCCTTGTATATTTCTATTTGAAGGCTGTGATCATGTCTTTACTTTTGAGGGATATTCCGATACAGAACTTGGGTCTGCAACAATCAATGACAGTAATTACTATCAAATAGGTTCTAAATATGTATTTTCACCTTCGGCTGTAACAGGCCTTCGCTCGTCTGACAGTCTCGTCACTTATCAAGTAAAATTGACTTCTGGAAGCAATAACGGTCAACCACAAAGAACTTCTTATGAAATCTGCTTTTATATGCAACGTTGTCACGCAAAAGGAAATACTAATGTGAATTATAAATTATATTCTAATGCAGACATAGCTAATTTGGTGGATGCTGATGATTACCTTACTGTATCAAGTAGGCAAATATTAGCTGAACTCAAAAAGTGCAACATAGAAGGAACTGCTATTGCAAGGAAGCAGGGAGAGCACTTCCGAAGTTATGGTGGTGAATTTTATATTACGGAGATATATAATGATGGGTTGAGATGCCGTGGTGTCTATACCCTACAAGGTAATAATGTTAAAATTAATGGGAAATTTGACGCAATATTAGAATGATGATGAAATTATAATGCGAAATGAAGATTTATTGAAGATAATGAGCTTTTGATAGAAAGCCCATCATTCACATAGAGGCTTATCACACGTTTCCGAGATGCACCCACCGTATGCCTTCTTCTTTTGCGATGTCTTTAGCGCGCATCATGTCTGAGAGGGGTGTCGGCCTCAGGTCGGGCATGCGATAGGAGGGGAAACAGCGGCTCAGATGCAAGGGAACATCAGCCATGCCGTTTCCGACAAGCCAACGACAGAGACCGCGCACCATCTCCTCACTTGTATTCCATCCGTCTACGAGCAGATTAGTGATTTCCAATTCTATGCCCGCTTTATGAATGAGACGCAGCGTACGCTGGACTGGAGCCAGCGAGGCACCATTGAGGCGGTGATAGACATCGTCGCTGATACTCTTCAAGTCGATGTTCGCCGCATCGAGATAGGGAAGCAGGTCGCGTAACGGCTGTTCGTTGACATAACCCGCGGAAACGAGGATGTTGTAGATGCCATGTTCGTGGGCCAACCGTGCCGTGTCGAGCATATACTCGATCCACGTCAGAGGTTCGGTATAGGTATAGGCGATGGAAGGCAGATGCTGTTGCAGGCACACGCCCATGAGGTCTTCCGGTTGCCACGTAGCGTGCTCCACGTCCTCCGGTCTTACTTGCGAGATACTGCTGTTCTGGCAGTTCAGACAGCGCAGGTTGCAGCCCGTGCAGGCCACCGACAGACATTGCGTACCCGGATGGAAGTGGTTGAGTGGCTTCTTCTCCACCGGATCGACGGCGAGCGCACTGGGTTCGGCATAGCTCATCGCCCACAGCTCGCCGTCATGGAATACGCGCGAGTGGCACCGTCCGGCGTGTCCTTCACGGATCAGACAGGCATGGGGACAGAGATCGCAACGGGCGGCAAGCTCGTCCCCTGCTTCTTGTCCCTGTCCTGTAATCTTTTCAAGATGATAATATGCTGCTTCTTTCATAAGGCTATCATTTTATTAGCTTGACAATGTTGATACAAAGATAATCATTTCAGAGAACAAAAAACCAGATATAGTGAATTATTTAGCTATATCCGTTTTTTTGTTTGTCGCAAGCGTGTAGTGGGAGCAATGATCAGATGACGACACGAGTCTGCCGATATTTCTCACGGAACTCCGATGGAGTGCAGCCTTTATATTTCTTGAACAGTCGGTTGAAGTTGCTTAGCGTGTTGTATCCGCACGCATATCCAATCTCGCTCACACTCATTGAGGTGTCTACCAGTTCACGGGCAGCATGACCCAGTCGGGCTTCTACCATATATTCGCTCAGCAACCGGCCCGTATGCTGTGCAAAGTATCGGCTGAAAGCACCCGGCACCATTCCGACCAAGGCCGCTACGTCGGCCAGTCGGATCTCCTCGGCATAATGACGGTCGACATAGTTCTTCACGATACGGATGCGCTGACTGTCTGAGGTGTCGTCATTACTGGAAAAACTGTTCGATGCCAGTGTCCGCCACTCACCAAGGGACAGATGGTAGAGCAGATCAAAGAACTTGCTGACCGTGAAATAGCCAGTGTAATTCTTGAGTGACGACAATAATGAATAGCAACGCATGATAGTATGTGTATCAAAGACGATGCCGCGTCGCGCGTCGTCCATCATCTTGCGAATGCTATGGAAAGCATTCATCTTAAACAATGGGTTGCTGTCAGCATCGAGATTGAACTGTAGCGTCAGCTCATGGATCTGTTGTGACTGGCAGCCGCCTTGCAGCCAGCCGTGCGCCAGTTCCGGCTCACCGATGAGGACGAGTTCGAGGTCACCGATCGTCTCGACGTTGTCGCCGACGATGCGCTGGGCTCCTGCGCCGCCCTCTATGAAATTCAGCTCCAGCGTCTCGTGCTTGTGAACTGGAAAGTTGAAATGACTCTTTTGGCGGTCTGCGATATAGAGGAAATCGCCTTCCTTGATAGGAGAGAGCTCGTAAAAGATGTTGTTAGCCATGACGGAAATGTTTTAAATTGGATGACGCTGCAAAGGTAGGGGAAAAGGGCGAATACCATGGGTGGCATTTGTGTGACAGGCTGTCCCGTTTGTATCATGATACATCACAGATAGTAGTAAGATACATACGGGTAGGTGGTAGTAAAGAATTGTATCAGAATGAGTCAACAAAGTATTATCAGGTAGCGTGTAAATCGCTTAACTTTGCAGCGTAAAAACCTAAATACGCAGAAACATGACAAACAACAGAATTTATGCAGTATTCATACTATTATGGTGCATGCTACTTACTGTAGCGGCGAAGACCGTGGAAGTGAAGACCAGTTTATGGACTGGATCACAAGCTATGGGCAACTGGGAGAAGTGGGTACAGATTGATGCTTCCGCCTTCGCCAACGCTGAGGTGGGTCAGGTCATCGACGTACACGTTGCAGCTCTCGACGCCACAGGTACCTACCATCAGGTGATGCTCAACAATGGTTCGTGGGCAACCCTTGCGGGCTCCGAGGCTGTCAATCTCTCCTCTGCTCCCACCGACGCACGCTTCACCATCACCGACGCTATGCTCACAGAGTTGAAGTCCGGTGGTCTCATCGTCAAAGGTGCTTACTACACCGCCGACGCTGTATTCCTTATTAAAGAGGTGGAAAGCAGTGCCAAGGGTAATCCACTGACGACAATCTGGAAGGGATCACAAAAGATCAGCTGGAACGACAAGACTGGTAACTATTGGCTCTCGATGCCCGCCTCGCTCTTCACCAATGCCAAGAGTGGTAACCGTCTGCGCTTCTATTTCTCCCACCTTGCTATCGGTGCCCAGGGAAATATCGTCACGGGCGACTGGAAGCAGATGCCCGGACTGCCCGCCACTAACGGCTATACTGGAAAGAACCTTACCGCCTCCTATTTTGAATATGACATCACGGACGCCACGCTGACATCCCTACAGAGCAACGGCTGCATCGTCAGTGGAGTAGGCTTTACCCTCGACAGCGTCAGTCTCGTTGACACGAAATGCATCCCCATCATCACAGTTGCAGTCAACGATGCCGACATCCGCTGCTGGGAGAAAGGCGAGACGCCCGTGCTCCGCGTCAACCTCGAGAACCTCGAAGACAGCAAGATGACTACCGACGTGACGCTGTCCCTGCGTACCGACAGCTACAGCGACCTCGCCACGATGCACAAGAGCGTGGAGTTGGCTGCTGGTGACAAGCAGACGGTGACCTTCGACCTCAGTGATAAGCTCCAGCCGGGATTCTACCACGCCGTTGTGGAAGGCAACTACAGTCTGCTCAAAGACTTCAACATCGGCTACGACCCGACTGATATCACCTCGACGGTCGATGCACAGAGCGATTTCAAGACCTTCTGGGACAAAGCTAAGAGCGACCTCAAGGCTGTCGATCCGGAATATAAGCTTACCCTCCAGGAGTCGCTCTCCACGGGCAAGAAGAACGTCTACCTCGTAGAGATGAAGTCCGTCGACAATGGTGACGGCAAGCCCGTGACCATCCGTGGCTACTATGCCGAGCCGAAGGCCGAGGGCACCTACCCCGCCATCATCATGGAGAACGGCTACGACAGTGGATACGAGCCTTACATCCCCTCTACCGACGGTGACGACGGCTGGTGTATCCTCACCATGAGCAACCGCGGACAGCTCGTCAACAACCGTGCGCCCTACAAGGATGAGAACAGCTTCTACGGCGATTGGTTCCAATACAACTTTGGCAACAAGGACACCTATTATTATAGGGGTGCTTACATGGACGTGGTGCGTGCCATCGACTTCATCGCCTCCCGCGACAAAGTACAGCAGCAGAACATCTTTATGACGGGTGCCTCACAGGGTGGTGCCTACACCATCGCCGGTGCAGCCCTGGGTGACGGCCGTCTCAACGCCATCGCTCCCGCCATACAGTTCATGGGTGACTTCCCCAACTACTTCAAGGTCGGTGCATGGCCTGCCAACTACGCAGAGCAGCAGCGCAAGAGCCTCGGCATCACTGAGGACGCGATGTACGCCTTCTTGTCCTATTTCGACACGAAAAACCTCGCACCCTACGTCTCCTGCCCAGTGACTACGAGCATCGGACTCCAGGACCCCGTCTGTCCTCCACGCACTAACTTCGCACCCTACAACCACTTCGCCTCTACCGAGAAGGCGTATATCGTCAATCCGACGCTCCAGCACGCCACACCGACGACATGGTATAACATCTATATGGACTTCTTCAAGAAGCATCTGAAGAACAATACCGCAGGTATCAGCAACATTGAGAAGGAACAGCGCACGGATAGTGCCTGCTACAACCTCAACGGACAGCATGTGGACAAGTCCTATCGTGGCGTGGTCATCAGAAACGGAAGAAAATACGTGCAGAGATAAGCCTTTCGCAGATTGTCTTGGATATACATTACACTTTATATGCTCATATCAAAAAGTCATAATAACTAATAACTGTAAAATGAGAAAACTTCTATTCTTCTTAATCCTTTTCACCTCCATAGGTGCAAAGGCCGGTAACTACACGGACCTTACGCTGTACAGCGGCGACGACGTGACCTACGACGGCAACTGGTCCAACTACAAGGTTATCAGCAAGGACAACCTTGCCCTTGCCGCTGCCGGTGATACCCTCATCGTGCATGTCACAGCCATCAGTGCGACAGAAAAGACACAGTGGCCGCAGGTTTTTCTGGACTATGTTTCCACAGGATGGCCCAAGATGGAAAGCGTGTCTTTGTTCAACAGTACATCCGTCCTCACGGCTCCTTACGATGCTAAGGTCGTGCTCACCGACAGCATGGCTAACGTCATCAAGAGTGAGGGCTTCGCCGTGAAGGGCACCTACTATACGATGAACAGCGTCGTGCTGCGTCATGTCAATGCCACCGCCTTCACCAATATCTGGAGCGGCTCACAGGTCATTGATTGGTCGGGTGCAGTGAAAAACGCCTGGGTCAGTATCGGTAAGGATGCTTTTGCCACTGCCAAGGCCGGGCAGTATCTGCGCGTCAGCGTCGACAATGTCAATGGCTTCTCTTCTGTAGGTCGTGTGCTCAACGCCAATGGCTGGAAGCAGTTCGACGGATACACACAGGTCAACTCCATCGCGGGCAAGTATTTCGAATATAAGCTCACCGATGCCGTCGTAGATTCTCTGAAGCAACACGGCCTCATCGTCAGCGGTGTGGGCTTCACGGCCACAAGTGTCGACCTTGTCGATACCACCCTCTTGGCTAATGTCACCGCCACGCCCGACAAGACTTCCATCAAGGAATATAAGAAAGGTGAGACCCCGCAGATGACGCTCGCCGTGACAAACAACGAGAGCACGGAGCAGAAGATCGCTGTCGACGCCTACCTCTATGAAGATCGTGTTGACGCATCTACCTCTACCCGTCCCGTCTACCAGCACTATACTGAAACCGTGACCGTGGCAGCCAACAGCACGCAGAATGTCACCGTGACGTTTGACAAGCTCACCACACCGGGTGTTTACCGAGTGCTGCCACTCGTCAACGGCCAGCAGTTGTCCTTCAAACTCGTCAACTACGGTTCCGCTGTCAACAGCTATAATATCGCCTATGATCTGGAGGGCACCAACCCCACTACTGATTCCCAAAGCGACTTCAAGACCTACTGGGACAACGCCAAGGCACAGCTCGCCACTATCCCTATGAAGGCCACCATGACGGAGGTCAGCGATGACGAACTCTCTGCTACCGGCAAGAAGAACAAGGGCAACCGCACCATCTATCTCGTCACCCTCCAGAGTGTGCCTGACGTAGCCGGTGAGGCTCCTGTCACCATTAAGGGCTATCTCGCTGTACCGAAGAAAGCAGGCAAGTATCCCGCACTCATCTATTATCAGGGTACCGATGCCGGCAAGTCGAGTCTCGCCGAGCAGTCGACCTTCTACAATGGCGACAACTGGGTAGAGTTCCGCATTTCCACACGCGGACAGATGCTCTGCCGTGACAGCAAGTACAACTACGACTTCTATTCCTACTGCTGGGGCGACACCGCTAAGCACTATTACCGCAATGCCTATCTCGACTGCGTGCGTGCCGTGGACTTCGTGAAGAGTCTCGACAAGGTCGACGCTGCCGATATCTTTGCCACCGGTGCCTCTCAAGGTGGCTGCTTCACCTATATTGCCGCAGCCCTCACGGGTGCTTTCCGCGCCATCGCACCGGGTATCACTGGCCATGCTGACTTCCAAAACGGCATGCGCATCGTCAACTGGCCACGCGCCAAGTTCCTCGCTGCCGCTGAGAAGCTCAACATGACTACGGAGCAGATGAACCAGTTCAACAGCTATTACGACGTGAAGAACTTCGCACCGTACATCTCTTGTCCCGTCATCAGCAACTTCTCTTTGCAGGACGCCACCGATCCCACACGTACCAACATCGCACCCTACCTGCTCGTCAAGACGCCGGCTGCTGACAAGAGCTATTATGTCAACAACTTCCTCGGCCACGCCACAGCCTATGACTTCGGCACACAGTATATGAAGTTCTTTAAGCTGTATCTCACAGCTACCGTTAATGTTGGCAAGGGCGGTTGGGCTTCTTACTCCTCTCCGTGGGCTGATCTGACACTCAACAACATCGATGGACTGTCAGCCTATAAGGTAACCAGCGTTGCCGACGGCAATGCCTATTGCACAGCTATTGACGCCGCTCCTGCAAATACTGGTTTTTTCATCCAAGCCACTGAGGGCACCTACCAGCTCCCCGTGGCAACAGAGGCCCCAGCTGCTGTCAGCAACAACCTGCTCTCGGCTGTCACAGAAACCACGACGACCGTCAGCGGCGACTACTATCTCGGTGTGAAGGACAACACCGCCAGCCTTATCAAGTCACTGGGTAATGTGACGCTCAACCCCGGCCTGGCCTATATTCCTGCCAGTGCACTCACCGCAACGGCCGCAAAGTCTCTGAGACTTGTTATCGGCACACCGACCGGCATCAACATTGCAACTGTCAACCAGGCCAACGACAAAGAATCACAGACATACAATCTTGCCGGTGTGAAGTGCGGGAAGAACTTCCGTGGCTTAGTGATTAAGAAGGGAAAGAAATATATTCAATAACAAGAGCAAATATCTCGTAACAATAGATTTATGATGAAAAAGAACGTTTATATTCAGCCGGGCATTAAGATCCGTGCCATCGATAGTGACACCGATCTGCTTTCTGACAGCAAAACGATTCCTGTCGCAACGCCCAAAAGCAGTGAGGAGGAAGGTCAGTACACACCAACAGCGAAGGGCTTGGCTGATGGTGGCAACTGGAATGTGTGGGAAGATGACGATGAGTGAAACTCTTCAAAATCTTAATATTTAGGTTTTTATTCTATTTGTTAATTTCGTTCGAGACACAGGGAATACTGCTCTCTGTGTCTTTTTTTATGGTTGTTTTCGCACACAAGGAATAGTGTCAGCTATGGTGAAGATTGTATTATTCAGATAGAAAGAATAACACTAACTTTGCAATCATCAATCACAATAACTAATAAACCATGATCCGAAATCTTCTGTTTATTGTCGCTTTGTTTTGCTGCTCTTGTTCACAAGGCGAACAAGCCACCAAATCCACGGGCGAGCAGGCTGTTGCTGATTCTCCTGTGACTTTTATTCCAGCTTCATTGTGTAACAAGCAGGCAAATCCCAGGACCCAAAAGGTCTACAGTATTCTCTGCCAACTCTATGGCTCACACATCATCTCCGGTACCGTAGCCAGTGTGGACTGGAACACGACAGAAGCGGAAAACGTGAATAAGTGGACAGGAAAGTATCCTGCGCTCAATGCGTTCGACTACATCAATTTCCATAAGAGCAAAGATGTAAATCCCGGTGGATGGATCGATTATACCGACATCAGCCCAGTGAAGAACTGGTGGGAGCAGGGAGGACTCGTCAGTTGCATGTGGCATTGGCAAGTACTTGACAACAGTGGATCTGGCTATACCTGTACGCCCGGAACCGGCAGCAACGAAACCAGTATCAATCTGAGCGAGATCAATGATCCGTCTTCCAAAACCTATCAGCAACTCATCAAGGACATGGATCAGATAGCAGGTTACCTTGGTAAGTTGCAGGCTGCGGGCATCCCCGTCATTTGGCGTCCACTGCATGAGGCTGCCGGTAATACTTATGAGTTCAATGGCGGCAAAGCATGGTTTTGGTGGGGAGCTAAAGGTGCTGAGCCTTTCAAGAAACTTTGGCGGCTGATGTATGACCGCTTTACCAACAAGTATCATCTCAACAACCTCATCTGGGTATGGACGGCACAGACCGGTGACGAGAGCTGGTATCCCGGCGACGATGTGGTGGACATCATCGGCATCGACCGGTATGGTATCCTGCAATATCCTGCCATGAAATACTATAAGTCGTTGTCTGCTGCCTACCCCCATAAGCTCATTACTATGGCAGAGTGCGGCAACGGTGACAACAACGCCATGGCAGACTTGGGCAAGATGTGGGACCGGGGCGCACACTTCTCCTGGTTTATGACCTGGTATGATTATGACTACAATAACGGTAAGAGCGCTGAGCACCGCTACGCCACGAAAGCATGGTGGCAAGAAGCCTTCAGCCATGACTATGTCGTGACAAGGGACGAGATGAAGACTCTGTTGCAGAGCAAATAGTCTCTTGGCATTTTGAGATTGTGATAAAGAACCGCTTGAACCCAAATAAACGATCATAGATGAGAATCAAAAAAGCTATCGCTACCCTTTCCATGCTCTTTTCCTGTCTTTGGGGGAGCATGGATGTCGTCTGCGCTGCTGTCCTTGAAGACGTGACAGTGGCAGAGCGTGTTCTCCTCATAGGACCAAAGACCATAGGAGGAGGCTGGAAAGACAATATCGTTGTCTTGCCACAACAGTTTGCCGAGACTAAGACCGGTGACATCATCAGAGTGTACACCGCCACGGCGAAGAGCTTTGCCCAGGGCTGCTTCCAAAATCCTAAGGACTGGAAGCCGGTTGCGCCGGAATATGCTTACTTCAACATCGATCGTACCTTTTCACTCACCGTCACTGATTCTATCCTACCTCAGCTTCGTGAGTACGGCCTTGCCATCGGTGGCCATGACTATGTCATTGACAAGGTGACGCACGTCCCCGCTGCCGCTATCTCGGAGAAGGCTTTGTGGCGTGGTCCGTCGGTCATCATGCGCAATGATTGGAGCGTCTCGGCACCCATTCGCAAAGACTTCCTCAAGGGATTGCAGAAGGGAGATATCCTGCATTTCCAGGTGAGTCGGGTGGTAAAAGGTGCTGCCATTAAGGTGATGAACTTCACCTATCAGGCCTTTAGTAAGGATGTCGATGGCGTGCCCGTTGGCAACGACGGACTCTTCTATCCCATAGATGATGACGCGCAACTGGCCGCTCTCCAAATTGCCGGCGATGACGGTATTGTCATGCGCGTCGGCGGCAAGGGCTACCGTCTTGACAAGATCTCCGTGATCCGCCAGCAAGGCGGTATCGATCCCGACGTCTCTCATGCGCAGCGTGCTCCTAAAGAATACGTCCTGCAGCCCGACGAGCTCTTCCATGGAGAGAAGGTACTGCCCTTAGACAGTAGCGGCTACCTGACACTCACGGCTGAGCGTATGCAGGATCTCACGACCGAAGACTGTCTCGTCATCAGCTATAAGGACAGACAGCCGGGTGCCAAACTGGCCTTCCGTGAAAACAAAGGCGGGTGGCCTGACCTCAGCGGTAGCAAGGAACCGAAATGGTATTCGCTCGACGGCAATGACATCGTGCTCACTCTTGATGATGCCATGCTTGACCGGCTGATGACTTCAGGAATGGTCATCACAGGCGGGGGCACCACGCTCACGAGAATCAGTATCCTGAAAGTGCAATAGGCACTCTTCTAAGCTATATATCTCCTATATATATCACGAAAATCATCATCAATCAACTATCATGAATAAACGCATCTTCTTATGGCTGATGCTTCTCTTAGCAAGTGTCAGCCTTCATGCCCAGCAAAAGCTCACGGGAACCATCACTGATGGCAGTACCAAGGAGCCGCTTGTGGGGGCTACGATTCAAGTGCCGGGTACTTCCCACGGCACTGTGGCCGACCTTGATGGTCACTTTACCTTTGAGTTGCCGGCCGGCAAGAACATCGTACAGGTGTCTATGATTGGCTACAAGACTCAAGTGGTCAACGTCAAAGGCAAACAGACCATTCAAGTCACCTTGCAGCCCGATGCCGGTATGCTCGAAGAGACCGTCGTCATCGGTTATGGTACCATGAAAAAGCGCGACCTCAGCGGTGCGATGACACAGATCAAGAGTGAGGACATCATGAAAGGCGGATCGGCCGACGTGGCTCATGCCCTGCAAGGCAAGGTCGCTGGTGTGCAGATCTCTCAAAACGACGGTTCACCAGGTGCTGGCGTGAGTGTCACCGTGCGTGGTGCCAACTCGTTTTCTACCAGTTCACAACCGCTGTATATCGTCGACGGCGTGCCCTTCGGCACAGATCCCAACAGCACGCCATCCAGTGGCGCCAACACGGGCAACAACCAGTCTACCAGTCCTCTGTCGATGATCAATCCCAACGACATCGAGAAGATCGAGGTGCTCAAAGACGCTTCTGCTACGGCTATCTACGGATCACGTGGTGCCAATGGTGTGATCATTATCACTACCAAGCGTGGACAGAAAGGTGGTGGACATCCCAAGGTGGAGCTCAACGCCAAGTGGGGTATGTCCAAGATTGCCAAGCGCGTCAAGACACTCGACCCTTACACCTACGCGCTCTATCAGAACGAGGGCTACAACAACAGCCTGAAGTACGACGGCTCTGTGTCCATTAATCTGCCTTATCCCGGCAAGTGGACATACACCTATATTAATGGTGAGGCTGATTACACCACCGGTAAGTATGAGGCTGCACCAGAGGACTATCTCAATCCCGGCACCTATACCGATGAGCACGGCAACAGCTATGTTGTCGAAGGAGCCAACTGGCAGGACCAGATCTATCAGACCGGCTGGCAGCAGGACTATAACGTCAGTGTCAGCGACGGCAGCGACAAAGGATGGTATAACTATTCCGGCAACTACACCAAGCAGGACGGTATCATCAAGAACACAGGTTATGAGCGTTATGGCATCTCCATCAACATCGGACGCCACATCACCAACTGGCTGGAGATTGGCACGAGCAGCATTTTCTCCAATGCAGTCACCGACTTCCAGCGCACCAACTCCGAGAATACCGGCATCATCCGATCTGCGCTCATCTTCCCGCCGACCTACGGACCCGGTGCTGCCACCGAACAACTCGACAACCTCAACTGGCTGGCTGCCAACCCGAAGGCATACATCGATGGAGCCAAGGATCAGCTCAAGCAGATCAGCTGGTTCTCCAGCTCTTATCTCGAAGCCAAGCTCACACCGTGGCTGAAGTTCCGTCAGAACCTTGGCTTGGGTTACAACGATTCTCACCGTGGTACTTATTACGACCGTCATACCCAAGAGGGTAAGTCGCCCTACGACGGTAAGGGTGGCAAGGCTACCAGCATCTGGAAGAGTCTGACATCTGAGAGTATCCTCACCTTCGACAAGACGTGGGGTATCCACCAACTCAATGCCGTAGCCGGTATGACCTTCGAAAAAGGTACCGGTGAGACTACGGCCATGACCGTCACCAACTTCCCAACCGACTATACCAAGGACAACGACATGAGCCTGGCCATCGGCACGCCGAACATTGAGAGCAGCACTACCAAGCAGACCCTTGAGTCGTTCCTTGGTCGTGTCAACTACACGCTCATGGACAAATATCTCTTTACCGCCAGCATGCGTACTGATGGCAGCTCCTCATTTGCGAAGAACCACAAGTGGGCAACTTTCTTCTCCGGTGCCTTTGCCTGGCGTGCCAGTGAAGAGAAGTTCATCCAGGACCTGAACATCTTCTCCAACCTGAAGTTCCGCCTGAGCTTTGGTCAGACCGGTAACCAGGCCATCGGCGCCTACCGTACCCTCACCGTGCTTCAGGCTGCCAAGTATCCCTATAGCGGCTCCTTGGAGAGTGGACTCTCTACCATCGACTGGCGCGGACCTACGAATCCAAACCTGAAGTGGGAGACTACCGACCAGTTCAACGCTGGTGTCGACATGGGCTTCATGGACAACCGCCTGCAGTTCACCGTCGACTACTATCATAAGAAGACCCGCGACCTGCTGCAGACAGTGACTATTCCATCCAGCTCTGGCTACAAGCAGATGCTTGTCAACAGCGGCAATGTCACTAACGAAGGTTTGGAATTCACGTTGAACTACGACATTCTGCGCAACAGTCCGGTGAAGTGGAGCGTCAATGCCAACCTCAGCTTCAACAAGAACCGCATCGGCGGACTTAACGGCGACCAGTTCGCTACCTCACTCTGGAGTGCTGCCGACCAGGCCTTCCTGCAGCGCAACGGCAAGCCTATTGGCACGCTTTACGGTTATGTCGAGGATGGCTTCTATGACAACATCGCCGAGGTGAAGACACGTAAAGAATATGCCAACTATTCTGATGCCGACGCTAAGAAGCTCGTCGGCGAGATTAAATACCGCGATCTCAACGGCGACGGCAAAATCACATCTGAGGACCGTACCATCATCGGTGACACCAACCCCGACTTCATCTATGGTCTGACCAACAACTTGACATGGAAGAACTTCAACCTGTCGTTCCTCTTGCAGGGCTCTCAGGGCAATGACATCCTGAACTATAACCTCACCGACATCAAGATGGCCAACCTCGGTAACGTGACGGTTGATGCCTATAACAGCCGTTGGACACCTGAGACAGCCGCTACAGCCAAATGGCCGAAGGCTACTTCCAGCTATACGCGTAAGTGGCTGATGAGTGACCGATATGTCGAAGACGGCAGTTATCTGAAGATGAAGTACATCACGCTCTCTTACTCACTCAATAAACCCTTCAAATGGATGGAGCGTATGAATGTCTCGTTCACCGCCAACAACCTCTTCACCATCACAGGTTACAGCTGGTTTGACCCTGATGTCAACGCAGGAGGTACCAATGCTGCCTGCCCGGGTGTGGACAGCTATTCTTACCCGAGCGCGCGTTCCTTCGTCTTAGGTGTCAACTTCGTGTTCTGATGAGAGAACCACCAACATTTTCCAATCACACCTTATTAATATATAGACAATGAGAAAACATATATATATCATCGCCACCCTCCTGCTGTGCACTCTGGCATTGGGCAGTTGCAGTAGTTGGATAGAAGAGAATCCCGACAGTCTCATCACCGATGAGAAAGCGGGCGACAGCGACGATGCCGCTGATCAGTGGGTCACCGGCGTATACAGCAAATGGATCTACGACATGTTCTGCTGGGGCTATTTCCCCAAGGTGCTTGAGATGGACGCCGACTATATCAGCGGACCTGACTGGCTCTTCAACTCTCTTGGCGCCGGTAACTTCCAGGGCGACCCGCAATCTGTTGACGCTCTTTGGGAAGGTTGCTATGGACTCATCGGCCGCGCCAACCTTGCCGAGACGCATATTGCTGCCATGAAAAATATCTCTGAGGCAGTGAAGAACAACGCCATCGGCGAGGTGAAGTTCCAAAAAGCCTTCGCCTATTTCCTTCTTGTCAGAGCTTATGGGCCTATTCCCGTACAGCTCGAGCAGGAGACTACCGATCGCAATAAGCAGCAACAGCCCAGGCAGAGCATCGACTCTGTGTATAACTATATCACGAAAAACCTTGAAGAGGCTGCCGGCATGATGTACAAGAATACCGATGCTGCCTACAAAGCTGGACATGTCTGCGCTGGTAGTGCTGCCGGACTGCTGGCCAAAGTCTATGCCACAGAGGCTTCCGCTGCCATGCCCACCGGTACACAGATCACCGTGCGCACAGGAAAAGCTTATGAAGGCTCCGGCGACAACAAGGCGTTTGCTCCGCTGGTAAGCCACACCTTCAGCAAGCAGGCTGTCGCAGGATATGAGAATCTCAACGCGAAAGCATTGTATACAAAGGCTGCAAAATGGGCTAAGGCTGTCATTGATGGACAATACGGCTCGTACGAACTGCTCCCCTACGACAAGCTGTGGAACAAGAACTACAAGACTGCCTCTGAGTTTATGTTCTCCATTGGCTCAGTCAGTGGTGATACCAAGTACAAGAATAGTGTCCACAACCAGTATGAGGGTACGTTCATCTCAAAGGGCTCTGAGTTTATCCAGACTGGTGGATGGATCGGCTGCACCCGTCACTGGTATGACCTTTTCGACGATGACGACTACCGTATCACGAAAGGCGTGAAGCATCGCTGGCGCTACTATTATCATCAGGAGAAGAATCTTGGATTCTATTATCCCAACACTGATAAATACAAACAGATGGTGGCTGACAAGGTGGCTCCGTTTAATGATGGCGTCAACTACTATACCACCATGGACAACCAGTGTCTGGCTTTCATCACGAAGTACGAAGATGTCACCGACGGCTCCACCGAGCAGGCTGATGCCAACTGGCCGTTCCTGCGCTATGCCGACGTGCTGCTCATCTATGCTGAGGCCGAAAACGAATTGGGCAATCAGCAAGAGGCGCTGACCTATCTTAATAAGGTGCGCGAACGCTCCAACGCTCAGACCGGATGGCTCGAGGACAACGGTGGGCTTGGCACCACAGAGAAGATGCGCAGCGCCATCATCGAGGAGCGCGCTAAAGAGTTTGCCTGCGAGGCCGACCGCCGTTGGGACCTCATTCGCTGGGGCATCTATCTCGATGCCATGAATGCACTCGGTGGCAGCGACGACTGTGGCGTGAACAAGTCACGCACCAGCCGTAATCTGCTTTACCCCATTCCGGCAGCAGAGCTCAACACCAATCACGCCATCAAGGGCAACAACCCGGGATGGAACTAAACCAACTTATCAACATTTTCAACCATGCATATCTCTTCGATCAAATACACGCTCCTCGTGGTCACGGTCGCTCTCTTCTCAGCCTGTAGCGACATCGTGGACTTCAACGACAACTACACTCGTGAAGATCAGATAGAAAACAGTGGAGCACCTTCTATCACGGGAGTCTATGAAACGGGCGACACGGCTCTTGCCACACCGATCACCACCGGTGATCGTGGTGAGCTGGTCAGACTCGTAGGAAAGAACCTCAACAATGTGAAGAAGATCACGTTCAACACTGTAGAGGCGGATCTCAGTCAGGTCTACACCTTTGCTGATGGTGCCACCGTGCGCATCCCTGACTCGCTCAGCACCGAGCAGGTCAACAAGATAGAATATACGACGGACAAAGGCACGACGACCTTCGACTTCACGGTCAACTTCCCTGACTTGAACCTCTACGCTCCCGTCAACGAGTATGTCGACGCAGGAAGCGATTTCATCGTGCTGGGCAAGAACTTCGACCTGTATAATATGAAGGCCACTGTAGGCGGAAATGCCTGCAACGTGAAGATGCTCTCTGCCGACTCCCTCGTCATCAGCATTCCCGAGGGGACGCCCGACAACAGTGAAGTGGCTCTGTCATGGACCGACAACAAAGGGCAGGCTGCCACCAAGAGCTATACCTTCCGGCCGACAAGTCATCTGCTCTATGGCAATCTCGATGACGCCTCTCTGTCTTCGGGTGGGTTGAACGCTACTGTTGAGGGCGATGATGCAACCTCCACAGCCTCTAAACTGGGCAACAACCACCTGCACTTCACGGGCACATACTCCGCCTGGTCATGGAACACCTACGACATCAGTCGCAACATGGTCGATGTCGGCGATGTGAGCAATCTCGACGATTACGTCCTCAGATTTGAAGTACTCACCACCAACACGACTCCGCTGACTGAGAACTTCCAACTGATCTTCCAAATCAACTGGGGCAGTACTTACACGTGGAATCCAACTCAGGGTATCAACACTCACGGGCAGTGGAAGACCATCTCTTTGCCGCTGAAAGATATGGCCTCTAAGGGCATCTCAGCAGCAAATACGTGGCAAACGCTTCGTCTTGTGCTTCAACCAAGAGCTAACTATACGGCTGACTTCTGTATTGGAAATATTAGGATTGAGAAAAAATACTGATCGTGTACCGTAATTATGTAAATTGGAAATCTTGACCAAGTCAAGAGGATGACAACTGTGTGGGGAGATGATGCCGGCTAGCATCGTCTCCCCTTATGTTGTGTTTCGGATGATCAGGACAATTCATTCGTTTGCTCAATGATAGATGCAATTCTCTATAGCGATTGTTTCTTTTTTATTATCTTTTTCGTATCTTTGTCCACATGAAAGCCTTCAGATTCATACTTGTGCTTATCTGTCTGCTGGGACGCTTCGGCATAGCTTTCTCTCAGCCCTATCTGTTCCGTAGTATCAGTTCCAATTCGGGATTGCCCAACAACTTTGTCCAGTCGATCTCTTCTGACCGTCAGGGCTTCATCTGGCTCTCCACCTACAACGGACTGGTACGGTACGATGGCTACAGTTGCAAACTCTATCCTGTAGCAGACAGACATGCGGGCAACGCTACCTATCAGAATCTGAGGCAAGACGGGACTGGACGCCTGTGGATGACCCTCAATGGCCGCATGGCGTTTTATGACGAAAAAGGTGACAGCATAGAGTCGGATCCAATGGGTGCATTATGCACTTTAGGCTTGAAACATCTGCCTAAGCGATTGATCATTGACAAGGAAGGAGGGTTGTGGATGATCAACAGCCATGTGTGGGGATATTACGATTTCAAGCAGCGGCGACTGCAATGGTTTCGCATCCCCGGCAATAGACAGTTGGTCACTCTGGAAGTGGGTCAAGGTGCTACCTTCCTCCTTTTCACTAACCACGAACTATGGCGGCTCGACCTAAAAAAGAAGAAGATGCGCCGACTGGCCAAGCTCTCGTTCTCCATTGGCGACGGAACCAAACTCTATCCCGACAGCCAAGGGCGGCTGTGGTGCTTTACACAACATGTTGCGGCTCTTGCTTGTCTGAATTCCGGCAACGGAAAGCCGGTAGCCTTCCCCGGTGAAAGCCAGACAAAAGACCGGCTCATCACCTGTATTGCTGAAGACGGAAAGGGTGACATTTGGATAGGCTCTGATAATCGTGGCATCCTTGTGAGCTCCCGCCAAGGATACGCCAATCTCACCACTGACTTACAAGATCCGTTTTCTGTTACCGATAATCATATCCAGAGTCTCTACCTATCGGCCACCGGACTGATGTGGGTAGGCACCAGCAAGGCCGGTGCCTTGTTCACAACCATGTACCCCAACATGTTTATAAGACACACTGTGCCAGGACATGACGATATCAGTTGCTTCGCCTTCGCGCCCGGCACTGTCGTGATCGGCTTTGACAGTGACGGCATGGCGCTCTGGCATCCTGCCGACAATTCCTATCAATTCTATTCACAAGAGAACGGTGGACTTCCCTCTGATATGGTTGTAGGCAGCTACACCAATCCTCAGCAACGTATCTGGCTGGGCACCTATGGCGGTGGCATCTTCACGATCCATGGCGGCAATGTGGTCATACCTAAGACGCTTGGCAACCACGCAGGATTACGCTATGTACGTCTGATGACCGAAGACCAGACTGGCTGTTTCTGGGTGGGAACATTCTATGACGGCATCTACTGCTATCGTGGCAACCGTCTGTTACGTCATCTCAAGGTGAGCAACTCTGGCTTGCCTTCCAATGCTATGCGTGATATATCATGTCGCAATGGTCGATGGCTCTATGTTGCAACAAGTGCGGGTGTTGCCGTCATTGATACGCGTACAGGGAAGGTGATGCGTGCCGGAGACTTTGATCCACGGCTGAGTGCCCTCAATGACGAACTCGCGACGGATCTGTTTGAAAATGCCGACGGTACCCTCTGTATAGGCACTCGCAATGGACTCTTGCTCTACTCACATGGGAGACTGACACGTCTGACCGACAAAGACGGACTGTCGGGCAACGAGATTTTTGGCATCACTGCCGACCGCTACGGTTCGCTTTGGGTGTCGACGACCTATGGGCTCACACGAGTGATGCCTGTCAAAGGCTCAAAAACAAGCTATGAGTGTCAGGCCTTTCTGGCAGATGACGGAATAGGCGACATCCGCTTCAACCTCCTTGCTATTGCTTGTGCTCCCGACGGCAATATCTTTGTAGGAGGAAACAACGGCTTCCTGGAGGTAAAGCCCAACAGACCTCATCAAAGGCAGCAACAGCCATGCGTGCTGTTCAGTGATCTGTATGTAGGAAATAAGACTGTAGCCATTGACAGAACAAGACCTGTTGTATTAGACTATGGCGACAACTTCGCGCTTACGCTCTCAACACTTGATTACCCCAACCTGCGCCATACCCATTATCTCTATCGGCTTGATGACAGCCAGCAGTGGATTGACCTTACCGGTAACCGCATTCAATTCGACCATCTCATGCCTGGACACTATACCCTGCAAGTGAAGACAAACCTCTCGTCGGCCATTACAAGTCTCGCTATACGCGTTCGTCCTCCTTTCTATCTTTCTTGGCCTGCACAACTCTTCTATCTTTTGTTGCTGGCGCTCACTATCGTTTCTATTTATCGGCGCAATATCAGACGGCAGCACGACAAAATGGAGAAACGGGCCAGAGAGCTCGAGGAACAGCGTAAACACAAACTCGATGAGGAACGCATCAGGTTCTTCACCAACATCAGCCACGATCTGCGCACACCGCTGTCTTTGATTCTCATCCCCTTAGAGCAGTTGCTCAAACGGTCCTCCTTCGGTGAACTGCACGACCAGCTGCAACTGATCTATCGTAATGCCTGCCTGCTGCGCGACGACATTCGGCAGATCCTTGACTTCAACAAACTCGGAGAGGGACGCACGGTGTTGTCTGCTTCGCGAGGAGATGTCGTGACTTTTGTGGAGGAAGTCTGTAATAGCTTCCGTCCTAAGGCCGAGCAGGCAGGCCTCACCCTTGTGTGGCATACCGGGAAGAATAGCTTTTTGATGGATTTCGATCATCAAAAACTCCAGCGTATTCTTTTCAACCTTCTCTCCAATGCCATGAAATATAATACGTCCCAAGGTTCCATCGACGTGTCCATGGCGGTCGATGGTGACGGCACCACGGCAAGAGTCATCTTGAGAGTGGCTGATACTGGCATAGGCATACAGTCTTCCAACAAGGCAAAGATCTTTGACCGCTTCTATCAGGAACAGCACGACGACACCAGCCTCACGGGATTTGGCATTGGATTGAACATTGTGGCTGAGTATGTCAAACTCATGAAGGGAACGATTGAGGTGACTGACAATCAACTAAGAGGAACAGTTTTCACCGTGACGCTGCCAGCAGCTCAGACAGATCAGAGTTGCCCAAAAGATAAGGAACGACAACAAGAAACGGAAAAACTTGAGTCGGCGGAGGTCGAGACAGAGCCTAAGACAGAGAAGCCGCATGTACTTCTTGTCGATGACAACGACGACTTCCGGGACTTCCTTGCCGGTGCCATGAAGGAGAAATATATAATGAGCCTGGCAAGCAATGGGCAGGAGGCTCTCGAACGGCTTGCCAGTGATGACATTCAGTTGGTGGTCAGCGATGTGATGATGCCGGTCATGGACGGACTGGAACTCTGTCGGAGGATCAAGAGTGACGTGAATACCTCTCATATCCCCGTCATCCTGCTCACCGCACGCACTGCTGATGAACAGCAACTCGACGGACTCAGGCAAGGCGCCGACGACTATATCGCCAAACCCTTTAACCTCGACATTCTTGAGGCAAGAATTGACCGTATCATCACTTGGACAAAGGAAAACTATAGAAAGTTCAGACAAGTGGAGGTGAAGCCATCGGAGATCACCGTGACAAACCTCGACGAGCAGTTCATCGACAAGGCAATCAAATTGGTGGAAGACCATATCGACGACCCACAATTCACCGTTGAACAACTGAGCACGCTGGTTGGCCTCACACGCGGACACTTCTACAAGAAGCTGATGGCCATTGTGGGGATGTCTCCTTTGGACTTCATTCGCACGCTGCGCATCAAGCGCGGGCGACAGTTGCTTGAGCAAAGCGATATGAATATCAGTCAGATCGCTTATTCCGTAGGGCTCTCGCCTAAGATCTTCGCCAAGTATTTCAAAGAGACCTACGGTAAGACTCCGACTGAATACCGTGAGAAAGCATGAGCGGAACACGATGCCGGATGGTCCATATGCTAACGGTAGGGGGATACCCCCGGCCCTACATTTCCTGCGTCATCACCATAAGAAGAAATCATGTTCCCACTGCCATCACCATAGGAAGGCATTACGTTCCCCACGTTCTCATCCCCTGACGGTAACTACTCCCCTCTCCCCTTGGAGAGGGGCCGTGGGTGAGGCTTTTTGGAGAGGGGCCGGGGGAGGGGAGCTCTTTGGGCTCTTATTTAACGATTTCCACCTTATAAGTATACAGCTCCGCGTCCTTCCATCCGTCCCATGGCAGTCCGGCCTTGTCCTGCGCGCAGTGTCCGAGAAACTCCTCTTTGGTCCAGTTCACTTCCCCGGCTACTTGAGGCAGGAACGTACCCGAGTGCCATCCTTTCTTGATGTAGATACCCTCCTGGCCATAGTGGAACTCACTGATGTCGTGGATGCGCTTCAGCGGCGAGAGCACGCTGATCTCGATAGACAGCTGATCCCACTCATCGGGCGTGACGGGTTGAAAACGAGGATCACGGTAGGCGGCATCGTGCGCCATAGCCACCACCACCTGCCACAACGGCACATCCTCACCGAAGTGACCGATGCAGCCACGCAGGCGGCCGTTTTCGGTCAGCGTCACGAAAGCACCGCCTTTGCGCAACAGCTCCGGGTTGGTGGGCGCTGCGACCTGCTGACGGCGGATGCTCTTCCACGCGATGTCGAGCAACTGCTGCCGTGTGCTGTCGCTTAGCACGAAAGGCTCATCCGCAATATCACTTTTGGCAGAGGTATGCGTTGCCGTTGCTTCATCTGACTTGTCCTCTTTAGTTTTCTCTTTTTTCATCTTTGTCTCTATTGAAACGTCCTTTTTACTTCCTTCCTCTTTTGACGTTTCTCTCAAAATACCCTGTTTTGTTGTATCTTCTTGTTCCGCCTCTCCTTTCGTTTTTTCCTTTTCCGTCATTACGAAAGCGTGGTAGCCCACCACTTGGTCGTGACCGCTGTAGGGCGAGTCGCCCGAGTTGCAATAGGCGAGATGGTGCATCTCCAGCCCCTTCTCCTTTTCCGCCATCATCAGCAATACGGCGATGGCAGCCTGCCCGCATGCGCTCGTGGAGAGGTTGCGGACATGTTCATCGGCATTGTCAGACAGTGCACGCAAGAAAGCATGAAGGCTGCCCGATGCCACGGCGTCGCCCGTACGCTTGTCCACACGCTCGGCATCGTCGTAGCAAGGGTAGTGCGAGAAGTCGCTGCTGATGACAAAGAGGTTACGCGATGTGAAGTAGGGAGCGAGCGCCCGTGCGATGTCCTGAAGCGTATAGTAGTCTTCCGTGCCGATGATCACCGGTACGATTGGCGGCACCTCGCCCAACTGTACTTGCAGGAAAGGCAGTTGCACTTCCAGGCAATGCTCCCTGTCATGGGCGCGAGGCTCAAAGACGAGCACCTTGTTCTCGTCGACAAGGTGCTGGCAGAGCGCCGTGTCAACTCGTACCGTACCCAACGGCGTCTGATAGGCGTCCCAAGCGGTAGCTACGGAAGCACCCGCCAGCCCGATATGATGCGACGGTCCCAGGAGGAAGATATGTTCGTAGTGAACTTTCGGGTCGAGTTGAGCGAAAGCTTCGGCAGCTGTCTGTCCGGAGAAGACATAACCGGCGTGCGGCACGATGACTGCCCTGACGGGAGCATGAATTCCCGCCTTTGTCGCGGCAGAGAGATATTGCTTCACATCAGTCTCCAGCTCCTGCCTGTCAGCTGGATAGAATTGTCCGGCAACAGCGGCTGGGCACACATTGCCGGAAAAACACTTTGTCGTTTTCATTATCATACAGACAATCATTAACAGTACTATGCCTGTGCGTAGTCCTGTCATAGGTTTTTCGCAAATATAGTGGTTTTATACGAAAAAAGCAAGAGTAAAGCAAATGCAACGCAATTATCTTTCTCACTTTTATAAATAATTATAATTCCACTCCATATTATATATCGTCATGCAATACTTTTCGTATCTTTGCATAATAATAGGTGAGGAATGACTCCTCTGTTTAGAGAAGATTTATAGAGAAAGTGATGAACGAAACAACAGAAAGAAAGAACCCTTTCATGGAGCCCTACAATACGCCCCATGACACGGTACCCTTCGACAAAATACGCTTTGAAGATTTTGAGCCTGCCTTCATGGAGGGCATTCGGCGCGACGACGAGGATATTGAGATCATGCTCAACAATCCTGAGGAGCCGACCTTCGACAATACGGTCGCTTACCACAACGACAGCAAAGGACCGCACTATTATGATCTCCTCGATCGCGTGTCTACGGTGTTCTCCTGCCTGATGAGCGCTGAGACCGACGATCGTATGGAGGCGCTGGCACAGAAACTCGCCCCGATCCTTACCAAGCACGAGAACGACTTCCTGCTCAACCCGAAGGCTTTCGCCCGCGTCAAGGCGGTTTATGAACATCACCGTGAGCTTACGCCAGAAGAGCAGATGATGCTCGACAGAACCTACGACGGTTTTGTGCGCAATGGTGCTCTCCTCGATGAGGCAGGCAAGCAGCGTCTGCGCGAGCTCGACGAGAAAGGATCGCTCCTCGCCTTGCAGTTCTCACAGAATCTGTTGAAGGATACTAAGGCTTTCACACTGCTCATCACCGACAAGAACGACCTTGCCGGACTTCCCGATACGGCCGTGGAGGCTGCTGCCAACGCTGCCAAGGAGCAAGGCAAGGAAGGCTGGCTGTTCACGCTCGACTATCCCAGCTACTCACCTTTTATGTCGCACGCCGATAACCGTGAGCTAAGACGACAGATGTATATGGCCCGCAACACGCTCTGCACTCATGGCGATGGGAACGACAACCGCGACATCTGCCGTGCACTCGTCAACAACCGGCGTGAGGAGGCACAGCTCTTGGGCAACGACACCTTTGCCGACTATGTGATGAAAAACCGCATGGCAGGCAGCGTGAAGCATGTCTACAAGCTTCTCAACGATCTCATTGACGCCTACAAGCCTACTGCTGAGAAGGATGTGGAGGCCATTCGTGAGGAGGCCCGCAAACTTGAAGGCGAAGACTTCCAGCTTGAGCCTTGGGATTTCTCCTACTATGCTCATAAGCTGAAAATGGAGAATTACAATCTCGATGCGGAGATGCTGCGGCCTTACTTTCAACTCGACAAGGTCATCGATGGTGTCTTTGGTCTGGCTCATCGTCTCTATGGCATCACATTCAAGGAAAACAAGGACATCCCCGTCTATCATCCCGACGTCAAAGCTTATGAGGTCTTTGACAAAGACGGCAGCTATCTCGCAGTTTTCTACGCCGACTTCTATCCTCGTAAGGGCAAACACGACGGTGCTTGGATGACGGAGTTTCAGGGACAACATATCAACCACAGGGGTGAGAACATCCGTCCGCACGTGAGCGTGGTGATGAACTTCACGAAGCCCACGCCGGAGAAGCCGGCATTGATCACGCTCGACGAGGTGGAGACCTTCCTGCATGAGTTTGGTCACTCACTTCACGGCATGTTTGCCAACACCCGTTTCGCCAGCCTTTCCGGCACGAATGTATGGTGGGACTTTGTGGAGATGCCGTCGCAGTTCATGGAGAACTATGTGGTAGAAAAGGAATACCTGCGCACCTTTGCCTTTCATTACCAGACGGGCGAACCGATTCCCGACGAACTTGTCGACCGCATCGTGCGCTCACGCAATTTCAATGTGGCCTACGGCTGTCTGCGTCAGGTGAGCTTCGGACTGCTTGACATGGCTTACTACACCCAGCGCGAGCCGTTCACTACCGACGTCCAGCTCTTTGAGAAAGAGGCGTGGAAGGACGCTATTCTCTTGCCGCAGCTTCCTAACACATGCATGACAACACAGTTCTCGCACATCATGGCCGGAGGATATGCCGCCGGATACTATAGTTATAAATGGGCCGAGGTGCTCGACGCCGACGCTTTCAGCGTGTTCAAGCGCAACGGCATCTTCGATCAGGCTACCGCCCAGCGCTTCCGTGACTGCATCCTCTCGAAGGGTGGTACGGAAAACCCGATGACGCTCTACAAGCGCTTCCGGGGTCAGGAACCGACGATCGACGCACTGCTCGTGCGCGACGGCATTCGCAAAGCATGATCTACACATATTATATATAAGTATTCTTACGTAAGTATCGTTATGAAAGAAGAGGAAGAAAAAGCACGTAAAGCACAAAAGCAACACTTGCTCGACGGCCGATACCTGCGCATGGCGCATATCTGGGCCGAGAACTCTTACTGCATACGCCGCAAGGTAGGAGCTCTCGTCGTCAAGGACAAGATGATCATCAGCGATGGGTATAACGGCACCCCCAGTGGTTTCGAGAATATCTGTGAAGATGAGAACAGCATCACCAAGCCTTATGTCCTGCATGCCGAGGCCAACGCGATCACCAAACTCGCCCGCTCCGGCAACAACAGCGACGGCTCTACGCTCTATGTCACAGCCTCGCCCTGCATCGAATGTGCCAAGCTGATCATCCAGGCGGGCATCCGCCGCGTGGTCTATGGCGAGAAATACCGACTCGACGACGGCATTCGGCTGTTGCAGCGCGCCGGTGTGGAGGTGGACTTCCTTGATATGAATGAACTTGAGAAGCAGCAGCCCAAAAAGGAGTGACACGACAGTGGCTTGCATCAATAAAGCAAGCCGATGTCGGCAAGGACAATGAAAAAGCAATAAGATATGAATATGAAATATGACAAGAAGAACCGGTTTATGCCACTGCTCATGGCGGTGAGCATGATTCTCGGTATTCTCATTGGCACTTTCTACGCCAACCATTTCTCGGGCAGCCGCCTGACGGTGGTCAACAATGGCAGCAACAAGCTCAGCAACCTGCTGCGGATCATTGATGACCAATACGTCGACGACGTGAACATCGACTCGCTCGTGGAGAAGGCCATGCCGCTCATCCTCGGTGAACTCGACCCGCACTCGGTGTATATCAGTGCCAAGGATGTGCAGCAGTCCGAGGATGATCTCAAGGGTTCATTCTCCGGCGTAGGCATCGAGTTCACCATTCGCCAGGATACCATCCACGTTGAGAACGTCATCAAGAACGGTCCTGCTGAGAAGGCCGGAATCATCGCCGGTGACAAAATCGTGATGGTCGACGGTAAGAAATTCGTCGGCAAACAGGTCACACAAGAGGAGGCCATGCACCGTCTCAAGGGTCCGCAGGGCTCCAAGGTACGTGTCGGCGTGCTGCGTTTCGGCCACCCGAAGGTGCTCTTCTTTGACATCACGCGCGCTGAGATACCGACGAAGACGATCACGGCAGCCTATATGCTCGATGACAATACGGGCTATATCAAGATCAAGAACTTTGGTGAGAAGACCTATCCTGAGTTGCTCATCGCCTTGGCCAACCTGCAACAGCAGGGCTTCCAGAACCTCGTCATCGACCTGCGTGACAATCCCGGTGGCTATCTCCAGAGCGCCGTACAGGTTGCCAACGAGTTCCTGTCCGCCAAGAAACTCATCGTATACACAGAAGGACGCAAGTCGCCACGGCAGGACTACAGTTCCGACGGACACGGCGCTTACAAGAGCATCCCGCTCGTGGTGCTTATCAACGAAGGCACAGCATCAGCCGCAGAGATCTTCGCCGGCGCCATGCAGGACAACGACCGTGCTACGATCATCGGGCGCCGCTCCTTCGGCAAGGGCCTCGTGCAGCAGCAGATCCCGTTCCCCGACGGTTCGATGATCCGACTGACCATCGCTCGCTACTACACGCCATCGGGCCGTTGTATCCAGAAGCCTTATGTCGACGGCGACGAGGAAGCCTACGCTCAGGATATCATAGAGCGCTACCAGCACGGCGAGTTCTTCTCTCAGGACAGCATCAAGCACACGGGTCCGGCTTATCATACGGGTATCGGACGTGTGGTCTACGGTGGTGGCGGCATCACGCCGGACATCTTTGTACCGGAAGACACCACGTTTGTCACCTCTTATTATAAGCAAGCGATTATGAGCGGACTCATCCTGCAGTTCGCCTTCACTTACACCGACAATAACCGGCAAAAGATGAAGATGTTTAAACAGATGCTCGACCTCTCGAAGTATCTCAATGAGCAAAATACCGTCGACCAGTTCGCTGACTATGCCGACAAGCACGGCTTGCAGCGCCGCAACCTGCTTATCAAGAAGAGCCACTCGCTCTTGGAGCAGTTCATCAACGGCCGCATCATCTACAACATGCTTGACGAGCAGGCACTCTACGAGTATCTCAACCAAGACGATCCCGTTATCACGCATGCCCTGATGTTGTTTAAGCAGAATGCCGCCTTCCCGAAACTGCCTGCACCAGCCAAAGGAAAGGCTTCAAAGGGAAAGACAGCCTTGGGTTCACGGCCTGCTTTCAACGGCAGCATGTACTACACGGCAGCAGTCATGCCTCCCTTCAGACTTAACAGTTGAAGAGATGTGCTCATTCCGTTATACTCTGATGCGAGTGCTGGTGGCTATTGTGCTGCCGGCACTTGCTTCGGTGACTATTCAGTCAGCGAACCAGCGCAACCTGCAATGGCTTGATGAAGTCCTTGACCAGCGTCCTGCCTATACTCAACACAAGCTCCAGCATATCAACTACCTCAAAACTCAACTCAAAGCGCAACCGGACAGTGAACAACAACTCCGTCTCTATGACCAGCTCTTTGACGAATATTATGTATTCAAATTCGACTCTGCACGCTATTATGTCGACATAGCCCTCTCCCTATCTCAAAAACTCCATAAGGACCATTATATTAAACTCAATCTTCTCAGGCAGGCACAACTCTATGCTATTGGCGGCCTTTATAGTGAAGCTATCGAGGTGCTTGACAATATCAACATAAAAGGTTCGGGGAAAGATCTCAAACTACAATATTATCTTACTTACTTCATTCTTTACTCCAATTGGGCAAATTATTGCAGCGACGACCGATTCTCGCCTATCTACGCTGCACGGGCAAGAGAATTTCTCAAGCAAGCTATGCCTTTTCTGGAGCCTTCGATGCCCTTTTGGGATTATTATCATGGTGAATACTACATCTACGTAGAGCGCAACGATAAAAAAGCCCTCTATTACTATTTCCGTACCATCCGGAGGCTCTCTAAACACTCCCGATACTATGCGATGGCGTCTTTTGCTATCGCCAATAACTACAGTGCCCATGGTGACCAGGAAAGATATGAGCAATACCTTATAGAGGCTGCCATCAGCGATGCCATCTGCTGTACGCGTGAGAACTTGGCGCTTCAAGATTTGGCCACATATCTCTTCCGGGAAGACAATGACAATATTGAACGGGCAGACAGATATATCAACATTGCCATGGAGGATGCCAAATTCTTCAACGCACGACTGCGTATTTTGGAAATCTCACAGAAAATGCCGACCATTGTGGCATCCTATGAGCAGCAGATGATGAACCGTAATAATACATTGAAGTGGGCTATTGTCATCATCTCGCTTTTGGTCTTTGGCTCTCTGATGGCTATCCTTTACATCTTCCGGCAGAACAAGTTGCTCACCAACCGCCGTCATCAGCTTTCGCAAAGCAACTCTAAACTTACTGAACTCAATTTCAAACTTACTGAACTCAACTCCAGACTTGCCAAAGCAAACACGATGCTTGTTGATACCAACCGCAAACGGGAGCGGCTGGCAAAATTATATATAGACCTTTGCGCTAAGTTTATTGACCGACTCGCCCATTATCAGACCTTTGTGCGACGCAAGATCAAGGCCAATCAAGTCAATGAATTGCTTAGCGCCGTCTCTTCGTCAAGGTTATCAGAAGAGGAGGCAGAGGTATTCCGAAACCGGTTTGACAAGGCGTTCCTTGATCTCTATCCGACTTTCACTACTGAGCTCAACGCATTGCTTGAGCCTGCACACTGTATCGTGGCTTCCGACAATCACTCTCTGACTTCTGAGCAGCGTATTTACGCACTCATCAGGCTCGGTGTAAAAGAGAGTAGCGAGATCGCCTCCGTGCTTTTCTATTCTCCACAAACCATCTACAACTATCGTTCACGTGTGAAAAACTGGGCCATCAATAAGGAATCGTTTGAAGAGGATGTCATGAAGATCGGAACGGTCATTAGGTAATGGCTTTCACCTATCTAACGCCTACATTAGACGTTTTTTATTCTTATAATATTCTACTTGGCCTATCTTATATTATATTCCTATATCACTCATTATTAGTGTATTATGTATATTAACATTTTAAATTAATCTACTTCTCCATTACTTGTCATTACATCTTGTGCTAATAACGGCTAACTTTGCAATTGGAATCTTACAAAGATTAATTTTCATAAAAACCTAATTCTTATATGCACAAAATGACAATTCACAAAAGAGTAGTGCTTGGTTTGTTTGCCGCGATGTTGTCTCTCGACATCACAGCGCAGAACATACAAGTACATGGAGTCGTCAAGGACGCAAGTGGTGAGACCATCATTGGGGCAAGCGTGGTACAGAAAGGTACGAAGAATGCCACCGTAACGGATCTCAATGGCGCGTTTACCCTTTCGGTACCCGCCAACAGTACACTGTCATTTACTTATATGGGGTACAAAGAAAAGGATGTACCCTTGAATGGCAAGAACAATGTTGACATTGTACTTGTGGAGGACAATCAGCAGCTCAGCGAAGTAGTGGTGGTTGGTTATGGTACCATGCGCAAGCGCGACCTTACCGGTGCTGTCGGTTCTTTAGCCAACAAAGACTTAAAAGACCAGCCCGTAGCTAATCTTGGGCAGGCCCTTCAGGGAAAGGTGTCAGGCCTGCAAGTCATTGATGCCGGTAAGCCAGGTGATAACGTGTCCATTAAAATCCGTGGTTTGGGTTCTATTAACAACTGCGACCCGCTCGTTGTCATTGATGGGGTCCCTACTGATTTAGGGCTTAACAATCTCAACATGGCAGACATCGAGCGCATCGACGTTCTCAAGGATGCTTCCGCTACAGCCATCTACGGTTCACGCGGTGCCAACGGCGTCATTCTCATTACTACGATGAAGGGTAAAGACGGTCGTGGACACCTGATACTGAACATGAATCTCTCTGCCCAGCACGCCACAAAGAAGCCTCACCTGCTCAACGCTGCAGAATATGCAGCTCTCAGCAACGATATGATGACCAACTCCGGCAATGCGACCAACCCTCTTTGGACTAACCCTGTATCACTCGGCGAGGGTACGAACTGGGTTGATGAGATGTTCCGTACAGGATATCTCCAAAACTATACTCTCAGCTACACGGGTGGTTCTGACAAGATCAACTACTATGTTTCCGGAGGTTTCCAAAAGCAAAGTGGCACCGTGCGCAGCGTAAACTACCGACGTTATACTTTCCAAGATAATCTGGACGCACAAGTACTCGACTGGCTGAAGGTCAGCACCAACCTCTCGATGAGTGCCGATCTGAAAGAGCAAGGAAGTTATGACCTCGGATCCACTTATCGTGCACTGCCTGTATTGCCAGTTAAAGACGACTGTGGCAATTGGTCTGGTCCGGAGGGTAACTCCCTGTGGTACGGTTCTACACGTAACCCTGTTGGCCCCACGGTGACCGATATCCACAAGACTAAGGGATACAATTTGTTGGGAAACATCTCTGGTGAAGCCTCACTGACATCATGGCTGAAGTTCAAGACCACATTCGGACTTGATGCAAAATTCTGGGATTATGAAAACTTTACTCCTGCCTACAATTGGAAGCCCACGCCCGTTGTTCAGGCTTCCCGCTATCAGAGCAACAACAAGTCGTTTACATATCTGTGGGACAACTACTTCACCTTCGATCATACTTTTTTGGGGAAGCACCATCTGAATGTTATGGCCGGTACGTCAGCTCAATGGAACAACTATAACTATCTCAATGCTCAAAAAAATATTTTCTCGTTTGAGAATGTGCACGAGATGGATAATGGCCAGAAGATGGAGTCAATGGGTGGCAACACCACAGAATGGTCCCTCTTCTCCTATATGGCGCGTGCCAACTATGACTACATGAACCGCTATTTAGTTACAGCTACCATACGCCGTGACGGTTCAAGCCGTTTCGGACGCAGCCACCGTTGGGGCACCTTCCCCTCCGTATCTTTGGCTTGGCGTCTTACCGAAGAAAAATGGTACAAGCCCAATCATATCCTTTCTGACCTTAAGATACGTGCCGGCTACGGCCAGACGGGTAGTCAGGCCAGTGTGGGCAACTATGGTTATTTAGCTACATACAATACCAGTGTATATCCTTTCGGCGCTGACGGCGTGGAGCAAACTGCTCTCATCTCCACTACATTGTCCAATCCTGATATTCACTGGGAGACGGTGACACAGACCAACATTGGTTTTGATGCAGCCCTTTTCGACTCACGTGTTATGCTCACCGTCGATGCTTATCTGAAGAAAACTTCTGATATGCTTGTCAAAGCCTCCATACCTATTACTTCTGGCTTTGAGGACACCAGCACGACATACACCAATGCCGGCAAGGTGACGAACAAGGGTATCGAGGTCTCCCTCCATACCATCAACTTCAAGGAAAGTCAGGCTCATCCGGGATGGGAGACAAGTGTTTCCTATACTTACAACCGCAATAAGATCGACAATCTCAACAGCAGCGTACCCTACTACATCAACCAGATCAACAACTCGTATGTCACTATGTTGGCAAAAGGGTATCCCATCAACGTGTTCTATGGTTATGTCACAGACGGAATCTTCCAGAACCAGAAAGAGGTAGAGGAGCATGCCGTGCAGACTGGTGCGGAACCTGGCGACATACGCTTCCGTGACCTCAACAACGACGGCGTCATCAATGAAAAGGATCGTACGGTCATCGGCAATCCTAATCCGGCGCACCTCTTCTCTATCAACAATATGGTTTCCTGGAAGGGATTGGAGTTGAGCGTGTATCTTCAAGGTGTGGCTGGCAATAAGATCTTCAATGCCAACAATATTGACCTCATGGGAATGTCCGCTGCCTACAACCAGCTCACCGATGTACTCGGACGCTGGCACGGAGAGGGTACCAGTACCTCTATGCCTCGCGCCGTCTACGGAGACCCCAATGGCAACAACCGCGTTTCAAACCGTTATGTAGAAAGCGGCTCTTATTTGCGCTTGAAAAACATTTCCCTTTCCTATAACCTGCCTGCCACATGGCTTCGCGCGCTGTCTCTGTCTTCAGCACGCCTCATCTTCTCCTGTGAGAATGTTGCCACCATCACTGGTTACTCAGGTTTTGACCCGGAGGTGGGTGTCAATGGCATAGACCTTAGCAACTATCCCATCTCACGTACTTTCAACTTTGGTATCAACCTCAATTTCTGATTGCCGCTATGAATAAGATATATCATTATTGTGCCATCGCCTTGGCTTCACTTGCCTTAGTTTCCTGCGGTGATGACTTCCTCGACAAAACCCCCAAGAACACTGTTGACCCCGAAGTAGACGTTACTGACTCGGTGGCGGTAGCCATGGCAAATGGTTGCTATCGTACCCTGCAATCGTCAAACATGTACAACCAACGTATATGGACGCTCGACATCGTGGCCGGCAACAGCATCGTAGGTGCCGGCGGTGGTACAGACGGTTTGGAGACCGTGCAAGCCGCTAACTTCACTACGTTGAGTGACAACGGCATGGCCCTGTATATGTGGCGTTCCCCTTGGGTAGGCATTGGACAATGCAATATTCTCATCAATGACTTGGAAGGCAAAGCCAGTGATAATATCCAGAAGCGTTCACTCGGTGAGGCCTACTTCCTCCGTGCACATTATTATTATGTATTGGTCCGTCTCTATGGTGGTGTGCCCCTGCGCCTGAGGCCTTTCACACCCGGTCAGCCGACAGCGATCGCCCGTGCTTCCAAGGAAGAGGTGTATAGCCAGATCGCCTCTGACTGCCGCAAAGCCATCGATCTGCTTCCTGCAAAGAAGGACTATAGCAGCCTGGATTTGGGCCGTGCCACACAAGATGCTGCCCTGACAATGCTGGCCGACATGTATCTCACACTTGCGCCAGACAACAAGGCTGACTATCAGCATGTGGTCAATCTTTGTGATTCTGTTACCGCTTTAGGCTATGACCTCGGCAAGTGCAAATTCGAGGATAACTTTGACGCAACTATCAACAATGGACCGGAGTCTATTTTCGAAGTACAGTACAGTGGTGACACCAACTATGATTTCTGGGGCAACAATCCACAGTCAAGTTGGCTCTCCACCTTTATGGGACCGCGTAACTCTGATTTCGTTGCTGGCGGATGGGGCTGGAACCAGCCTACCAAAGAATTCATGAGCCAATGGGAGCCGGGCGACAAGCGCAAGGATCTGACGGTATTCTACCAAGGTTGCCCTGATTATGATGGGCATGCTTACAAGAGCTCTTACTCCATCACAGGTTACAATGTCCGCAAGTTCCTCGTTTCCAAGAGCGTCTCACCCGAGTACAACACCTCACCTGCTAACTTTGTCGTCTATCGTTATGCCGATGTCTTGCTCATGAAAGCTGAGGCTCTTAACGAAATGGGGCAGACCACCGCGGCAGAGACTCCACTCAATATCGTCCGTAAGCGGGCTGGCTTAGACGCCGTAACGGGACTGACCCAGGACGAAATGCGGGAGAAAATCATTCATGAGCGGCGTATGGAGTTTGCGTTCGAAGGACATCGGTGGTTCGACATGGTTCGAATCGACCACGGCAACTATGCCATCAAGTTCCTGAAATCCATTGGCAAAAACAATGTCAACAAGGACCGGCTGCTCTTCCCTATACCTCAAACAGAGATAGACGCCAATCCTCTCATCACACAGAACCCAGGCTATTAAGCCACACATTGTTTTCTAATTAATAATACGCTAAGTAGTATGAATAAGACATATTTATTTTCGCTTTTGGTATGGCTGTTCTGCGGACTGTCTTTCACGGCTTGCAACGACCAAGATTATCAAGAAGACAACCTCGGCATGGATCCACTAACACTCACTGCCGAGCAAAGCACTGATGCCTTACAGGAGATCAACCACGCTGCCAACGCACTTACTCTCAACTGGACAACGGGTAACAATGGCGGCACAGGCAACCGCATCTACTATACACTGCAACTGGCCAAGGCCGGCACGCGCTTCGCCGAGCCTTATACAGCCCTCTGCCAAGAAGGACAGACCTATTCCTGGAGCGTGAACCAAGAAAACCTTAATGGGATCGTCCTCGACCAGTTCGGTGGTGTGCCCGGACAGAAATGCGACATCGAGGCGCGTGTTTTGACTCAGACTCCGGGATGGGAAGGCACTCTGTCTGATTCCCTCTCTTTCTCTGTCACACCTTATCAGCCGGTCACCACAACGCTCTATCTCATCGGCGACGCTACACCCAATGGCTGGAACGCCGACAATGCTACGGTCATGGAGCGTGTCGACAATGGCTTGTTTGAGTGGGAAGGCGACCTGAAGGCTGGTTCACTAAAGTTCATCACCACAAAGGGACAATTCCTTCCCTCTTACAACAAGGGCACAGATGACCGTGCCGTACTGCGCACCGGCGACAACGAGCCCGATGAGAAATGGCAGATAGAAGAGAGCCATTATTATAAGGTGGAAGCCAATCTGCTCACGGGTGATGTAACGTTCACCCAAGCTGAAGGTAACCGTCCGGCTTTCGATCATCTCTATTTGGTGGGCAACATGACCGACTGGGGCTTTGAGACAATGAGCACAGATGCTCTTGACCCATACCTCTTCCGCACCGGCAAGGTGTTTGACAAAGGCGGTGAGTTCAAGTTCGGTACAGCCAAAGGCAGCTGGGAGAATATGTACAAGGCTACGGTTGACAATGCTCCTTACACCGACACGCACATGCAGTTTGTCAGTGGTTATGATCCGGACCATAAATGGTTCTTGAAAGATGGGGAGACCGGCAAGGCTTATAAGATATGTGTGGACATCCGTAAAGGCAAGGAACGTATGCTGATGAAACCGTTCACGCCTTACACCACCATTTGGATGGTTGGCGATGCTACTCCCGCAGGCTGGTCAATTGATAACGCCACAGCCCTGCAGGCCACCGATAATCCTTACATCTTCACATGGACCGGTACGCTGAATGCCGGAGAGCTGAAGTTCACTTGTGATAAGCGCAACGACTGGAATGGCGCTTGGTTCCTCTGTGCTGCAGGAAACGACAAGGAGCCTACCGGCCAGACCGAAAAGATGCTCTTCATTGATAAAAGCGACGAGGAACTCAAAAACCAGTATCTCGACATCAATGTGGGCGACATCGACCAGAAATGGAAGATAACACAGTCGGGTACCTACACCATCACACTTAACCAACTCGCCGAGACGGTCTCCATCGTCAGACAATAGAATACTTATAGATATCCTAGTACAACATAAAACGATACTCATGAAAATGTACTCTTTGCTTTTAGCTATACCTCTGCTGTGCGCTGCTTGCAGCAGCGACAACGATTCTCCCATAGATCCGTCGACCATCCAGCCGACACAGCCGGCGACGACGCTCATCTCCGATCTCAGCCTACACTTGTCCACCGACAAGGCCCGATATGCTCCCGGAGAGAAAGTCTCCTTCACGTCCGGCAGCCCGCTGCCGGACGGTGCCAAGGTGCGCTACCGCCAAGGTGCCACCGTCATTGAGGAACAGTCTCTCACCGGTACCAGTTGGACATGGACACCGCCTTCCACTGACTACACGGGCTACCTCGCTGATGTGTATACTACTGATGTCAGTGGCAAACAGACTATCTGCGGCACAATCGCTATTGATGTGTCTTCCGACTGGGCGCGGTACCCGCGCTATGGCTTCGTGGGCACCTACGACGACACGAAGACGTCAGAGGTGATCAGCCAGGAGACAGCGCTACTTAATCGCTGCCACATCAACGGCCTGCAGTTCTATGACTGGCAAAACAAGCACCACGAGCCCGTAGTGCTCCGCGACGGTAAGGTAGAGGACAGCTATGCCGATATCGCCAATCGCAAGGTCAACACCAGTGTCGTCAAAGCGTATATCAACCAGGCCCATGCCCACGGCATGAAGGCCATGTTCTATGATCTCTGCTACGGTGCGTTGGATGATGCCGTACAGGATGGTGTCAGTACCAAATGGTACATGTATAAGGATGAGAGCCACAGCACTGTCGACGCGCTCACTTTGCCATCAGGATGGAAGAGCAATATCACGCTCGTCAATCCCGGCAACACAGCCTGGCAAGACTATTTCGCCCGGAAGGTCAGCGACGTTTATAATACGTTTGACTTCGACGGCTTCCACATTGACCAAGTGGGGAACCGTGATCCGGAATATGACTACTATGGCAGTAAGATCAATGTCACCCAGGGATTTGCCTCGTTTATTGCCAAAATGAAGAAATCCGATCCTGCGAAGAGACTGGTGATGAATGCTGTGAGCAACTATGGTGCTAAACAGATGGCTGCTACGGGCGACGTAGACTTTCTCTACAGCGAGTTGTGGGGAGGTGAAGACCAGTTTTCCGACCTGTTCTCTATCATGCGTAATAATCAAAGCGAAGCCAACACGGATCCTGCCGCTCCGGCAATGGCTCAGGTTTTCGCTGCCTACATGAACTATAATAAGGAGTCCGGAACGTTCAACACGCCGGGTGTGTTGCTCACTGATGCCGTGATGTTTGCCATCGGAGCAAGCCATCTGGAATTAGGAGACCACATGCTCCATAAAGAGTACTTCCCCAATGGCGATCTGAAAATGGACGAGCAACTCGATAAGGCCATTGTTCACTACTACGATTTCCTCACTGCATACGAGAACGTGCTGAGAGACCGGGGAACGGACCTTTCCATTCCTGTCGTAGCCAACAGCAGCGAGGTGACCATCAACTTGTGGCCCCCCAAGTTGCAGACCGTTACCACGGTATGTCGCGAAGTGAATGGAAAGAAGATTATCAGCCTGCTCAACTTCTCCCAAGCCAATTCTCTGAGTTGGCGCGACGTGGATGGCACACAACCAGAACCCAAGGCACTGTCCAACATTCCTTTGGCAGTGAAGACAAAAGATGTGAAGAAAGTATGGGTGGCCTCACCCGATGCTCTTGGCGGTGTCGCCCAGGAGTTGCCATTCCAACAACAGGGTGACTATATCACCTTCACCCTGCCCTCATTGAAATACTGGACCATGGTGGTGATGGAATAAACGGAAGACGAACTAAAAGACAAAACACTTGTAGAATAAAGCAAATATGAATTATAGAAAAACATTATTTACGTTGACCATCGCCATGATGTTGCCAATATGCGGTCTTGAGGCCCAGACCGTCACGTCGCCTGATGGCAACGTAGCGGTAAAATTCTCTCTCTCGCAAGATGGTGTGCCCACATACGAGATGACCTATAAAAAGCGTGAGGTGATACGTCCTTCTCATCTTGGATTGGAACTGGCCAAGGACAAGCACGCCAGTAAGGGACTGGAGGAGACCAGTCTCATGGATGGCTTCACAGAGGAAGACTGCAAGAGATCAACCTTCGACGGGACGTGGAAACCCGTATGGGGAGAAACTTCCACGATCCGCAATCACTACAACGAGATGGCTGTGAACCTTTATCAGAAGGCTACCAACAGACATATCATCCTCCGATTTCGCGTCTACGACTACGGTATGGGACTGCGCTATGAATTCCCACGGCAGGCGGATCTCAACTATTTCATCATTAAGGAAGAGCACACACAGTTTGCCATGACGGGCGACCACACTGCCTACTGGATCCCGGGCGACTATGACACACAAGAGTATGAGACACAGATCACCCCACTCTCCGGCATCCGTGAACGCTTGAAGACTGCTGTCGACGGTAATGCCTCTCAAACAGTATTCTCTCCGACTGGTGTGCAAACCTCGCTACAGATGAAGACACATGACGGGCTTTATATCAACATTCACGAGGCCGCCTGCGTGAACTATCCTACCATGCACCTCAACCTTGACGATAAAAACATGGTCTTTGAGAGCTGGCTTACTCCTGATGCCACCGGCATGAAAGGCTATATGCAGACACCTTGTACGACGCCATGGCGTACGGTGCTTGTCAGCGATGATGCCCGTGACATGCTTGCCTGCAAGCTCACGCTCAACCTCAACGAGCCTTGCAAGATTGAGGATACTTCCTGGATCCATCCCGTGAAATACTGCGGAGTGTGGTGGGAAATGATCGCCGGTAACAACACTTGGAACTACACTGACGATCTGCCTTCTGTGAAGCTCGGTGAAACTGACTATACGAAAGTGAAGCCCAACGGCCGTCATGGTGCCAACAACGCTGAGGTTAGAAAATACATCGACTTTGCCGCCAAGAACCATCTCGATGAAGTGCTTGTCGAAGGATGGAACGAGGGATGGGAGGACTGGTTTGGACACAGCAAGGACTATGTCTTTGACTTTGTCACGCCTTACCCCGACTTCGATATCAAGGCTCTCAACGACTATGCCCATTCCAAGGGTGTCAAACTGATGATGCATCATGAGACTTCTGCTTCTACACAAAACTACGAGAGACATCTCGGGGCTGCATACGATTTGATGAACAAATATGGCTACGATGCTGTAAAGAGTGGATATGTCGGCGACATCATCCCACGTGGTGAGCATCACTATAGTCAGACGATCAACAACCACTATCTCTATTGTGTCACCGAGGCAGCCAAGCATCATATCATGGTCAATGCCCATGAAGCCGTGCGTCCTACCGGCCTTTGCCGTACGTGGCCGAATCTGGTGGGCAACGAGAGCGCACGCGGCACGGAATACGAGTCTTTCTCAGGCAATGAGCCCTATCATACGGTCATACTCCCTTTTACGCGCCTGCAGGGTGGCCCTATGGACTACACCCCCGGCATCCTTGAGACCCAGATCGGCACTTGGAATTCTAACAAGAAGGATATGTATGTCCACACCACACTCGTGGGGCAGCTTGCTCTCTACATGGTCATGTACAGTCCACTGGCCATGGCTGCTGACCTGCCGGAGAACTATGCCAAGTACGACGATGCCTTCCAATTTATCAGAGACGTGCCTCTTGACTGGGACGACACTAAATACCTTGAGGCAGAACCTGCCAAATACATCACCGTGGCACGCAAGGCCAAGAAGACCGGTGACTGGTATCTTGGTGGTAAATGCGATGCCGACGGACATCAGTGCAGCGTGAAACTCGACTTCCTTGATAAGCATGCCGTTTACGACTGTACGATCTATGCCGATGCAAAGAATGCTGACTATAAGACCAACCCCAAGGCTTATGTCATCACTCACCGCAAGGTGCGGCGTGGCGATGTACTTAAATTCACTGAAGCACCGGGCGGAGGGTTCGCTGTGTCAATGAAACGCCATTAACACAATCGATAACGCCATTGCACATGGATGAGAGTTCATTTCCTTTCGCAAAGTGTAACTTCCTTCTCCTTGTGCTTTGAAGAGAGTCTAACCTCTGTGTCCGTGAGGATGCAGAGGTTCTTGTTTTTTGCTACTTATAGGTTAATAAACACTAAATATGTCTTCTGTTTTTGGCTACTTCTTTTTTTCTTCCGTCTTTTGCACCCATGATCATCATCCTTTCCATACTCGTCTATTTCCTGCTGTTGCTCGCTCTGTCATGGCTGACGAGCCGCAAGGCCGACAACAAAGATTTCTTCAGTGCACGTCATAGCTCACCGTGGGCGATGGTGGCTTTTGGCATGATTGGTGCCAGCATCTCGGGCGTGACGTTTGTCTCCGTACCTGGCATGGTGCTCAGCGTACAGATGACCTACCTGCAGATGTGCATGGGCTATATCCTGGGCTACTTTGCCGTGGCCTTCGTGCTGCTGCCGGTCTACTACCGTCTCAGGCTGACGAGTATCTACACCTATCTGCAAGGACGGCTGGGCGCAAGGAGCTACACCACCGGGGCGTCGTTTTTTATCATCGGTAAGATGACGGGCTCGGCCGTGAAGTTCTACGTCGTCTGCATGATCCTCCAGCGTTTTGTGCTCGACGCCTACCATGTGCCGTTTGCCGTGACGGTGTCGTCGCTCGTCCTGCTCATCTGGCTCTATACCCGACGGGGCGGCATCCGCACGCTCGTGTGGACCGATTCGTTCCAGACGTTTTGCATTCTTGCCACGCTGGTGCTGATCATTCTCAGTGCCACACAGGCACTCGACATGTCGCTCCCCGACGCTGTCTCGGCCGTAGCTCATGACGCGCGCTCGCGCATCTTCGTCTTCGACGACTGGCGGTCAACGCAGAACTTCTGGAAGCAGTTCCTCTCCGGCGTGTTCATCGTGGTGGTGATGACGGGTCTCGATCAGGATATGATGCAGAAAAATCTCACGTGCCGCACATTGCGCGAGGCGCAGAAGGACCTGTGCTCCTATGGTTTCGCCTTCCTTCCGGCCAACCTCCTGCTGTTGGCGCTTGGCGTCTTGTTGGCTTTGCTCGCTCAGAGGTGGGGTATGGCCTTGCCGGAAAACACTGATGAGCTGATGCTCGACTTCACGGCCGGAGGGCGCCTGGGGCCGGTGGTGACCGTCCTCTTCTCCATCGGCATCGTGGCTGCTTGCTTTTCCTCCGCTGACTCGGCGCTGACCGCACTGACCACGAGTGTGTGTGTCGACTTGTTCCGTCGTCCTGACGATGAGGCGTTGCGCAAGCGCACGCACGTCCTCATCGCCTTGGTCTTCATAGCGTTTATCCTCGTCTTTGCCCGTCTCAACTCCACCAGTCTGTTGCAGGCCGTGCTGATGCTGGTCGGCTATACCTATGGTCCGCTGCTCGGCTTGTTTGCCTACGGCCTCTTCACGCGTCGTGGTGTACGCGACCGTTGGGTACCGTACGTTTGTGTGGCCTCCCCGCTCCTCTGTCTTACCGCAGACCTTCTTGCCCGCCGCTACCTCGATTATCAGTTCGGCTACGAGCTGCTCATGCTCAATGGTGCCCTGACCTTCGTGGGTTTATGGCTGACGTCGGGAAGACGGGCAGAGAGACACGCATAAGAAAACTGGCACACACCCGTCGCGGGCACGTACCAGAAGGATTGAGAGAGAGAGAAAAGGTTGTTAGTAGACTGTTATTCAGCTTTTATTTGTGAGATGATCTCCTGGGCGCTGCTTGCAGCATAAGCGATGGTGCCGTCAGGAGCAATGAGTACGAGCGAAGGGATGAACTGGATGTGGTAGGCGTTGACGGCCTGTTCTTTGAGCTTTGCATCTTGTGGCAACACCACTTGCATCCATGGCATCTTTTCCTCTGTCATGGCGCGTTTCCATTCGGCAAGGTTCTTGTCACACGACACGCTGATGATTTTCAGTGCTGGGCGCTCGGCATGCAGTTTCTTCATCATAGGAATGGAAGCACGGCAGGGACCGCACCACGATGCCCAGAAGTCAAGCAGCGTGTAACCGCCAGGGTTCGCTAATTTTGACAAGCTGACGGCTTTGCCGTCGATGGTGCGCAGAGTGATGTCTTGATAGTGCAGGCCTTTGACATAGCGGCGTGCGGTTGTGACGTCCTTCAGAAAAGCCGCATAGCTCTTTGCATCTTTGTTGCCACTGAAGTGCGCCACCATCGTGTCGAGTTCAGCGGCGGTGTAGCGGAACTTGTCATCGAGGTGCTGTGACCAGAGGTAGAGCGAGTAAGGCTCGTCGGGGTGCGCCCAGGCGTAGTTGTCGCTCTGCTGTTCATAGACTTTCTTGATGGAGTCGGCGACGACTTCCAAACGCAAGGCCTTTTGCTGGTCAGGGCGTTGCGGTCCACCGTATTCTGTACCACCATATTTATATCTCCACGCTTCCAAACTTGCCAGTGCTGCTTTTTGTCGCATCGGCCACAGAGTGTCGTGCCACTGCTGATATTGTTGTTGCACCCGTCCGCCCTTTACCTGATAGTTGTTCTCACGGAGTACGGGTGACGATCCCATCTCGTAGGAGAGTGGAATGCTGTCGAACTGTGCTGCCGAAACCTGATAAGGATCGTTGTCGAGATAGAGCATGACGATGCGGTCGCTCATATACTCATCTTTCGGTAGCGGATATTTCTTGGTATTGATGTGCAACTCTGCTAACAGCGGTGCGGCGACATGGCCACGCAGGAGGAAGGCGCCTTGCGACACCTTGCCCACGGCGAGCGTGTCGTGCGACTCTGGGTGCAACACATAAGCCAAGGCACCTTCGGGCATACCTTGGATTTGAGACGTTATGGTAAACTGTGCGACTTGTTGCTGGGCATGGATGCTCGTTGTGGCAAAGAGGCTATAAACCAGCAACGCCACATTCTTAACAATGGTATTCATTGGCCGTTTTGTTCTTCTATCTTTCTTGTTTATGGTTTTGTTTCAAGGTTTATCTTGCCAAAATTGCTTTAAAGATCTCTTCCGGGTCAAAGGTTACCTTTACGATCTTCCCGTCGGGCGCAATGAGCACGAGACGTGGGATGGAGTTGATGACATAGGCGTTGGCGGCTTTCTCCATGTTCTTGCCTGTGAGCCACAGCTGTGTCCAAGGCATAACTTCCTGCTTGACAGCCTTTGCCCAGTTGGCCTTTTTCTCGTCGACGGAAACGCTGACAACGGTCAGACGGTCACGGTGTGCAGCATAGAACTTCTTGATCTTAGGGATGGCAGCGCGGCAGGGACCGCACCACGATGCCCAGAAGTCTATAAGCGCGAACTTTCCCGGTTGGCGAAGAGTAGACAGCGCGACAGACGTTCCGTCGGCTTTTTGTGCATCAAAGTCGTGGAAGGGGATGTCGAGGGATTGCCTGCGCACGATGTCTGCGTTCCGGCAAAGCCATGACACGCGGGTGGTATCTTCCGCACCGTCTGCCGTACAGGCTGCGATCCATTTGTTCATCAGAGCCACCGAGTAGGTGTAGTCCTGGTAAAAGCGTCGGCTGAGGAGAAAGGCAGCGACAGACGTTGTGGTGTGCTGTTCCATCCACGCTGTCTTCAGAGAGTCGAGACGTGCGGCCGTCAGCTCCTTGTGGAGGCTGATGTCGCGATACTGACTCTTGTCACCAAGATATTTGAAATAGGCATCAGCCTCGGCGTAGCTGGCCTTGTCAGCGCTGTCCTCGGATGCCGTGATGAAGCGACGGTAAGCCAGATAGTCTACCATTGTCTTGCCGCCACCTTTGATGTCTGTGGCGAGCAAACGGGCACCATCACTATTGTCAGCCAAAAGGGTAGCCGTGTCGGACGTGAGGGTGATGTCGTCGCTGCCGTTGAGGAACAGTGGCAGACGGGAGAGTTGCTGCAGCGTGTTGCCGTTCTTATCTGGCTTGTTGAGCTTCTGATAGAAGGCGAGGCTGCACATGCGGGGATTCTTCAGCGCTATGTGGAGCGAGAAACTGCCGTCGTCGGCAATCGCTGTGCTGTCTACTGTAGTGGAGTGGTTGGGCGTGTCGGTGTCTACGAGATACACCTTATTATTATGGTTCAGTCCGCTGACGTGCCCACGAAGTGTTGCTGTGGACTGCGACAGCGCGGTTGTGGCTGCGAAAAATGTCAGCGCGGATAAGAGATAAGCTTTCATTGCTTTTATGATTTAGCGAATTTTTATCTTACATACTTGACACTCATCCACCTTAGCTTGGTAGGGCAGGCCACGCGCTGCACCTGGTTGCGACCAGCGCAGAGCACGCGGATGAAGGCACACTCGTTGGTGGTCTTTGTCGTGTCGCGCGTTGCTGTCCAATAGCAGCCGTAGTCGCCGACATGGTTTTTCTCAACGCTGCTTGTCGACCACGACGACAGCTGACCGTTGAGGATAAAGCCTAACATCGTGCCCGCACCGCTCTGCATCATCAACTTGCCTGCGCCGTCGCGCCATCCTTCTTTCGCGGCGTCGGCTGCGCGCATGCCCAAGGCACGCTCCAAGTTTTGATAGTCTTCATCCGTCGGCAATCTCCAACCTTTGGGTGCCGAAGCTTTGGCATCCTCCCAAGTCAGATAGTTGCCATTGTGGGCGATGAGCGTGTCCTCAGCTTCGGTGTCGCTGACATCAAACTTCTCCTCGAAGCCATTGGATTCATAGCTCTGCTCATACCACGGCGTGCCGCCACGATAGTTCTCCACCATCCATTCAAGTGTGTTGATGCGTACCCAGTGATAGACCGTTCCGTCTGCGTCGGTGAAGGTTCCGGTCTCTGTTGGCGTGACAGTAGGCACGCTGTCATCGTCGCTGCTGCAAGCTCCTAACGCGAAGGAAATGCATAGCAGTGCTGCTAATCCTAATATCGTATCTCTTTTTTTACTTTTCATCTTTCTTAGTTTTCAATTTACTCAGTCTTAACCTGTTGATTAGTCCTCAGCATCGAGGTTAAATCCCATGTTCGTGATGATAGACCGCATCATATCATACTTCTCTACCATCAGTGCGTAGTCGCCATACTGGGCGACGAACTCGTCACGCGTTATTGTCAGCACAGCAGAGATGTAGTCCTTGACATCACGGTTTTCGTAGGGAAGCGAATAGTAGCCATCCCCCCAAGTGTCGATTTTTTCCATGAAGCCATAGACGTGCTCCACGTTTTCGATGGCCATATCGTCATCGGTCAGGTCCGCACCGTAGTGGTCCTTGCTATAGGCATAGAAGGCATCCTTGACCTTGTTAGTCTGCCGGTTGAAGCGGTCGATGACGATGTTGAGGAGCATGTTGATGAAGTAGCTCTTCGGATCGTCGTACATCTCGCCGTTGCTGGTGCTGATGGCATAGCCGCGCGTGCCGAGCAGATAAGCCAGGTGCTTCGTACGCCCATAGGAGTTGGTGTAATAGATGTCGTCGACGAGCAGGAAGGAGAAGGGTACCTGCTTACCGAGCCTACGGGTCAGATACTTTTGCAGGGCATTTGCCCCCTTCTGTTGTTCCGCCGCGTCGGTGATGTAAGTATATTGATAGTTATACGAGCTGACCGATCCTGAGCCCACCATGGCATAGGCGATGTCGAAGAGTTCCGGCTGTCCGTTGGTGGACTTACTCACGAGGGTGTCGTTGAAGAGCAGGTAGGCACCGGTAGCCTTGAAGAATTCGTTGCGGATCTTTGCCGTCTGGCTGTTGTCCGAGGCCTCGGGCGCGAAGCCGTTGGTGTCGGCGTTGCTGGGCGTTAGGTCGTCCTCGTTGCTGCATGAGGCAAGGAGCGGCAGGGCGAGAAACGCCAGGAAGATATATTTATAGATACTCATTGTTGATTGCTATGTTTATGTTATCTGATCATGATCATTACCAATCGCTACCCGAGTCGTCGTCACCCGAGTCCTCGTCCTAACTGGCCGCCACCGTCTTGAATGGCTGTCGTGCAGGTCGGCTGTTGCTTCCGATGGACTTCTGGAAGTTGCGCACATTGTACGGGATGTCGAGTGTGTAGGCATCATCGTTGGGCAGGAGGCGATAAAAACGGGTCTCTTGCCGTTTGTTCTCATAGCCCATAAGCGTATAAGTGGAGAAGGTATGCTCGATGGTTGTCGTCTGCGGATACTTCGTGTCGACGCTGTAGCGGCGCAGGTCAAACCAGCGGTGACCTTCGAAACAAAGCTCGCGCTCACGCTCCTCACGGATGAAAGAGATCAGCTCTTTGCCGGAGAGGCTGACGGCGGTGTTGTTTTGTATGCGACTGTCGCGCAGTTTGTTGAGATACTGGCAGGCTTCGGAGTCCTTGCCAAGCTCAGCGTCAGCCTCGGCGAGATTGAGATAAGCCTCGGCTGTGCGCAGGGAGAAGACATCGCTGACGGTGTTGTATACGCCTAAGTGTTTGTAGCTGTTGTCGATCTTATGGTACGACCAGCGGTGGTAGCCCAGGTCGTCCTCGTTGGTGATGTAGGCTTTGCGTCGTCCGTCGTTGGCGGAGAAGAGGCTCATGAGATGGTCGGAAACCTCAAAAGCCGGCGAGTAAGAATCGTCCCACGAACTGTTTTTGCGCTGGGGATAAGCAAAGACGAGGTTGCCAAAGCAGCTGGCACCGTTGGAGAAGACCACCTCTTTGTTGGCCGAACTGATCGGATACTCGGTATTTGACGCCCATCCAGCCACCGTCTGCAAGTAGTCGTTCTGTTGCAACGCTTTCGTGGCATAGTCAGCAGCCTGACTCCAGTCTTGCATATACAGCGCCACCCGGCTGCGGAAGATATAGACGGCGTCGAGTCCCACATGGTAGATATTTTCCGGTGTGGTCACGTCGCTGAGGTCTTTCTCCGCCTCGTCAAGGTCAGCGAGGATCTGCTGATAGACGTCAGCAACACTTGCCCGCTGAAACTCCTTGTCCTCGACGTTGGCGCTCACCTTGATGGGCACGCCGGGCGTAGAGGCTGCTGTCTGCGGCGCATAAGGCTTGCCGTAGAGGTTGACGAGCATATAATAATAGGTAGCGCGCAGGAAGTGGGTCTCGCCCATCACGTGGCGCAGCAGTGCGCGGTCGACATCGTTGTCGCAGGTGACGTCCTTCTCTGCACTGATCACCATGTTGCAGCGGTCGATCTTCTCATAGGCCAAATTCCAATAGTTGGCCTCGTCGGAGGTCATCGTGCTGGCGCCTTTATAGTCGCGGTAGGTGTCCTGTTGCCAACAGAAGTAGGGGAAGTAGGTCTCACTCTCCCTCAGGAAGTCGGGGCGTCCCGGTGTGCTGATGTTTTCCTGCAGCTCATCGCCCATGAAATGCAGCACAGCGTAGTTGGGATTATCGATGGTATAGGTCGAGTTTCTGTTGCTTGCCAGACCTAAGGGCAGTAAGCAGTCGCCCATCATCAACTCGTTGAGGTCCGTCGGCGTCTGTGCGCGGCTCATGTCCTGGGAGTACTCCTTGAGGAAGTCACTCTGGCAGGAAGAGAGCAGCGTCAACAGCGCCAGGGAGAGAAGATGGAAAGAATATCTGATATTCATGATGTATCGTGGTTTAGAATTGGATGTTGAGACCGAACGAGAAACTGGGCCGGTCGGAGAGCTGAATGGTAGAGAAACCTCCCTGTGTCGGCGTCTGGCCCTTCAGGGCAGAGTCGCAGATGGTGAAGAGGTTGTAGGCCGAGAACGTCAGAGCCAGGCGCGTGAGATAGAGCTTGTCGAGGATCTCAGCGGGCAACTCATAGGTGAGGCTCACACTCTGCAGCTTGAGATAGTCGGCACTGACCACGCGAGCATCGCTGTAGTCATACATATTATAATAGTCGCTGCCAATGTTCTGCACCTCTCCATTGACTCCGGACATGCTTGTCCAAACGCGTGAATACTTATAATAGGCGCTGTTTGAGGAAGAGAGGATGGCCGGGTAGTTGGTATACTTCTCGTCGCCTGGCTTCCGCCAGCGTTTCATGTAGTCGCGGCTGTAGTTATATTCCGAGTAGATGCTGCTGCCGTATCCTCCTGAAGCGTTGTCGCCATACATGGCGAAGAGTCGCGTCTTGGCACCGAGACTGTAGCCGAGCATCACCGAAGCGTGCCACTGGCGATAGCGGAAGGTGTTGGTCAGCGATCCCTGAATGTCGGCGTCACGCTTGCCGGAGGCTGTGAGCACCGTCGTGTAGGTGTCGTACTTGCTCAGTCCGCGCAAAGCTTCCTGGTTGTTGTAGTAGTCGTCGATGAGCGGTCCGCCGTCGACGGGACTCAATCCGAGGAAGCGGTAACTGTAGAATGTGTTGACGGCTTTGCCCTTGACGAGCGCCGAGCCATTGAGGAAATTGCTCAGTTCATAGGTCTGTGCGGCAGGACGCGAGTCCAGACTGTTGATGACCTTGGAGAACGACGTGCTCACCGACCAGCGGAAGTTGCGCGAGCGCAGCGGCGTGGCCGTGATGTCGACGCTATAGCCTTTGTTTGTCACGTCGCCGCCATTGATGACATACGAGCTCACGCCATTGACGGTGCTCACAGTCTTGTTCATAAATGCGTCTGTCGTCTTCTTCCAGTATCCTGATAATTCCATTTCGAGGCGATGGTCAAAGAAGCTCATGTCCAGTCCCAGGTTGACGGAGTTGGTCTTCTCCCATTTCAGATCGGGGTTGGGATGACTGACGACTGTAGACACGTTGCTGTTGTAGTAAGTGCTCAGTGTGCCCTTGCGGATGGTCATCATAGGGCTTTCCGAATCGAGCATGTTGCCTTGGAAGCCATAGGAAGCCTTGGCAGTGATATAGTCGATCCAGTGGGCTTTGATCCAATGCCCCACGTCGTAGCTGCCCGATACCGACCATATCGGGAGGAAGCGGTCGTTGGAGCGGTCACCGAATTTATTGCTTCCGTCGACACGTCCGTTGAGGTTGATGCGCCACAGCTGGCGGTAGGCGTAAGTCACTGACAGATATGTCGAGAGTGTGTTGCTCAGATCGTCGCTGATCGACGGCACGTTGTGGGCCATCCAAGTGGCATAAGAGGTGTAGATCGTCGGGTCGATGTCAGAGACAAAGGTCTCGCCACGGTCGCGGAAATAGCCACGGTTGGTGGTGGCGTAGGAGCGATACTTCGAGGAGTTTGCTTCCACACCGAAGGTAGCGTAGATGTTGTGGCGGTCGTCCTCACCGAAGTATTTGTTGGCATCGAGTTGCAGACGTGCCGTGTAGCTGCGGTTGGTGTAGGAGGTGTGGTTGAGCTCTCCGCCGACGGGACAGAGCGAATAGGACGGGTCGTCGATGGGCTGACCATACTCCGAGTCGCGCAGCGCGGCGATGTGCCAGGTGCGCTCTCCCCACCAGTTCTCCCTTTCGGTGTTTTGGTTCGTCACGCTGAGAATGGCATTGGCGGTGAGCCAATCGGTGAAGGTGAACCTCAGATTGGAGGTGAAGGTCATGGAGTTGGTCTGCTGCTTGTTGTAGCTGTTGGCCAACTCGTTGAGGATGTTATAGTTGTAGCGTGCCGATGTGGAAGAACTGTACTTCTTATAGTAAGCATACTCGCCATCGTCCTCGTAGACGGGGATGGCGCGTGAGGTGCGATAAGCATAGTTGAGTGGAGCTATCTCGTCCTGGTAGTAGCTGCGTCGCTGATGGTATCCGGTGAAGGTAAACGAGGCGGTGAGCAGTTTCGAGAAGGTGTTGTCGAGGTTGAGCGAATAGGTATAGCGCTCGTTGGCGTTGGCCTTGACAACATCCTGCTCGTTGTCGTAGCCGAGCGAAGCGTAGTAGCGTGTCTTCTTCGATCCGCCGCTGACGCTTGCCGTGTGCTGTGTGCTCAGCGCGTTTTGGGTGAGCAGGTCAAACCAGTCGGTGTTGCGTGTCTCGGCAGCACTGACGGCATCGGTGAACTGCTGGTAGGTATATTCGCCGTTGTAGAGTTTCGTGAGTGCGTCCTCATAGCCTACCGTCGTCATCTTGAAGGGGAACTCATAGTGGTCCTGTATGAGTTCACGCGAGAACTCCACGCGTTCCTTCGAGTTCATCATGTCGACAGAGCGGTCGGAATAGTGCGGGCGCAGCTTATAGTTCATCGAGAAGTTATAGCTCACCACGGGCTTGCCCTCATAGCCGCGCTTGGTGGTGATGACGATGACGCCGTTGGCGGCTTTGGTACCATAGATAGCCGTGGCGGCAGCGTCTTTCAATACGTCGATGCGCTCGATGTCCTGCGGATTGATGCCGGCGATGGCGTTACCGATGCGGTTGACGTAGTCGGGATCGTTGAGCTCCTCGGGCGAGATCTCCACAGGGTCCTGGACGATGATGCCGTCGACCACCCACAGCGGCTCACGGTTGCCGATGAGCGTAGAGGTACCACGGATGCGGATCTTTGGTGCCACGCCGACCTCAAACGAGTTGTTGCTCACCATCAGATCGGGAATCTTGCCCTCGAGCATCTGGTCGAGCGAGCTGACGTCGGTGCGCTCCAAGTCTTTCATCTTCGCCGAGGTGACGGCAGAGGTCAGACTGCGCTTGTCGAGCACCTGATAACCGGTGACGACGACCTCGTCGAGGCTTTTGTTGTCCTCGTGCATGACGATGCGTACGGGATGTCCGGCCTGCGCGGTGCGTGTGACGCTGTTGAAGCCGAGGTAGCTCACCACCAAGGTCTCCTGTTGCCGGTCGGTATAGAATTGGAACTGTCCGTTTTCGTTGGTGGTCGATCCTGTGCTGGTACCTTTTACCTTGATCGTCGCCCACTGCATCGGCTCGCCCTGCGCGTCGACGACGGTACCGCTGATGAGGCGTCGCACGGGCTGTTCGATCTTGCGACCCTTGCCGGCACGCAGCACGATGGTCTTGCCGCTGACCTCATAGTCCAGTCCTGCTATGCTGTGAAAGACACAGTCGAGTAGGTCGGCGAGGCTCATGTCCTGACAGTTGCACGTGATGGCAGGTACGCCTTCGAGCACTTGCTTCTGATAGACAAAATCGTAGCCGGTGCGCTGCCTGAGGTCCTTGATGACTGCAGCGACCGGTTCCTGACGGTAGTTGACCGTGAAATGCTGGGCAAACACTTCCACGGGCATAACCAGTGACAGGGCAAGCACAGCCAGCAGTTGTCTCACTCTCAATCTCTCTTTTTTCATGCTAAATAAAAGTATTCTCTGAAATGGATGTTATTCTTGGTTTAGAAGATGTAGACATGCTTCCCCTTCACTTGAAAGTGGATGCCGCCGCTCATCTCCAATATGTGGAGCACGTTCTTGAAATCGCCGTATCGTGGCACGGAGCCCATGAAGACGGTTTGCCGCAGGGCAGCGTTGCGGAACGTGTAGTCGAAGTCGTACCAGCGGCTGAGCTCCTCCATGATCTGCTCAAGCGTTTGGTTTTCAAAGACGAAGCTGCCCGTCGTCCAGCTGCCCACCACCTCGGTGTTGGCCTGCCGGATCTGTGCGACACCGCTCTTGTCGCTGTACTCTGCCTGCTCGCCGGGGTGCAGGGTGAGCACGCCACCTTTGGCTCCTCGCGGGTGGATCGTGACGATGCCATGGATGAGCGTGGTGACGACGGTACCCGGAGTATAGCTGTTGATGTTGAACTCCGTGCCGACGACGCGCAGTTCCTGCCCGCCGGTCTCGACAAAGAAGGGATACTCCTTGTCGTGCGCAACCTTGAAGTAAGCCTCGCCCTCGGCTTTCACGCGTCGCTCCTTGCCGTCGAAGACAGCAGGATACTCCAGTCGTGACCCGGTGTTGAGGCTGATCTCGGTGCCGTCGGTGAGCGTGAGGCGGTACTCGCCTCCGCGTGGTGTGGTCACCACGATGTTGCCATGATAGTCGTGTCCACATGCTTTGGCGATGGCGCGCCGGTTGGCCTGCTGGTCAGCGCCGAGCCGGATGACCTTGCCGTCGCTGAGGCGCAGGAGAGCTTGCGTCGTGCCGTGGGTGATGACAGAGGGCCGGTTCTCCGTGCGCGTGGCAACAGGTCTATGTTCGATAGTTACTTTGTCTATATAATAATAGGTGCCAACGAGGAGTAGCAGCATGGCGGCGATGCCAGCTAGCCAGTAGGTGCGTGTCAGTGTCAGACGGGGGCGTGTGGGCTCCGTGCTTTCCTGCTGCCGGGCTTCTGCCTCTCTGATGCGCTGCTCCATCATGATCTGCGCCTTGCGGCGGTCGATGCGCTGCAACTCTGCGATATGCTGTTCGAGTGTGGCTGAACTGCTCAACTCCTCTAACAGCCGGCGATGGCGTGGGGCGGTAGCCAGCCAGGTGTCTAATTCCTGCCGTCCCTGATCGTCGAGGGTACCAAGTATCGACCTGACGATCAACTGTGAGATGTGCTCTTCGTATTGCATAGTCGTTTATTGTCTGTTGTTTGTTTACTTTAACGCAACCCATGAAGAAAAGGATACTAAAATTGAAAGAAAAAATAGTAATTTCCTTTCGAATTGGAAAGAAATTGCTAAATTTGCACTATGCTCACTCATCAAGACAGCCACGAACAGGCTTATCGGCAGTTTATCGACGGAGAGATCACGGAATTCTACGACATGGTCTATCCCTTGCTCGTCGTCTTCGCGCGCAGGTTGCTCACCGAACCTCTTGCCTACCTTGCCGAAGACTGTGTGCAGGACGCTGTCTTCCAACTCTATGCGCATCGTGACGCGATGAGCAGCGTGGCCAAGGCGAAGGCTTTTCTCTACACTTGTATTCACAATACTGTCATCTCTTATATACGTAAGGATAACAGTCGCAGCCAGTATGTCGCGCAGAATGCTGACGACTTCGAGCGTGATTTCTCTATGGAACTCATCCGTCAGGAGACCCTTGACCAGCTCCTTGCGGCTGTCAGTGCACTGCCAGAGGACATGCAGCAGCTGTGTCACTCGATCTTTGTCAAGGGCATGAAGAACGTCGAAATCGCGCGAGAACTGAATATCAGCGAGAGCGGGGTGAAGAAGAAAAAGAAGCGACTCCTCGACATGCTGCGCGCCTCGCTCAGTGCAGAGGCGTATTTGCTGGCGGTGTGGATGGTGATGAGGTAAGGAGGAGCCTCACCCCCGTGCCCCTCTCCAAAGGAAAGGGGAGTAATATGTTTCAAGACACCCGTACATTGGATCTTTGCACTTCACTGGTTAACTTCTTTTGGGATAATCAGAAGAAAGAAGCAGCAGGATGGGCTCTGTATGTCGTCTTTACTTTTGAAACCAATTGACAAAAGAGGTTCATCGCGGGCGACCATTCTGGAGATGAGCTTTTGATAGAAATTATTGGTGTCCGCTAAAAATGAAAACCGCATAAAAATCCTTTCGCGATGCC
>DAWDCC010000001.1:80621-116725 GCA_052355365.1 Prevotella sp. | reverse complement strand
TGACTATACAAGAACAAATATACGAATAAAATCCCGAACGATAAATGATAATTTACCGTTGCTTGACCATTCATTAGTAATGGTAGCAGCTCATCTCTCAGCTTAGTTAATTTCATTGAATTAGACCACAGTAAACCAATACCTTTATATATATAGCCCTCTATTTCGTCAAATCTGGATAACACAATATCAGAAGGCAATACTGTATATATATTATCAAATGTTGAGTTTGTCAAATTATTTATACCTGTTCCTATAGCGAAACTTTTAATTGCTTCCTTGAAATAAAGAGAATTAAAAAGTTGATAAAGTAAATATTTACACTTAGGGAAAGCCGAGAATTTGGTAAGAAAAGCTCCATAGGTTTCATCTGAATCATCTTGAAACATGACACATTTACCTATATGTTCCTTACTTCCGCTTGACATTGTCATTATAATGTCTTTAGTTTTAATGTGTTGTTCTTCCGAAACTAATTTAGTAGGTACATAAGAAACATTAGAATCATAAATTAATTTGTTGTCTTGAATATTGTTGCCCCTGAGAACCAATATGCCTTCATTCTTGTCAACAAGATCTTCCTTTTTGTATGTTACGCCTCGTACGGAATTTGCTATTTCATTTACAGACACGACTTTCCACCCTATAGGAATTTCCCTTTTAAGCCTTTCATTCCATTTCATCTTACCACCGCTACTTTTATAAGGTCTGCCGTTCTCATCCGGGAAGTCGAACTGTACGAACCAATAATCGTAGAGCTGACGTGCCATCGCCTCTAAATTATCATTTATATCTTGCTCATATTACTCTAACAACTCTTGCACCTCTGTGTACTCCATAAGGCGAAGCCTTCTTCGTGGCCCTGTGTGAGAGATATTCGCTGAACTGTTACTAAGCCTGTCATATTCGATGTTTTTTCTTAATGTTATTTTGAATAAACAACGGTTTTCGATAATATATTGCAGCATTTTTGCACGGAATTCATAGATTTTATGTAAGTTTGCAGTTGAATTGAGAGATCTTTTTATTTTAACCACATCATTTATGAAGAACATCTGTCATCATGCTTTCACAGCACTGTGGAGTAAGAGCACTGCACTGATAGGACTGACACTATGCGGCCTGCAACCTATGCAGGCCGCCACACGTCCCGTGACCCATTTCCGCTACAGCGGTCCCTTTGTCCTGCAACGCCCCGTGATGGTCGACACCATCGGCCTCGACCGCAAGGGCTACAAGTCTGATAACTTGCTGAGTACTTTCGTCGACCTGACCAAAGCACGCCAAGGCAAGGTATACCAGGGCGCCTTCGCTCCCTCTGACAAGACTGCCACGGCACTCCATCTGCTCCAGTTCACCCTCACCAACAGCCGCTATGCCAAGGGCACGCTGAAAGTGGGAAAGATGAAGCACTATAAACTCTTTGTCGACGTCAAGGAGAGCGACGGCTCGCTGACGCTGATTCCCGCCACCCACGACATCGTCATCAAATATCTCACCGAGGCCGGTGACCACGACTCGCTGCAGGTGAGTCTCGACAGCGATGCCGACACACTGTTCTCTACCTCCGACAACGGGCGCCGCGAGCTGACGCTCCTTGACTTCCTCAACGGCAAGCACTACTATGGCAGTCAGGTCAGCAGCGACGGACGCTACGCCATCACCACATCGTACGAGACCACGTCGGCCAACAACACTTCCTGGCTCTACACCATCTATGACCTCTGCCGCGGCACCATCGTGCGATCCTCCGACCACAACCTGCGCTGGATGCCAGGCAAGGACAGCTATCTCTTCACCCGCAAGGGCGTTAACGGCAATCAGCTGATAGAGGCTGATGTCGTCACCGGCGCGGAGAAGGTGCTCACCGACAACCTCCCTGAGGGCAGCTGGACGATGGCACCGAACGGTAAATACCTCATCATCTCTAAAGAAGTAGAGGGCACCAAGGACGACAGTCAGGTGCACCAGATCATTCAGCCCGACGACCGACAGCCCGGATGGCGCAACCGCAACCAGCTGCTGAAATACGATTTATCAACCGGTTATGCCCAACCATTGACCTTCGGCTACCACGATGTGTCGCTCTGCGACATCTCGCACGACTCCCGCTATATATTATATATGGTGTCGCGTGCCCGTCTGAGCAAGCGCCCGACAACGATCAACTCGATCTACCGTCTCGATCTAAGTACCATGCAGCCGGAGTGTCTCGTCGACAGCGACGGCTTCATCGCCAGCGCGGTCTTCTCTCCCGACGCCCGCACGATCGCCGTGAAAGGCTCTCCGGAGTGCCTTGGCGGCATCGGCGAAAACCTGCCCAAGGGCCGTACGCCGAGCATGTACGACTATCAGCTCTACACCATCGACTGCACCACACACAAGACGCGCCCGATGACCAAGGACTTTGACCCGAGCATCGAGAATATAATGTGGAGCCTCTACGACGGCAAGATATACTTCAACGCCCTCGACCGCGACTACCGCCGCCTCTACCGCATGGATCCGAAGAGCGGAAAGATAGAGACGCTGCGCACGCCCGAAGACTATGTCGGCGGCGTCGACATGGCTGAGACGGCACCCGTGCTCTGCTACAACGGACAGAGCGCGATGAACATCGACCGCCTCTATACGATGAACACCGCCAACGGTAAGTCCACACTCTTAGAGGATCAGCAAACGAAGCTCGCCGACGTGGACTTGCCGACATGCCAGCCGTGGAACTTCAAGAGCTCGCGCGGCGACACCATCTACGGCCGCTACTATCTGCCGCCTCACTTCGACGCGACGAAGAAATACCCGATGATCGTCTACTACTATGGCGGTTGCTCTCCGACGAGCCGCTACTTTGGTGGTAACTATCCCTTCCCGCTCTACGCCTCCAAGGGCTATGTGGTCTATGTCATCGAGCCCAGCGGTGCTGCCGGCTTCGGTCAGGAGTTCGCCTCCCGCCATGTCGACACGGCGGGCGACGGCGTGGCTGACGACATTATCGAAGGTACGAAGAAGTTCTGCGCAGACCACAGCTTTGTCAATGCCAAGAAAATCGGATGCCTCGGCGCGTCCTACGGTGGCTTCATGACACAGTACCTCCAGACAAAGACCGACCTCTTCGCCGCTGCCGTCTCGCACGCAGGCATCAGCGACCACACGCAGTACTGGGGCTCGGGCTACTGGGGCTATTCCTACAGCGAGGTGAGCATGGCCAACCGCTACCCGTGGTCGGACCGTGACCTCTATGTCAACCACAGCCCGCTCTACAACGCCGACAAGATCCACACGCCGTTGCTTCTCGTTCACGGCACCGCCGACACCAACGTGCCTACGGCCAACAGCATCGCACTCTACACGGCGCTGAAGCTCCTCGGCCGCCCCGTCGCGCTCGTAGAGGTGGAAGGCGAGAACCACTGGATACAAGACTACAACAAGCGCATCAAGTGGCAAAACACCATCTTCGCCTGGTTTGCCAAGTGGCTCCAGGACGACGACAGCTGGTGGAAAGCCATGTATGATAAGGTGCCGGAATAATACAATCATTATGAAAGAGACAAAAGACGAAAAAGAACAGGAGAGCGTGGTGTTCCATCACTCGCTCCCCATACAGTTGCGCTGGAACGATGCCGACCAGTTCGGACACATCAACAACACGCTCTATTTCCAATACTACGACATGGCGAAGATGGACTACTTTGCCAACATCCCCAATACGAAGATCGACCAGCGCCACGCCATCGTCACAGTGCACGTCGACGCGGACTTCCTCTCGCAGGTACACATCGGTGATCACGTGGCTGTGGAGACGGCCATCACGCACATCGGGCACAAGAGCTTCCAGCTCGCCCAGCGCCTCATCGACACAGATACGAAGGAACTGAAATGCGTCGGCAACACGATCATGGTGGCCTATGACTTGGATATCAACGAGGCCGTGGAGATGTGGCCCGACTGGGTGGAGGCCATTGAGCGCTTCGAAGGAAAGAAGCTGAGATAAGCTTTTCTTTGCTTAGAGTTGTACGGTTGGGTATGCTGCTATGCAGCAGCCCTGCCGTTTCTTTTTTCTCTCCTTTTCCTTGCTTCTTTAAAATATTTATCGTATATTTGCCATCAATAGCATTTCCTAAAAACAAAAACGCTGATGATGACACGACTCAGACACATCGCCTCCTCGGTATGGCACCTCTACTACGACGGCTTCCGAAGCATGACCGTCGGACGCACGCTATGGGCGGTGATTCTCATCAAGCTGTTTATCATCTTTGCCGTGCTCAAACTGTTTTTCTTTCCCAACTACATCCATGAGCACGCACAGAAAGGACGGGAAGCGGAGTTCGTCTCCTCACAGATATTAAAGAAATAACCATAAAATAACAACAACACAATGACAAACCTCCTATTAGAAATCTCTACTGGCACGGTGGACTGGGCGCGCGCGCAGTTTGCCCTGACAGCTATCTATCACTGGCTCTTCGTACCGCTCACGCTGGGTCTGGCACTCATCATGGGCATCGTGGAGACCTGCTATTATCGTACGGGCAAACCATTTTGGAAAGAAGCCGCACGCTTTTGGCAACGTCTCTTCGGCGTGAACTTCGCCATGGGCGTGGCCACCGGCATCATCCTGGAGTTTGAGTTCGGCACCAACTGGAGCAACTATTCGTGGATGGTCGGCGACATCTTCGGCGCACCGCTCGCCATCGAGGGCATCGTGGCTTTCTTCATGGAGAGCACCTTCGTGGCCGTGATGTTCTTCGGTTGGAACAAAGTCTCACGCGGATTTCACCTTGCCTCGACTTGGCTCACCGGTCTTGGCGCCACCATCTCGGCCTGGTGGATTCTCGTCGCCAACGCCTGGATGCAATATCCTATCGGTCAGGAGTTCAACCCCGACACGATGCGCTTCGAGATGACCTCGTTTGCCGACGTGGCCCTCTCCCCCTTTGCCGTGGATAAGTTCTGTCACACCGTGACGACCTCGTGGATCATCGGCGCCGCCTTCACCGTGGCCGTGAGCGCCTGGTACCTGCTCAAGCACCGCAACACGCAACTGGCCAAGCAGAGCATCAAGATAGGAGCTATCGTCGGTCTCGTCGCTACCCTGCTCGGAGCCTTCACCGGTGACAACTCGGCCTACATGGTCGCTAAGACTCAGCCCATGAAGCTCGCCGCCATGGAGGGTCTCTACAATGGTGGCACACATCAGGGACTCAGCGCCATCGCACTGCCCGGACCGTTCTCACAGCCCGACTATGAAAATGAGATGGAGCCTCCCTTCCGCATCGCCGTGCCGCAGATGCTCTCGATTCTGGCCACACATCATGCCGACGGCTACGTGCCCGGCGTGAACAATCTCCTGGCCGGCTTCACACGTCCCGACGGCAGCAAGGAGCCTTCCGCCAAGGAGAAGATGACGCGCGGACGCCGTGCTATCACCAGCCTGGCACAGTACCGTCAGTTGATGACCACCACCAAGTCAGGCAAGGGCGACACCGCCGCTGCCAAGGCGCAGGCGCAGAAGATCCTGCCGCAGCTCAAGGCCGACATGCCTTACTTCGGCTATGGCTACATCAAAGACGTGCACCATCTCGTACCGAACATCCCGATCAGCTTCTTTGCCTTCCGCACGATGGTGGGCATCGGCTGCCTGTTTATCCTGTTCTTCCTCGTCGTGCTCCACTATATCTATCGTCTCGACATCACCAAGCCGCGCTGGCTGCTCATCGTCGCCATCGTCATGCTGCCCCTGGCCTATATCGGCAGTGAAGCCGGATGGGTGGTGGCAGAGGTAGGCCGACAACCGTGGACCATCCAGGACATGCTGCCCGTGGGCGCCGCCGTGTCGGGCGTGTCGTCGGGAAGCATCGCCACGACATTCTTCGTCTTTCTCTTTCTCTTCACCACGATGCTCGCCGTGGAGATCAGCATTCTGTGCAAGCAGATCAAGAATTACAACTTCGAGTAACACTGTTCACGACAATCTTAGAATCATAGAATCATAGCACCATGTCATATACGTTTCTTCAGCACTATTGGTGGTTCCTGATTTCACTTTTGGGAGCCCTGCTGGTCTTCCTGCTCTTTGTGCAGGGAGCCAACACCCTCATCTTTGAACTGGGCAAGACACCCGACGAGCGCCGTCTGGTCATCAACTCCACCGGCCGCAAATGGGAGTTTACGTTCACCACGCTCGTCACCTTCGGCGGCGCGTTCTTCGCTGCCTTCCCACTGTTCTACAGCACGAGCTTCGGCGGTGCCTATTGGCTTTGGATGATCATCCTTTTTTCGTTTGTCATTCAGGCTGTCAGCTATGAGTTCCAAAACAAACTCGGCAACTTCCTCGGCGCGCGCACCTTCCAGGTGTGCCTGATCATCAACGGCATTGTGGGGCCGCTGCTCCTCGGCGGTGCGGTAGCCACCTTCTTCGACGGCAGCAACTTCATCGTGGACAAAGCCAATGTCACGGCGCTCTCGCAGCCTGTCATCAGCCACTGGGCCAACGCCTCGTGCGGCCTCGACGCCCTCCTCGACCCGTGGAATGTGGTGCTCGGCCTGGCCGTACTCTGCCTGGCTCGCATCCTCGGCCTGCTCTACATGCGCAACAACATCGACGAGCCGACGCTGCGCGGGCGCTGCCGCAGCAAGCTGCTCCCCAACACGATTGCCTTTCTGGTGTTCTTCCTCGCCTTCTTCGTACGTCTGCTCGTCAAGGACAGCTATGCCTACGACGTGAATACGGGCGTGGTGAGCATGGTGTCGGGGAAATATCTTGCCAACCTGCTGACGATGTGGCCGCTGGCCGCAGTGCTGCTCATCGGCGTGGCAGCCCTGCTCTACGGCATCCTCCGCACATGGCTGAAAGCTGATTATACGCGTGGCATCTGGCCGGCCGGCATCGGCACGGTGCTCGTCGTGCTCGTTCTCTTCCTCATCGCGGGATGGAACGCGACGGCTTACTATCCCTCCAACGCTGACCTGCAGAGTTCGCTGACGATAGCCAACAGTAGCAGCAGTCTGTTCACGCTCAAGACGATGTTCGTCGTCTCGCTCCTCATCCCTTTCGTCTTGGCATACATCGCTTATTGCTGGCACGCCATGGATCATAAGAAACTCACCGTCGAAGAAGTAAAAGACGACGAGAGCGAGGCGTACTAAAAAGCCTACCCCCCCCGAACCACTCTACAGTCTCACTCCCAACCCCTCTCTAAAGGAGAGAGAGGAGTGAGGCTATTAAGACCTACATACAACCTCACCCATCCTATCTTCTTTGTTGAATAAACTGACATTTTTCCGCCATTTTCCTTGCGATTTTCTAAACAGACCTCTATGTTGCTCTCAATTTCGCGAATTTTGAGGGCTTTTTTTATAATCATCTGATAAACAGATTATTACAGAAACAAAGCTTTTTTGTCTCCAAGAAAACAGCATTTTTTACAATGAAATATTAGTGATGTTGCTTATCAAAAAGCCTTTTTGATAGTATCATCTCGGTAAGATGACATGGTCAGAAAGGCACTTTGACCAGGTCAGAAAGCCTTTCTGTGAGTATCAGAAAGGTACTTTGACAACGAGAGATCGCAAAAATGGATGACTCTTCTCCCCTTTTTCTCATTTTCAGCTTTCCTCGTTCTCTATATTGCGACTCTACGGCGAGGTCTTTTTGTAAAGATATATATGCCACATAGCGCCGACATCGTCGACATCTCCCAGCAAAAGAGGAAGTCTTCATACAATCTATGGAAGTGAGAAATTTGATACCGGCATATTCTTTTGACCTCCACTACATCTGCAAGGGGCACCCGCATATCAGCTCCGGCGAGACCTATCAGCGCGACATCGACAAAAAGGATATCACTCCCCCTCCCCTCTGGAGAGGGACACGGGAATGACGCCGTAAATGTATTAATTTTCCGCAAATAGCAAACAAGTTGTCTTAACGTATTAAAAAAAACAATCGAAAAAATACACAAATGCACTTAAAGCACTTATCTTTGCGATGGATAGCTAAATGATGTATACAAAACAACACGCATATGAAAAAGACAAAAAATCTTGTCATGGCTTTTGCTTTGGCAACCGTAGCAATAGGATTGGGCTCCTGCAACGGCAACAACAAGAATGCTCAGCTGCAATCGCAGCTTGACTCGCTGACGACCGCTGACAGCCTGCATCAAGAGGACATCAAGGCGATGACAGACTTCGTCGACATCATGTCCAGTGGACTCGACAGTATCAACGGACAGGAAGGACAGATCAAGCAGATGGGACAGGAACAGGGCAGAAAGCTCGACAAGGCTCACCTGCGTCAGCAACTCAACAATCTGTCTCAGCTCGTCACCCGCCAGCGCAACCGTATCAACGAACTTGAGAAGAGCCTACAAGGCCAGAACACAGGCTATGCACAGCGCGTGAAGAAACTCATTGCGTACTATAAGGCACAGCTCGACGAGAAGGACAAGACCATCTCTGAACTGAAGAAAGAGCTCGACAGCAAGAACGCTGACATCGCTACGCTCAACGAGCATGTTGACAAGCTCACCACTAACGTCAACGACCTCACTGCAAGCAACGACCAACTCGGACAGACTGTGGCCAGCCAGAAAACGACGATCGACGAGCAGGATCAGGCTATCCATGAGGCTTTCGTCACTATCGGCACGCCAAAGGACTTGAAGGCAAAGGGACTGCTCACCGGTGGCTTCCTGGCTAAGAAGAAGGTCGATGTCAGCAAGCTCTCCAGCTCCGGCTTCACAAAGGTAGATATCCGAAACTACAACGACATCGTGCTGAAATCAAAGAAGCCAAGAATCATGACTCAAATGCCGTCTGATTCCTATACGCTCCGCGACAACGGCAACGGTACCACTACACTGCATATCAACGACGCCAACCGCTTCTGGAGCGTCAGCAAGTATCTCGTAGTGAGACTCTAATCGACCATAGGGTAAAGCATATATAAAAGGTGATGTGCAGGGCTGACAGCGTGTTGGTCCTGCACATTTAGCGTATTGACATTCATGTATTGGCACTAAAAACTGAGCAAGGGAATGCTTGCTCAGTTTTGTTATTCTTGTGTTGATGTTTGTCAGCGGTCAGGCAATAGGTTCCTAATATTTCTCAAACGATGTATTAGGTCGCCATATGGCAGGGCAGGCTATCCTTGTTATATTGAGGAATTTATGTAGGATTCTGTTGTGCGGCGAACGCCGCCGAGTTCGCTGGCGAAGCCGGCGATGTTGCTGGCGAATGCCGTGCGATGGGTGACAACCATTGGGTCGGGGGGCTTCCCCGTCCTCGCCCGATAGATAAATCTGCGCCTCTCCGTGGTTCTGTCTCCGTATGAAAAAAATTTGATGAAAAGTTACCGCCCTTTCATAAAAATTGTGTAAGTTTGCACCTAAAACCTAAAAGAGAAGAGAATTGACAGAAATAGAAACACTGACACGAGCCATGAAGGGAGGCTCCCGGCAGGCTTTTGACCGGATATACCATTACTACTTCCCCAAGCTCTATGCCTACAGTCTGAAATGCAGTAAGCGCACGGAGGTGGCTGAGGAGATAGTGCAGGAGACCTTTGTACAGTTGTGGCTGTCGCGTGCCTCTATCCGCGAGACCGACAAATTGGACCACCTGCTCATCGTTATCGCCCACCACAAACTCCTCAATGCAATGCGTCAGACAGCCTGTGCACCGAGCTATATCGACTTTGTCGACTACGCCAACACCGTCGCCACGCCGTCCGACGGTGACCGTTCTGTGGAGTATGAAGAATTTCTCGACCTCTTGCATCAGGCTTTGGCCACACTGCCCGATACGCAACGACGTGTCGTGGAGCTCTCCCGGCTGGAAGGCATGAAGAATGCCGATATCGCCCGCACCCTGAACCGCAGCGAGCAGACTGTGCGCAACCAGCTCTCCCTCGGTCTCAAAGCTCTCTACGCTAAGCTCCGCAGTCGCATGCCGTTGTGGATGCTCCTACTTCTTTTAAGCTAATTAACATCTTCACGCGGTACAAATCACCCTTTCCACGTGTCTTTTTTAATGTGAACCACTACAGACACCCATTCATGAACGAAGAACTCTATCAGAAATATCTCGACAACACCCTCACACCGGAGGAGCTCACGCGCTTTCGTGCACTTCTCGCATCCTCATCCGAAGAAACTCTAACCAACGTCATTGACAATCATTGGCTCTTACATGATCCCTCGCCCGACACCGCCTATTCCCGTCAGGAAGCGGAGGTGAAGCTGCGTATCGATGGGGCCTTAGCAGCTATGGAGACCGCCAGCCCCGCAGAGGCCGACACCACCACCTCAGACGATGATGTGGCGAACCCCGTGGTGGTGTCAGGACATCGCCCCATTGTCCGTCTGCTGCGCCGTGCCCTGCGTTATGCCGCCATCCTGCTGCTACCCCTGTTGGCTTTCACCACCTATCATTATTACAGCATCACCACAACGGCTCCCCGTGGTATGATGACCGTCAGCGCACCGTCCGGTTCCATGGCCGAGGCCGTCCTCCCCGACGGCACCCGCATCATGTTGAGCCACGACTCGCGGCTTAGCTATAGCCTGTCTGACTTCAATGGCAAGGGCCGCCACGTCAGCTTCTGCGGCGAAGGTTGGTTTGATGTTGCCCACGACACCTCGTCACCGTTCCGCGTCAGCCTCGGCGGCCTCACCGTCCGCGTCCTCGGTACCCGTTTCAATGTCACGGCGCGCTGTGGCTCCCGCACCTACGAGGTGGCCCTGCTTGAGGGTCGTGTGGAGCTGACGACGGCAGCCGAAGGCCATGGCGTCATCCTCCGTCCCGGCCAGAAGGCTGTCTATGACAGAGCCTCCGGACAAATCAGTCTCGACCAACATTCCGATCTCGTGGCGACGCAGGCCTGGAAGCAGCATGAGATGAAGTTCACGCGTGCCGACCTCAGCACCGTCACCGACCGCCTGGCGGCAGAGTATGGCGTCTCCATTACCGTGGTGGGCACTACCCCCACTCATTTCACCGGCGTGCTGCCCACCGACAATCTCGATGCCAGCCTCCGCATCCTCAAGGCCACTTTCGGCCTAAGCTATCATGTCAACGGCAAGGCCGTGACGCTGCGGATGAAGCAATAAAGAATGAAAAAACAGCAATTTCTTCGGTACAAAGCCGTGGGCTCTGTGTCATTTAGATGATATACAACTAAATGTTACACTAAACCTACACCGTATGAACTTACACAGAAACCTTACAAGTCTTTTGACACTGCTTGTCGTTCTGCTGGCGGGTCTCCCCGTCTATGGACAGACAGGCACCGTGAGTATTGCCGTGAAGAATGCGACGCTCCGGAAAGTATTTACCATTATCGAGAAGCAGACCACCTACCGCTTCTCCTACCAGGCCGAGATTATCGATAATAAACCTAACATCACCCTTCGTCACCAGCACGCCGCTGTTGGCACCGTTCTCAATGAGGCGCTGCGTGGCCGCAACCTTACCTACGACATCGTCACATCCAAGTCCATCGTCATCAGCCGCAAAGTCGCTACCGTTCGTGCCACCCAGCATGGCAGTGCTGCCCGTACCGCCGACAAAGTTACCGGTACCGTCACCGACAAGGACGGCGAACCCATCATTGGTGCCACCGTCCAGGTCCGGGGCACCGACATCAAGACCGTCACCAACATCGACGGCGAGTTCACCCTCGACGCCCCTGAAGGCAGCGATATCATCGTGAGCTATGTCGGCTTCAAAGATTTTGTGTCCAAGGCACGCGACAACATGCGCGTCAATCTCGCTGAAGACACCCAGGCCCTCGACGAGATTGTCGTCGTAGGTTATGGAACGATGAAGAAGAGCGACCTCACCGGTGCCATCACCTCCGTCGATGCCGCCGACCTGGCCAAGCGCACCACCACTAACCCTGCCGAGGCCCTCGAAGGTAAGGTGGCCGGCGTGAGCATCCTCAAGAGCGGCGGCAACGCCGGAGCCGGGTTCAGCGTGAAGATCCGCGGTATCAAGACCTTCGGCGACAACGAGCCGCTGTATATCATCGACGGCTTCCCCGGCGACATCGACAATGTCAACCCGCAGGATATCGAAACCATGGAGATTCTCAAGGATGGTGCCGCTGCCGCTATCTACGGCTCTGTGGCTGCCAATGGCGTGGTCATTGTCACCACGAAAAACGGTAAGAAGGGTGACATGAAGATTGACTTCACCACCTACCTCAGCTTCACACATATCGCCAAGAAGCTCGACATGCTCAACGCCGCGGAGTATAAGCAGGTCCACAAGCAGATGTACGACAACTACAACGCGCAGTTCCCTGCCGACGCCGTCACCCTGCCCGCTTATATCACCCATGACACAGGTGTCGACACCGACTGGCAGAAAGCCGTGGAGCGCAGCGGACTGTCACAGAACTATATGGTCAGCGTGCGCGGCGGCACCGACAAGGGTCAGTATGCCGTCTCCTACAACCACGCCAACGACAAAGGTATCTTCCGTGGCAACAGCTTCCGCCAGGACAACGCCCGTGCCAAGCTCCATGCCACACGCGGCTTCCTCGACTTCGATGCCAACATGAACTTCCGCTTCACCGAGAGCCACCAGCCGCAGTATTCCATCAAGGAGATGTACATGATTTCTCCCTTGGTGCCCATCTATAACGACAAGGAGAAATACGGCTTCGGCCTGACCAACTTCGACGGGCTGCCCAACAACCGCAACATCATGGCCGACGACTACTATAAGAAAGGTCGCAGCCGCAGCTACGACTTCAACGGCAACGTGGGCCTGACCTTCCACATCACACCCTGGCTCAGCTTCAAGACCAGCTATGCCTATCGTGGCGTCCATGGCCGCAGCAACTACCACTCGCCCGACTATATCGCCGACGCCAAGGTCCCCGTGCTCTATCCCAACAGTTCGGCGGGCAGCTCCTATTGGGAGAACCACGTCTTCGACAACGTCCTCAACTTTAACAAGCAGTTTGGTAGCCATTCTGTCAACGTCATGCTCGGCAGCTCCATCGACGCGAAGAAGTATGAGTGGAGTGATGTCGGCGTAGAGGGCAAGACCATCATCTACCGCGTGGAGAACGGTAAACTCGTGCAGAGCGAGCAGTCCGCCGGTTTCCTCTCTCCCGACTTCCCCACCGTCGATGCCGGTGCGGGTGGCACCTACAGCGGAGACGGTTCCTACTGGCGCTACAACCGCGCTTCCTTCTTCGGACGTCTCAATTACAACTATGCCAATCGTTATCTCGTGCAGTTCACCCTCCGTCATGACGGCAGCTCCAAGTTTGGTTCCGAACGTCGTTGGGGCACCTTCCCCTCTGTAGCATTGGGATGGCGTCTCTCCGAGGAGCCATTCTTCCCGAAGAGCACGCCCCTCAGCAACCTCAAGCTCCGTGCCTCATGGGGGCGCTTAGGCAATGAGAATGCCTTGGGCTACTACTCCTTCCTCGCCCTCATCAGCACCTCCAACACGATGTATCAGGGCTACGTACGCGGCACCGGCAACTCAGCATGGGCTGGCAGCATAGCCCGCGGACTGGAGAACCGTGATCTGAAATGGGAGACCACGGACACCAAGAACTTCGGTATCGACTTCGGACTCTTCAACAACCACCTCTCCGGTAGCGTCAACTACTATTACAACGAGACCTCTGACCTGCTCATCTATAAGGAGCTGGCTCCCTCTGTGGGTCTCTCCAGTCCTATCCTCAACGTGGGCAAGATGCGCAACACAGGTGTCGAGATAGAACTCAACTGGAACGACCACATTGGCGACTTCACCTATACCGTCGGTGCCAACCTCAGCACGGTGAGCAACAAGGTTAAGGCCCTCTCCGATGCCAACCAAGTGCTCTATGGCCAGGGCTTGAAATACGGTTCCGAACACTTCCCCACACAGACACGTGTGGGAAAGCCCATCGGCGCCTTCTATCTCTACCAAGCCGACGGCATCTTCCAGAGCGATGAGGAGGCGGCTACCTATGTCAATGCCCAGGGCAAGCGCCTGCAACCCAACGCTGTGGCCGGTGATATACGCTTCAAGGATATGAACGGTGACGGTGTCATCAACGATGACGACAAAGTCTACTCCGGCTCTGGTATCCCCAAGGTGGAGGCCAACCTCAATTTCAGCTGTGCATGGAAGGGCCTCGACATGAACTTCACCCTCAGCGGAGCCTTTGACTACAAGCTCTACAACGGCAACCGCTACTTCTATGAGAGCATGAGCAGCGGCTCCAACTTCCTCAAGTCGACCCTCAATACCTGGACCACTGCCAACCACAACACCGACGTGCCACGCGCCGTCTATCAGGACCCGAACAACAACTCACGAGAGTCGACACGTTTCCTGGAGAATGGCGACTTCCTGCGCATGCGTGAGATACAGGTGGGCTATACGCTACCAAAGTGGAAAGCCTTCAGAAACATCGTGGAGAAGGTACGCTTCTATGTCAGTGCCGACAACCTCTTCACCATCACCGGCTACGACGGCATAGACCCTGAATTCTCACGAGGTGTCCTCAACACCGGTGTCGACAACCTCATCTATCCTTTCACGCGTTCCTACACCATCGGTGCGCAGATAACATTCTAAAAACTTACAATCAGACAAGCCATGAAAAAGACATTTTATTATATATTCGCCATGCTCCTAACCCTTACCGTGGCAGGCTGTGACGACTATCTCGCCCAGACGCCTCCCGACCAGCTCACATCGAAAAACTACTGGCGCAATCAGGCTGACGTGGAGAACGCCATGTCGTCGGCTTACTCGCAGATGTATCTCATGGACTACTCCAGTGATATGTGGACCTTTGCCGAGGTCAACTGGCCCGTCCTCGACTATCGGGGTGACGACATTAACATGGGTAAGGATGCCATGAACTATCAGAACTGGGTGGACCTCTACAACTTTACCTATACCAACGGCAACTCGCAGTTTACCACCTACTGGGACCACATGTATACCGGTATCAGCTTCTGTAACCAGATTATCGACAAGGCAGGTGTTATGGGCGAAGACAAAATATCCGCAGCCAACCGTGATGCCCTCATCGCTGAAGCCCGCTTTCTGCGCGGCTATTATCACATGATGCTCCTGCTCAACTGGCAGAACATCATCATCCGCGACCACTATATCACATCGGGTGAGGCATCAGCACTCGACAAGGATGTCTCGCTGCGTCCCGAAACATGGGACTTCATCATCAATGACTTTAAGGCCGCTGCCGACAAGCTGCCGCAAAAGTGGGACAACAACAACGTGGGGCGTGCCACTTCGGGTGCTGCCTATGCCTACATGGGCTGGGCCTGGCTCACAAGAGCCTATGAGGAGACGGCCAACAAGCAACAGGATTTGACCAATGCCGTAGAGGCTTTCAACCAAGTCAAGGACTATGAGCTCGTCAGCGACTTCACCGATATGTTCAACGGAACACTGAAAAACAGCAAGGAGAGTATCTTCGAGCAGCAATACTCCTTCAGCGATGCCAACGGTGCCCTCTACCGCACCCAGTTGCACCGCTGGATAGGCTGCTCTGAGCTTTGGGGATGGGACGAGATCCTGCCCTCCACACAGCTCATGAACGAATATATGAAGGAAGGAAAGACTTCGACGAAGGGCGACTACGACTCACGTCTCTATGCCACCATCTTCTTCCAGTGCGATTATTTCAACGACGGCACCGGAAAGGTTTATGGATACGACTATGACGACTGGTTCCAGGATGGCAACGGCAATGCCTACAACCGTCCTGCCTTCCGCAAGTTCATGCCCGCCACCTATGAGGGGCTGTCGCTGAGCTCTACAGCTCTGAACCTGCCGCTCATGCGCTATGCCAACGTGCTGCTGATGAAGGCCGAGGCACTCAACGGTATGGGCCAGACTGCCCAGGCCATACCTCTCATCAACGAGGTGCGCCACGTCCATGGCGACATGCCGCCGATGACAGGCACCACACAAAACCAAGTGCAGGCTCAGATAGAGCACGAGCGTGAACTGGAATTCCCCTTGGAGAACATGCGGTGGTACGATCTGCGCCGCTGGGGTAAAACCACAGAGACCCTGCAGGCTGCCGGACGAACCGGCTACTCCGCTGACAAGGCGTTCTATCCCATTCCGCTGCAGGAGCTCAACGATAATGGCGCGCTAAAGAAATAAGTACAACAAGATAACCATGCTGAAGATTATTCTGATGATGGCATGCGGCATCCTTGTGGGCCGCATGCTGAGAAAGAAAACGTTGAGGTGGCTGTCGCCCCTTACCACGGTGCTCATCTGGGCATTGCTGTTTCTCTTGGGCATTGAGGTGGGCGGTAATCCACACATCATCCACAGTCTGAGCCGTCTCGGCCTTGAGGCCGTCGTACTCTCCGTGGGTGGCTCCTTGGGCAGTGCCCTCTTGGCTATGTGGCTGTGGCGCTATGTGAAGGGAGGACGCTCATGAAAGGCAGCCTCGTCATCCTCGCTTTCTTTGTCATCGGACTCTTCTGCGGCTATTTCCATCTCCTGCCTACGGAAGTTGCCGACAGCTCCGTGAGTTTCATGGCTCTCTGCGCCCTCATCTTCTGTGTGGGTGTGAGCATAGGCTGCGACGCTGAGGCCCTCCACACCTTGCGTCACACCACCCCCCGTCTGCTCTTTCTGCCCCTGTGCACCTTGGCTGGTACGTTGGCGGGATGCTTTGCCGTCAGCCTTCTGCTGCCGCAGGTGGGCATCACCGACAGTCTGGCTATAGGCTCGGGGGTTGGCTACTACTCGCTCTCGAGTATCTTCATCACCGAGTACCGGGGGGCGGCTTTGGGCACCGTAGCGCTGCTGGCCAACATCGTGCGTGAGCTGCTCACCCTCCTCGCTTCGCCGTTGCTGGTGAGGTGGTTTGGACCTTTGGCACCCATCAGCGTGGGTGGCGCCACGTCGATGGATACCACACTGCCCATCATCACGCGCTACAGTGGCAAAGACTTCGCCACGCTCTCCGTCTTCCACGGCTTCTGCATGGATTTCAGCGTACCCTTCCTCGTCACCTTCTTTTGTGGACTATGAGCTTTTGACAATAATGGGGGGCGTCGTGCCAGGGATTGGTACACGGCCCAATTTTATAAAAACATCAGTATCATCATGAACCGTAATCTCTTAACCTTCTTTTTTCTCCTGCTGCCCCTGACGCTTGCTGCAGCCGGCCATCCTTGGGAAGACCCGGGGGTGAACGGTATCAACCGCGAGCCCATGACGGCCCATTTCACACCGTACATCAGCGAGCAGGCCGCCCTGGGGCGCTATGCCCTCGACGACGTCACACGTCTCTCCGTGGATGCTACCATGGAGCGCCGTGTCAGCCTCGACGGCACGTGGAGGTTCCATTACTCCCGCAACATGATGGAAGCCCCTGCCGACTGTCATGCCGCCAGCTATGATGTCAGCCGCTGGGCCACTATCCAGGTGCCTGGAAGCTGGGAGCTGCAAGGCTTCGACGCCCCCATCTACACCGACGTGAGCTATCCCTTCACCCCCAATCCCCCTCATGTCCCCAAGGACTATAACCCCGTGGGCGACTACGTCCGCGACTTCACCGTCCCGGCGGGGTGGGAGGGCGACGACATCTTCCTCGACTTCGAGGGTGTAGAGTCGGCCTATGCCGTGTGGGTCAACGGCCATTTTGCGGGCTATGGCGAGGACAGCCGTCTACCGTCGCTCTACAACATCACGCGGTGGTTGCGTCCGGGCAACAACCGTCTGGCCGTGCGCGTTATCCGCTTCAGCGATGGTTCCTATCTCGAAGACCAGGACTACTGGAAGTACAGCGGCATAGAGCGTCACGTCTACCTCCAGGCCCGCCCCCGCACACGCGTCACCGACTTCTGCCTTACAGCAGGTCTCACTGACGGCTACCGCAACGGTGTCGTCGACCTCACGCTGTCACTGCACGGGGTTGTGAAGGACTGGTCCACGCGTGTGACGCTGCTCGCGCCAGACAGCACCTGTCTCTTGCAGAAGACATGGCGCCTGCACTCTGCCGCTGACAGCCTGCTGACGCTGCACCACGCCATGGGAGCCGTGAGAGCATGGAGTGCTGAAGACCCTGTGTGCTACCGACTCGTGGTGACGACCCTCGACAGGCAGGGCCGTGAGCAGGAGAGCTTTGTGCACCCCTTCGGCTTCCGCAACGTGGAGATACGCAACGGACAGCTTCTTGTCAACGGTGTGGCAGTGAAGATAAAAGGTGCCAACCGCCACGAGCATGACGCCCGGCAGGGACGCACCATCAGCGTGGAGAGTGTGTTGCAAGATATTCGGCTGATGAAAGCCGCTAACATCAACGCCGTGCGCTGCAGCCACTATCCCAACAACCCAGAATGGTATGACCTCTGCACGCGCTACGGCCTATACCTCGTCGATGAGGCCAACATCGAGTGCCACGGTATTCTCGACACACCCTATGGCACCTTTGCAAAACGCGACGCCTGGCGTCCGGCATTTCATGAGCGCATGCAACGCATGATGCTCCGCGACCGCAACCAGACGAGTGTCATCATCTGGTCGCTCGGCAACGAGTCGGACGACGGCAAACTCTTCAATGAGAACTATGACATGGCCAAAAAGCTCGATGCCACACGCCCCGTGCAGTATGAGGGCGGCGGCTATCAAGGCAAGTCGGACATCTACTGTCCGATGTATGCCCGCATCTGGCAGTTGGAGCGTCATGCCAACCAGCGTGATGCCCGCCCGCTGATACTCTGCGAATATGAGCATGCCATGGGCAACAGCGAGGGCAACCTCGACGATTACTGGGCCGTCATCCGCCGCAACGACCAGTTGCAGGGCGGCTTTATCTGGGACTGGGTGGACCAGGCCTTTGCCCGCAAGGACAGCCTGGGCCACGACATCTGGGCCTATGGTGGTGATATGGGCTTCGTGGGTGTGCGCAACGACTCCAACTTCTGTTGCAACGGTCTCGTGGCTGCTGACCGCACGCCGCATCCCCACTACTATCAGGTACGTCACGTCTACCAAAGTATCCATTTCTCTCCCGTGCCGCTCTCGGCCAACAGCGTGGAGGTCTATAACGAGTATGATTTTACCGGGCTCGACGCCTTTGACCTGCAATGGTCGCTCCAGGCCGACGGTCGCGAGGTGGCCCATGGCTCCCAGCCGCTGCCCGCTATCGCTCCCCATTCCACCGGACGGGTGACATTATCCCTTCCTGGTCATGCCCTTCCGCCGGACACGCGTGAGGCCTGGCTGACGCTGCGTGCCCTACGCCGCCAAGCCATAGGACTGTTGCCTGCTGGCAGTGAGGTCGCCGCCGACCAGATAGCAGTGCCGGTGGAGCACGCCGTCAGTAAACAGGAAGCGACGACGGCAACAGCTGCAGCGCCACGGGTGAGACGCGGCAAGGATTATGTCACGCTGAGTGGAGCGGACTTCAGTCTGCGTGTGAACACCAGAAACGGGCTGTGGGAGTCGCTGACCTATGATGGTCGTGAGATGCTGCTGCAAGGACTGCAGCCCAACTTCTGGCGCCCGCTCACTGACAACGACGTTGCCAACGGCACGCTGGAACGCTGTGGCACGTGGAAACATGCCGGAGAGAAGGCGTTGCTGAAAGCGCTGACGCTGTCGCAAGACAAGGACAGCGTGGTGATAGCAGAACGCTATGCGCTGCCAGAACAGCAGAGCGAGCTGAGGCTGAGATATGCCGTTGCGGGTGATGGAAGCATCCACGTGAACTATCATTTCCTGCCCGGCGACAAGACTCTGCCGGAGATGCCGCGCCTGGGCATGCGCTTGGTGCTGCCGGGACAGTATGACACGATGACGTGGCTTGGACGTGGACCGCAGGAAAATTATGCCGACCGCAAGAGTGGTGCCTTCATCGGCCGATATACCGCTTCGGTATGGAGCCAGTATCATCCTTATCCTCGCGCTCAGGAAACGGGCAACAAGTGTGACGTGCGCTGGGTGACACTCACAGACAAGGAGGGCTGCGGCATCAAGGTCTGTGGTGACGTCCCACTGAGCGTCAGTGCCTGGAACTTCCCCATGGAAGACATAGAATATGTACCTGCCACAGTGCGCAATGTCCATGGAGGCAGCATTGTGAAGAAAGAAATGGTGTGGTTGAACATTGATTATCGGCAGATGGGAGTGGGCGGTGACAACACGTGGGGCGCCCAGGTGCACACGCCTTACACCATCACACCGCATGAGTGGCGCTATGGTTTCACTATCAAGAATATCCGCCATGAGAAATAATCTTTTGTTGCTTGTCGTGCTACTCGCTGTAACGCTGTGTCTGCCCGTAGTTATCGTCAGGGGCGCCGTGCCGGAGAAGAACGCTGTGAACCCGGCCGTAGCCGCCCTGTTGACACCCTGGGAGCCCGCCAATACCCTCATCGACCTGACAGCGCCTTTGCAGGGACGTCGTCATCAGGTTGCCCTCTTCTCTGATGCGGGCTCGTGGATGGCATTCGGCTTGCAGACGGCAGCTACGACACCGCGTGGCCCTTACAGCATCTACCAGCGGCGGTGGCTCGCTGAAGCCCTCGTGGCACCGGACGGTACCACTGTGGGCAAGGCCTGCTATACGCCCGGCGTGGTCACACTCGCCACGGGGAGGCTGCGCCAACGTCTCTTCTTCGTTGATGCCCATACGGCACTGCTGACTTTGGAAGGCAAGCTGCCTGCCGGGTGGCGCTGTGCCGCTAAAGGACTGCCTTCCGATGCCACCGTCAGTGCCGCCGGCAACACTGTGACCATCAGTTATGCTGGTGGGGAACGCCTGCTGCTCTCCTTTCCTAAGAACGTTGTGGTGACAGCCGACGGCCACAACTATAAGGCGGCCCTCGGCAGCACTGCCACACGCGTAGATGTTGCCATCTCCTTCCTCTGGGACAAGACGGTGGAGGAGCGGACACAGACGCTGGCCGCAGCATGGATGCTGGAGCATGCCGACACGCTGTGGAAGGAGAACCGCGACCGATGGGCCGGATACCTCGCTAAGGTTATCCGCGACGATATGAAGCCGGTCTATAACCGCGTGGCCGCCAAGGCTGTTGTCACACTCATCGGTAACTGGCGGCGGCAGCGTGGCGGACTGTTGCACGATGGTCTCATACCGAGTTTCTCAGTCGACTATTTTGTGGGCTGTTGGGCATGGGACTGCTGGCGCTTTTCGGCAGCACTAGCTTCCTTTGCACCAGAGTTGGCCAAGGACAACATGCGGGTGATGTTTGACTGGCAGCAGAGCGACGGTATGGTGCCCGACTGTGTCTATCCCAATCCTCAGGAGAATAACTACCGCAACAGCAAGCCCCCGTTGGCCGCCTGGGCTGTGGACAAGATATGGGAGAGCACTCATGACACGGCCTTTGTCAGGGAAATGCTGCCCAAGTTGATGGCCTATCACCGGTGGTGGTATCGCCATCGTGACCATGACCATAATGGTATTTGCGAGTTTGGCGCCACCGACGGCACCCTTGAGGCGGCAGCCTGGGAGAGTGGGATGGATAACGCCATCCGCTTTGACAGCGCACGCATGGTGAAAAACGGTGACAACGCCTGGAGCCTGGACCAGGAGAGTGTGGACCTCAACGCCTACCTTGCCCTCGACAGAAGGCTCATTGAGAAGCTGGAGAATGTCGCCGGTGGAAAGCGGGCGACGGGCTATCCCTTTGACAAAAGTGCCGTGGAGCTTGCTGACGGGGTGAACAAGGCGTTCTATGACGCTGACACTCACTGGTTCTACGACAGGCGACTGAACTCTCATGCCTTTGTGCGTGAGATGGGCTGTGAGGGATATGTGCCGCTATGGGTGGGCATTGCCACAAAAACGCAGTTCTCCGGCATCTACCACTGGCTGAGAGATACGAAGAAGTTTTCCACCTATATTCCGTTCCCCACCATTGCCGCCGACAATGCCAAATATGATGCCAACGGCTACTGGCGCGGTTCTATCTGGCTCGATGAGACCTACTATGCTATAGAAAGTCTGCGTCACTACCTGCCAACACCCGATGTGGCCGACCGCTACACCCGTCAGGTCTTTGACCGTCTACAGGGCGCGACGGGGTTGGGCGCCATCTACGAAAACTATGATACAAAAACGGGTGCACCGCTGCAGTCGGCCAACTTCAGCTGGAGTGCTGCCCATCTATTAATGCTTTATAACGACTACGGACAATGAAAACAAAAATCTATCTTTTGACCCTTGCACTCTCTGCTGCCGCCACATTGCAGGCACAGGAGAGCCTTGACATCCCCCTGCCCTGCCGGATGCATGAGCAGGCAGCGCCGACGGCCACTGTGGCCCTCACGAGAGCGGCCGCTGAGAAGCACTATGTCATCCCCGTCGTCTTCCATGTCTTTGGCACGGATTTCAACGGCAAACATGTCACGCGCGAACTCATCGAGGATGCCCTGCGGCGTACCAATGAGGACTTCAATGCCCTCACCACCGGCGACCTGCGCTCCGGTGACGATGACCCACAGTTTGACAAGCTCAGCACACCACTCGACATCGAGTTCCGCCTGGCGGAGATAGGTCCTAACGGTGAGGCCACCACAGGCATCGTCTTCCACAGACTGGAGAGTGGCTTTGGCAATGCGAATCCGCCACGACTGCAGCTGTATGCCTGGGACAACAAGAAGTATATGAATGTCTATATCATGAACGACCTCTATGCTGACGGTGTCACCAATAACTCTGGGGTGTCATGGTATCCCAACTGGGAGATGACACGCTTCAAACAGGCCCGGGTCGTCTATAACGGTGCCTACCTGAGCAGCAACACCGATGAGAACTTCCGGCGCGTGCTGACGCATGAGTTTGGTCACTTTTTGAACCTGGCCCACACCTTTAACTTTGACGAGAAAAACTTCCATGATGGTTGCAATAAAGGCTTCCATGGTGAGCCCAACCCCGGTGACTATGTCGATGACACGCCACCCGCCGATAGGCAGCAGATGGGACCCGACGATGTGAACTGCCTTGGACAGAAGACCAACTGGACCAACTATATGAACTACAGCTACGTGCGCACCTCGATGTTTACCAAAGGCCAGGTAGAACGCATGGTAGCGGCTCTACAGGATAAGTCGCGGGTGTGTCTGTGGTCTGATGCTACGCTTGCCAAGGTCTTTCTGTCCGATGCTTCACGTCCGCGTGTGGTTCTCGCCGGCAAGCAAGAGCTTTTTCCCAAGGATGCCAATGGCAACTATGATATCACGGTGGCACTGCGTGTCATTGGTGCTTCCGCCAAACAGGGTGCACTAACAGCAGGAACGGATTTTACCGTGGAAGGACTGCCCGACGGGTTAACGGCTTCGGCCATAGGGAACGGACAGACGATACTGCTAAATGTGAAAGGCACCGTAACTCTTGGTGCTGACAAGAAGATATATGTCACCTTCCAGCCTTCGGCGACGACATCGTCGGATTGCTATGTCGGTCGTCAGCCGTTGACGATAGGCTGCGACTATGTGGAGTCGGAAATTTCTACGGAAATCCGTCGCCCGGTGACGACTGCAGCAGAGAATAGGATAACATGGAACAGCAATGGTGACATCACCATCACGACTCCTAAAGGTGCCCGCATTGCCGTGCACGACGTCTATGGTGCTACGCTCATGGGGACTCATAGCAACAGCGGTGACATCACCCTCGCTTTGGGAGGCTACGGGCATGGCGTGTATCTCATCAGTGTGGTGTCACGGCAGGGGGCAAAGACCTATAAGATCGCCTTCTGATGACAGCAACCTTTTATGGCGCGAGTTCAAGATAGAACTGCAATTTTCGGTAGCAGATATAGGCCATAATCTGTACCAGGAACGTTGAGGGGGCGATGGATAGTATCCGCAAATCACAAAAAAATAGAGTAGCAATGCAAAAAGCAAGAAATGGAGACCACCGTCTTCCAAAGATTACTCACGTCTCGCTGTTTTCTGTTAAAGTAATAAAAAAGAGACTCAAGGGTCTTTGCCATCTCACGATAAAGTATTACTTTTGCACTCGCTTTTCAGCAATGGGTAGTTACCAGAGTGGCCAAATGGGGCAGACTGTAAATCTGCTGGCTCTTGCCTTCGGTGGTTCGAATCCATCACTACCCACACAAAAAAACTGATGGAAAGATCCATCACTACCCACACAAAAAAACTGATGGAAAGATCCATCACTACCCACAAGGTTTTTTCTTTTAAAGATAGCGCAGCATAGTTCTGTACAGTCAGCGACACACCATCTATCACAGGAGGAAAACATTCATTGAACTATCCTATCATCGTCTTATTTGTTTTTTTTAGAGTGAATCCTCCCATCGGTCATCTCCGTTTTCGATACCTTGATTATATATATTAGGCTTGTATATATCAGGTGTGGGCATCTTCCGACCGTAACCTTTTCAAGACCATACTGCAAAGTAACCCGAATTATATGTCGTTGACGTGTCGATGATCAGTCAATCGAATGAAAAGAACAACAAACTATTGTGATGCTTATTCTATGGTCATGCAGATATACGAATACACTTTAGTTTACATTATGGCATTTTATAAGCATTTTGTTTTGTTTTGCTTACAAATAGTATAAATAAATCATCATATAAGTAACAACTGTAAGAACAAAAGGTTACACAAGAAATTCTTATTCCCCTTTTGTAGGTATATTCTTACAATTGGAAGTATTTTTAGTAATTTTGTGGTCAATTTGATCGAGAAATAACCAAATACGTTAGCAAATGCAAAGAAATGGATTGTACAACAGCGCCTACGAGCACGATGCGTGCGGTGTGGGTATGGTGGTGAATATCCACGGCGGAAAGTCGCACCAACTCGTCGACAACGCCCTGAAAGTGCTCGAGAACCTGCGCCATCGTGGTGCAGAGGGCGCTGACGGAAAGACAGGCGACGGTGCAGGTATCCTGCTTCAGATTCCCCACGAGTTTATATTGCTTCAGGGTATTCCAGTTCCGGAGAAGGGTAAGTATGGTACAGGATTGATATTCTTGCCTAAGGACGAGAAACGCCAGCAGTCCATTCTTTCCATCATGATCGAGGAGATCGAGCGCGAGGGATTGCAGCTCATGCACCTGCGCTCCGTGCCGACAAACCCCGACTGCCTGGGCGAGGCTGCACTGGAGTCCGAGCCAGACGTCAAGCAGGTGTTCATCACCGGCGTCAGCGACGACAAGGTGCCCGTCTTCGAGCGCATCCTGTATATCATCAGAAAGAAGATCGAGCGCCGCGTCCACGACAAGGACTTCTATATCTGCTCGCTCTCCAGCAAGACCATCGTATACAAAGGTATGCTCTCCAGCCTGCAGCTGCGTCAGTACTATCCCGACCTGACGAACAACTACTTTACCAGCGGACTGGCTCTCGTGCATTCCCGCTTCTCAACCAACACGTTCCCTACATGGGCCTTGGCACAGCCGTTTCGCCTGCTCTGCCATAACGGTGAGATCAACACTATCCGCGGCAACCGTTCGTGGATGAAAGCACGTGAGAGTGTCCTCTCTTCCGAAGCGCTCGGCGACATCCATGACATCTCACCGATCGTACAGCCCGACATGAGTGACTCAGCTTCGCTGGACAATGTCTTTGAGTTCTTCGTCATGAACGGCATGGGCCTGCCGCACGCTCTCTCGGTGATGATTCCGGAGAGTTTCAACGACAAGAACCCGATCAGCGAGGATCTGAAAGCCTTCTATGAGTATCACTCCATCCTGATGGAACCGTGGGACGGACCTGCCGCGCTGATGTTCAGTGACGGGCGCTACGCCGGCGGTATGCTCGACCGCAACGGTCTGCGTCCGGCCCGCTACACGATCACGAAGAACGGTACGATGGTGGTGGCCTCTGAGGTCGGCGTGATGGACTTCGACCCCACCGAGATCGCAGAGAAAGGACGCCTGCAGCCGGGTAAGATCCTGCTCGTCGACACAGAAGAGGGCAAGATCTACTACGACGGAGAAATCAAGGAGCGCCTCGCCTCGCAGCATCCTTATCGCCAGTGGCTCAACACCAACCGTATTCAGCTCGAGAACATCCGTTCGGGCCGCAAGGTAAGCAACAGCGTGGAGCATCTCCATGCCAAAGAGGTGGAATTCGGATTCGGCGAGGAAGATATCAAAGATACGCTCATCCCAATGTCTACCAAGGGACAGGAGCCTACGGCTTCCATGGGTAATGACACGCCGCTGGCTGTGCTCTCTCCCAAGCCGCAGATCTTCTTCAACTACTTCCGTCAGCAGTTCGCTCAGGTCACCAACCCGGCTATCGACTCCATCCGTGAGAACCTCGTGATGAGTCTGGCTGAGTATATCGGACGCGTCGGCACGGGTATTCTCAACCCCGACGAGACCAACTGCAAGATGGTGCGTCTGCCGCATCCTATCCTTACCAACGCACAACTCGACATTCTTTGCAACATCCGCTATAAAGGCTTCAACACCCGAAAACTCAGCATGACCTTCGAGGCTCCCGCTGATCCGGCTATGGGAGGCGAACGTCTCCATGAGGCCATCGACCGCCTCTGCCACGACGCCGAGCAGAGTGTTGATGACGGATACAACTATATCATCCTCTCAGACCGCGACATCGACGACAAGCATATCGCTATCCCGTCACTGCTCGCCGTCAGCGCCGTACACCACTACCTGATCAATGTGGGTAAGCGTGTGCAGACTGCGCTGATCGTAGAAAGCGGTGAGATCCGCGAGGTGATGCACGCTGCCCTGCTGTTGGGCTATGGTGCTTCCGCTCTCTGTCCTTACATGACCTACGCTGTCCTCGACGACTTGGTGAAGAAGGGCAAGATCCAGGAAAACTACCCGACTGCCGAAGCCAACTATATCAAGGCCGTAAAGAAAGGTCTGTTCAAGATCATGGCTAAGATGGGTATCTCTACGATCCGTTCTTACCGTGGTGCTCAGATCTTCGAAGCCATCGGTCTGTCGCAGGGTCTGCTGAAGGCTTACTTCGGCACCGAGACAAGCAGCATCGGCGGTATCGGCCTCGACACCATTGCCCGCGACCAGCTCCGCTTCCACAAGGCTGCCGTAGACACTGAGAAAGAGGAGGAGACACTCCACGTAGAGCTGCCGCTGAAGAACCTCGGACAGTTCCACTGGCGCAAGGACGGCATCGACCACGCCTGGAACCCGGAGACCATCGCTACCCTGCAGCTCGCTACGCGCACAGGCAACTATGAGCTCTTCAAGAAGTTCTCCAATCTTGTCGACCACAAGAAAGAGCCGATCTTCGTCCGCGACTTCCTCGACTTCAAGCGCAACCCGATAGATATTAATAAGGTGGAGCCCGTCGAGAGCATCGTCAAGCATTTCGTCACCGGCGCCATGAGTTTCGGTGCGTTGAGCAAAGAGGCCCATGAAGCTTTGGCTCTGGCCATGAACGCTCTCGGCGCACGCAGCAACACCGGTGAGGGCGGTGAGGACCGTGACCGCTACTCCGGCACTGTCGACGGCATCAGCTTGAGCAGTAAGACCAAGCAGGTGGCTTCCGGACGTTTCGGTGTCACCACAGAATATCTTGTCAACGCTGAGGAGATTCAGATCAAGGTGGCGCAGGGTGCCAAGCCCGGTGAGGGCGGTCAGCTGCCCGGCTACAAGGTCAACGAGATCATCGCCAAGACACGTCACTCCATTCCGGGCATCTCGCTCATCTCTCCACCGCCTCATCACGACATCTACTCCATCGAGGACCTCAAGCAGCTCATCTTCGACTTGAAGAATGTCAACCCGAAGGCTGCCATCTCTGTGAAGCTCGTCGCCGAGAGCGGCGTGGGCACCATCGCTGCCGGCGTGGTGAAGGCTAAGGCCGACCTCGTCGTTATCTCAGGCGCTGAGGGTGGTACGGGGGCAAGTCCTGCCAGCAGTATGCGCTTCGCAGGAATCTCCCCTGAGATCGGTATTGCCGAAACACAGCAGACGCTCGTCCGCAACGGACTGCGCTCTCTGGCCCGTCTGCAAGTCGACGGACAGTTGAAGACAGGTCTCGACGTCATCCTCATGGCACTGCTCGGTGCTGAAGAGTTCGGCTTCGGTACTTCCGCGCTGATCACCTTGGGCTGCGTGATGATGCGCAAGTGCTCGCAAAACACCTGTCCGATGGGCGTGGCTACGCAGGATCCGAAACTGCGCGCTCACTTCCAGGGCAGCTACCACAACGTAGTCAACTATATGAAGTTCATCGCTCAGGAGGTACGTGAATACCTTGCGGAGATGGGCTATACCTCACTCAACGAGATTGTCGGTCACACGGAGCTCATCGTGCCGCGTGACATCAAGGCCGAGGAGGCCAATGTCAACGAGGAGACGGTGGCTAAGTGGAAGAGCCTCGACTTCTCAAACCTGCTCCATCGCGAGACCGGCGACTCTTCGCTCTACTGCACCAAGCTGCAGGATCACGAAATCCACGATCTCCTGGATCAGCAGATCATCGCCAGCGCACAAAACGCCATCGAGAAGAAGGAGGAGATCAACCTCGACTACGCCATCCGCAACACCAACCGCGCAGTAGGTACCATGCTCAGCGGACTCATCGCAACGAAATACGGTGAGGAAGGACTGCCCGACGACACGATCAACATCAAGTTCAAGGGTTCTGCCGGTCAGAGCTTCGGTGCATTCCTCGTTCACGGAGTGAGCTTCAAGCTTGAGGGCGAGACCAACGACTACTTCGGCAAGGGTCTCTCCGGTGGCCGCATCTCTATCCTGCCTCCGATCCGCAGTAACTTCGAGGCTGAGGACAACATCATCGCCGGCAACACCGGTCTGTATGGTGCCACCTCCGGTGAGCTGTATATCAACGGTCAGGTTGGTGAGCGCTTCGCAGTGCGTAACTCGGGTGCCATCGCCGTCGTGGAGGGTGCCGGAGACCACTGCTGTGAGTACATGACAGGTGGGCGCGTCGTCGTCCTCGGTTCTACGGGCCGTAACTTCGCTGCCGGTATGAGTGGTGGTGTGGCTTACGTCTGGGACAAGAACCACAACTTCGACTACTTCTGCAACATGGACATGGTGGAGATCAACCTCGTGGAGGAGACCACCTACCGCAAGGAACTCCATGAGCTCATCCGCCAGCACTATCTCTACACGGGCTCGAAGCTCGCCCGCACGATGCTCGACGACTGGAACCACTACGTCGAAGAGTTCATCCAGGTTGTGCCTATCGAGTACAAACGTGTGCTGCAGGAAGAGCAGGTCAAGAAGCTCCAGCAGAAGATCGCTGACATGCAAAGAGACTATTAAAAGGTAAAAGGGTAATAAAGTAATAGGGTAAAAAAGTAATAGGGCAAAAAAGACCTTTACTGCTTACCCTTTACCCAAGATACCGATAAGAAACAAGTAAATCAACAAGTAAAAACATAAAGGTGATCAGGTCAACAAAAGCAAGTGACAAGAAGTCTTTCTTCCATGTTCACATTTCCCTTTTTTACCTCTTTACCTTTTTACTTCTATACTTTTAAGATTATGGGTAATCCAAGAGGATTTTTAGAGGTGGAGCGCAAGGAAGCCGGCTACCGCCCTATACATGACCGCATCCACGACTTCGGCGAAGTGGAGCAGACACTCAACAGTAATGACCGCCAACTGCAGGCAAGCCGCTGCATGGACTGCGGTGTGCCTTTCTGCCACTGGGCTTGTCCTATCGGCAACAAACCGCCAGAGTGGAATGACGCCCTCTACCGCGGCGACTGGCAGCTGGCCTATGAGTTGCTGACCGAGACCAACGACTTCCCGGAGTTCACCGGCCGCATCTGCCCGGCACTCTGCGAGAAAGCATGCGTGCTCAACCTCATGGAGCACGAGCCGACAACCAACCGCGAGGACGAGGCCGCCATCATCGAGCACGCCTTCGGTGAGGATTATGTCAAGGCGCACGTGCCTGAGCGCAATGGCAAGAAAGTCGCTGTCGTCGGTGCCGGTCCTGCCGGTCTGACTGCTGCCACCCGTCTCAACCAGAGGGGCTACACCGTGACCGTCTACGACGCACGCGAGGACGCCGGCGGTCTGCTTCGCTATGGCATTCCTAACTTCAAGCTCAACAAGTCGATCATCGACCGCCGCATCAACCTGCTGCGCGAGGAGGGCATCGTCTTTGAGTTTGGCGCGAAACTCGTGGACGCTAAGAAGAAGAGCGCTGACGACAAGGGCGAGATCGCTGCCAACATTCAGAACGACCCGACACTCGGCAAGGACAAGACGGTGACCGTCGACAAACTCAGCGAGGACTTCGACGCTGTGGTCATCGCTACCGGTACGCCGACAGCCCGTGACCTGAAGATTCCCGGACGCGATCTCAAGGGTGTGTACTTCGCACTGGAGATGCTCTCGCAGCAAAACCGTGAGCTCGCCGGACAGGAGTTCAGCCGTGATGAGCTCGTCAACGCCAAAGGCAAGAACGTGCTGGTCATCGGTGGTGGTGACACCGGTTCCGACTGCATCGGTACAGCTCACCGTCAGGGTGCCAAGAGCGTGACACAGATCGAGATCATGCCGAAGCCGCCGGTGGGTCCCGACGATCCTAAGAACCCGTGGCCGAATTGGCCGCGCACGCTGAAGACGACTTCTTCTCACGAAGAGGGCTGCGTGCGCCGTTGGAACATCAACTCATTGGAGTTCCTCGGCAAGAACGGTAAGCTCACCGGCGTGAAGGTGCAGGAGATCACATGGGTACCCAACCCGGAAGGTGGCCGTCCACTGATGAAGCCTGCCAAGGATCCGGAGATCATCCCCGCAGAGATGGTGCTTCTCGCCATGGGCTTCCTTCGTCCGCAACAGCCTCAGTTCCCTGCCAACGTCTTCGTTGCCGGTGACGCTGCCTCAGGTGCCAGCCTCGTGGTGCGTGCCATGGCCAGTGGTAAGGAAGTGGCTGAGAAAGTCGATAAATTACTGAAGTAGACTTGCCTCCAGAGTACAAAACTCTTCAGTTGTCATATCGCATTGAGCGAAAACAAAAGGGGGATAAACTCGGATCAGCTGTCAATGTCCGAGTTTATCCCCCTTTATCATTAGCATCGAAGCACGTCCCACCCGATCGTGATACAGATCAAAGGCTACGATCTTGCGAAGTATGAGAAGACAGAGGCAGAAATAGGGAAAACGAGGGAATACAAAGAGACAAACACCCACACATACCGACACCCCTACGATAGTCCATCGGCGTGATACCGTACATTTTCTTGAACGCACTATAGAGTTTGATGTTATTGTATATAGACACGCTGATATGGAATATATTTTCTCATCATTTGCTCCATAGTGCGTTATCGTGAGATCAAGTCGCAGAACGGATACAAGCATCTACCACTCTTACCCCCCAGCCTCCTGCAAGGCGTTGCTCCACAAAGACTCTGTCTTTTTCACGCAAGGGCCTATGGGCAGATTTCCAACAGCATACAGCCATACTTCTCCTTTGTTGAATAAACTGACATTTTTCGGCCCTTTTCCTTGCGATTTTTTGAACCGACTCCTATGTTGCTCTCAATTTCGCGAATTTTGGGGACGTTTTATAACATATTGATAAACAAAGCGTTACAAACACAAAATATTGATACCTCCAAGAAAATAGCAATTTTACAATGAAATATTGCTGATGTCGCCTATCAGAAAGCCTTTCTGATGCTATCATCTCGGTAATTTGACCAGGTCAGAAAGGCGCTTTGACCAAGTCAGAAAGCCTTTCTGACAGTATCAGAAAGGTACTTTGACAACGACAGGCCATCAAAATGGATAACTCATCTCTGTTTTTCCTCATTTTCAAGTTTCCCCGCTCTCCAGATTGTGACTCCGCCGTGATGTCTTTTTGTAAAGATTCATCCATTGTGAAGAGATAATTTTTGCAAGGAAAGAAAGCGCTGTACTTACTCACATCCTATCAGGCGTGAATTCTGAGGCTACATCATTGTGAAACCCAATAGACTTTAAGAAAGTGACGAAAACAGGAGAGGTGTACTGCAAGTAGCGTGAAATGGTGTTTGGGTATTCTGTTCACTCCCCCCTCCAAAGGAGGGGGGGGAGGCCGGAGGGCCGTCCGTGGGGGGGTGAGGCTTCCTTAATTTCCGTCCGGCTTCACCACATTCACTCTTACTGACGGTGTCCAGCGGAAGAGCTGGGGATCGTCGGGATGAGCCGGATCGTAGTCTTTCCAGTCACGCAGACCATTGGACATCGGCAGGTTGAGACGTTTCATACCCATGACCACCATCTTGGCAACCTCATACGCGCCGTAAGGATTGAAATGCGTGTTGTCAGCCAAAGGCTTATTTTGGTTGGGCCACGTACCGGCAGGATAGTGCACCAGCGCGCTCTTGCTGCCCTCGTAGCCGAGAGACTCAAAGAACGTGCGCGTCATGTCGTGGAGCTCGATGACAGGCACATGCTCTCGCTTGCCCACGGCACGCATGGCATCGGGGTAGTCGCCGTGGGTCTCGCGGATGTGCTGACGGCTGGCATCGAAGGCGCGGCGCTGCGTCGGCGTGACAAAGACGATGTTTCCGCCCTTGGCCCGCACCTTATCTATATAGGTCTTCAGCATGTAGGAGAAGTTGTACCATGCGCCACAGCCCGGTGTTTTCTCCTTTTGGTCGTTGTGGCCGAACTCGCAAAACACATAATCACCCGGACGCATCATCGACAGAATCTTGTCGAGACGGTTCTGATAATAGAACGAAGAAACGGTAAGGCCGCTCTCAGCGTGATTCGACACTGCATAGCCGTCACCCATCCAGCGCGTGATCATCTGTCCCCATGAGGCGTAGGGATCGTAAGGCTGATCCACGACGGTGGAGTTGCCACAGAGGAAGAGGGTGACCGCTGTCGTGTCGGGCGCTATCGTCACGCGCCGCACAGCAGGACGCGGGCCGGTGAACTCCAGGTTGAGACTGTCGTCCCAGTCGAGATAGTCTTTCTCACGGGGCTTGAGTTTTACCTGTTCCTTGTCCGAGATATACGGCGATCGCTTGTTCACGATAAAGGAAAAGGTCTTGAACTTACCCCTTTTTGTGGGCGTGTCCTCGACAAAGAGACGGCGGCTCTCCGCGCGTACCATCGTATTGGCCTCATGGCTCTTACTGCCCAACTCCACCGTGACACGATAGTTGCCGTCCGGCACTGCCACGGAGAAAGAGAATGGTTTGCCCGTCTTGCTCTGACGCGACAAGTTGAAAGTCTGTGTCTGCGCTTGTGCTGTTAACGACAGCAGCAGACAGGCACAGAGATGAAAGAGATGTTTCATAGTTGATCTACATAACCTAATATTAATCATAGTATATTCACTCCGAGACCAACGTGCATTTTCCTCTCACACGTCCCGCCTTGTCAACAAGTTCTACTCGCACCTTGCCCGGCTTGGACGCTGCACGAAGGATGACGAGCAGGTTGCCCTGATAGAGGCTGGCGGTCGGATCGGTGGCGATAGTGTTGCCGGTGATGTCACCGTTGTCGGTAGCCACCAGTTCAGCAAGTCCGCTGACACGTACCGTGAGCGTGTCGTTGGCCAAAGGCGTGCGCCGTCCCTTTGCATCGAGTCCCAGCACACGGATGTGCATCAGATCCTGTCCATCCGCCTTCCATGTCTCATTGTCGGGAATGAGCGACAAACGTTTGAGTGGTCCGGCAGTAGCGACCTCGTAGCGTGCGACCTCCTTGCCTCCGTTGCGGGCGATGGCGAGGAGCGTGCCCGGCTCATAGGCGATGCTGTCCCACCGGATCTTGTCACGCGTGTTCGGATTCAGGCTGTTCTTCTTCACGCCGAGGCTTCTGCCGTTGAGCTGCAACTCCACCTCCTCAGCATTGGTATAGGTGTAGATGGTGTATCGCCTGCCCTGCGTGCGGTTCCAATGCCACGTGACCTTATCACCGCCGAAGGTCACACCGTTCCATGTCATTGTCTCCTCTTTGCCACCGGCCACACCGATGTGCACGACAGGCTTGTCGGAGAACATCGCCTTGAGCAGATAAGCTTGCGGCTTGGGCAGCAATGAGCGATCGAAGACGCCGTTGTCCCAACCCTTGCGCGGCCAGCCAAGGCTCTCACCATTGTAGTCGATCATGCCCCAATAGGCCAGACCCACCACACGGTTGAGATCCATGCCGAAGTAGTTGGGTCCCATCATCGGCAGGTTGGCCTCGCTCTGATAGAAGACCATATTGGGAAAACGACGGCCGTCGCCGGGGAAGTACATATAGCGATAGTTATAGGCCTGGATATCTGTGATCATCGCCAGGTCGCAGGGCAGCGAGTCGGTCTGCCAGTTACGGCCGCGCGGGTGCATGGCCACGGTGACCGGCCGTGTATCGTCGTAGCGGCGCAGCAGAGTGCGCAACAGACGATAGGGCGTCACGCCCCAATCGTTGAAAGGCAGATTGGGATAGGTCTGCAGCTCATTGCCGAGGCTCCACATGATGACGCTCGGATGGTTGCGGTCGCGCTGAATCCACTCCGGAACATCGTATTGCCAATGGTTCATCCACGGCTGTCGCCCACCGGCATACTGTGTGAGCCATTTGTCGTAGAGCTCGTCGACGACGAGGATGCCGTATTTGTCGCAAAGACGATAGAGGTCTTCGCTGTAGGGATTGTGCGAGCAGCGGATGTGGTTGAAGCCGAAGTCCTTGAGCAACTTGATGCGCTTCTCAATGGCACGCGGATAGGCGGCGGCGCCGAGTGCACCAAGCGTGTGGTGGTTGGCAATGCCTTTGAGGATCACCTTGCGGCCGTTGAGCTTGAAGCCAAAAGAGGGGCCGTACTCGATGGTGCGGATACCGAAGGGCTCTGTCACCCGGTCGGCGACACGTCCGCTGTCGTCGCGGAGGGTCAGCTCAGCACTATATAAATAAGGTGTATCCAAATCCCACACATGAGGATGGTCGATAGTGATGTCGGCCAAAGGATATTCCATGGTGTGGCGGTGACGGGTCAGCGCCAACAAGGTGTCAGTTTGGGCTACCACATGTCCCTGCGCGTCAAGGATGCGCACGGCAAGCAAGGTCTGCCGCTGCCGACCATAGTTGGAGATAGCTGCCTTGACGTGTACGACGCGGTTGTCGGTGGTCGTGATCTGCAGCGGATGGCGGTCGAAAAACAGCTGACGGTCGGTGACGATGAACTTCACGTCGCGGAAGAGGCCGCCACCGGTGTACCATCGTGAGTTCTCAGGACCGCGTGTGTCCGCCAAGACGGTGAGCACGTTCTCCTGACCGTAGTGCACCTTATCACTGATGTCGATGCCGAAACCTACGTAGCCGTATTCCGTGCCACCGATGCGCTCACCATTGAGCCAGACATCGCCGACGAGCATGATGCCGCCTACTTCCAGCATGACGCGTCGCCCGCGCCAACTGTTGTCCGGCGTGAACGTACGGCGGTACCATCCTTTCCCCATCTCCTTGAAGCCACGCGAGGAGAGGCGGCTCTTGACGTTGGCAGCCTGATCGCTGTTGTCGGCGTGCTCGTCAGCAACGGGAGCTACCCACGGCTGACTGATCTGAAAGTCATGGGGCAACCTCACGCTCTGCCAGTCACCACTGCCTTGGTTGGCCTGCGCAGGCGACAACCCGGCACGGGTGAACTGCCAGTCGACAAGGTTCACTGTGTCCCGTTGCGCACAAGCAGGCAAGGACATAGACAGCAGACCAAAAGAACAGAGCAATCCCCGGCGGACGATAGAAATGATAGAACTATGATACATCGATGATGATTTACTGATTTTTATTATTGGTTATGATCAATGCAAAGATAAACAAAGCGCTTTAGAACACCATGTGAATGTGTACGATTATTGTGATTTTTGTGCGATCAACCACGAAATAACACAAATCGATACGCTACGTAGTAGTAGAATGCGTAAAAGGAAGTGAAGATTTATCCACGAATCCACACAGATCTACACGAATAGCTATCGCACTGCATTAGTGAGGATTCGTGAAGAGTCATGGAAAAATAAACCACGAATCCACACAGATCTACACGAATAGCTGTCGCACTGCATTAGTGGGATTCGTGAAGAGTCATGAAAGAACAAACCACTAATCCACACAGATCTACACGAATAGCTATCGCACTGCATTAGTGAGGATTCGTGA
>DAWDCC010000001.1:26263-80521 GCA_052355365.1 Prevotella sp. | reverse complement strand
CCACACAGATCTACACGAATAGCTATCGCACTGCATTAGTGAGGATTCGTGAAGATTCGTGGAAGAATCAACCACGAATCGCTGTCTGAAAGGCTCATGCCCCATTCTGGGACATTCAGCGTCTCTTAACTTTTCTCCTTATTTCTGGCATTCTCCATTGATGACCACATTGCGGACAACGGTGCCGGGGATGAGCTTTGAGGAGAAGTTGCCGGCTTTGTCGGATACTCGGATATCCTCAAAGGTGAAATCAGAAAGACTGTATTTGTCACTCGTACCCACGTCGAAGAAGTTATCGCAGTCCATGTGGATATTCTTCAGCGTCACGTTTCTGCATGACGACTTGGGCATGTTGCGGCGCTTGGCGGGCTGGAAGAACTGTGTCCAGGGACGGATGACCAAACAGCAGCGCGCCCGTCCGGTAATGCCTTCGACACGTATCTGCTCATAGCGCTGTGGCGTGTCGGGCCGCATCTTCAGCCAGAGCACACGGTCGGCATTCTCACTCGTACAGTTGCGCAGGATGACGTTGGTGTCGTGGAGACTCTCCGAGCCCAGGGTGAGCATGCTGTGTACCGTGCCATAGCGGCAGTTCTCCACGAGCACGCGGCTGACAGGGCCGTTGACGGCCATGGTGTCGGCATAGGTACCCTTCCCTCCCTTGAGCACGACGGCATCGTCGTTGACGTTCATATAGCAGCCGCGCACAAGAATGTCGTGGCACTTGTCGATGTCGATGGCATCGCTGCTCGGAGCCTTCACGCCCTGAGTCGGCGCGAAGATGAAGCAATCGAGATAGCGCACATGATCGCAGTTGTAGAGATGGTTGGTCCATACGGGACTGTTCATCAGATGCACGTCCTGCACGGTGACGCGGCTGGAGTTGCTGATATATACCAGTCGTGGGCGCTGCGCATCCTTGTTGGTGCAGGCGGGATTCCACTGCCGACGGATCCAGAACTCCTGCCAATAAGGATATCCGTTGCCGTCGATAGTGCCCTTGCCGGTGATGGTGAAGCCGTCGACATGGTCGGCATTGACGAGTGCGGAAAAGTACTTGCAGGTCTCGCCCTCGAAGCGGGTGGTCTGCACGGGAAAGTCGGCAATGCGGTCTGAGCCTTTCAATGTGGCTCCCTCACAGAGATGGAGATGGGTGCCCGGCTTGAAGAACAGCGCTCCGCTGAGGAAAGTGCCCGATGGGATGACAACCACGCCGCCGCCCTCGCGCTGACAGCGGTCGATGACGGCCTGGATGGCTGAGGTCTGCACGAGCGTGGGATTACCGTTCACACCATAGTCGGTGATGGCATATTGCTTGCCGAGACTGCTCAACTCTACTTTCGTGGTATCGCTGAACCACGCGTCGATCGGTGTGCCGTCGGGCCAGGTATCTGCACTCGCACTGCCACAGCAAAGTAGCAGAAGGAAAAGAAAGATATGTTTCATTGTTTTGTTTTTGTTACATATAACAAGGTATAGAGCTCCTTTATATAATATAAGGTGTAGCGCACGCCACCTTCTATAGAGCATTAATGGTGAAGTTCTACGAGTCTGACGCTTCCATTGAGTCCACTCTTCACGGGAGCCCAACCTGCGTAGTTGGTCTTATGGTATTGCAGGTCAACGACGTTGATGTCTTTCATCACGCGCCAGGGAATGCCCCGCCGGTCCATGTCCGCGATGCGGTTGGCAGGAAGGTTGGTGACCACGACGCGCAGCGTGTTGTCGCCTTTCTTCAGCAGTCCGCTTATGTCGAGGGTAAACGGCACCGACCACGCACAGCCGGCGAAGCGCCCGTTGACCCATACCTCTGCCGACTCGCGCACATCGCCAAGGTCGATGAGCCACGGCCGGCGGGCCTCGTCAGCGCTCAGACGGAATGTGGTGGTATAGGCTCCGCTGCCCATTGTCACGGCAGCGCTGTCGTCGCCAAGCGTCTCCCATGTCTGTGGTTGGTTGAGCGTCCACGTGCGGCGCACCGTAGGAGCCGATTGCTCAAAGGCGAGTTGCCAAGGACCCTTCAGCTCTTTTGCCTGGCTACCCGGCAAAGCACGGTGAGGCAAAGTGGCAAGCGACTGCGGCAGCGCACGGTCGAAGGTCTGGAGGATCATGCTCTCGCCACTCCGCAATGCTACATGCAGCTGTCCGTTACGCTGCTCCACGGCATAGCGCTGACCCGTCAAAGGGTCGTACCACAGAGCGTCGTGCCAGTCTATGGCGAGCGGCACGTAGCTGTCGACATCGTTGGGCGTAAGGTTCGCAATGAAATAATGATAGCCCATGCCATTCTTGCGCCGGATAGCTCTCAAGTGCAGTTGCGTACGCATCGGCTCTGCCTTGGCAAGACGGACGAGCGCCTGACTGTCAATGGGCTTGGTCGGATCGATGAGTCCGCGATAGCGAGTGCCCGCCTCAGTAATCCATTGCTCCCCCACCCTCTTGGTACGGGTCAGCTGCCGTTCACTGATATAGTCGCAGTCATAACCCAAGGAGTCGATCTCATGGATGGTACGGATAAACTCCGGTGCTTTCTTGTCCATAGAATGGATGTCAAAGAGCATCAGGGGATGACGGGTATCTTTCTTCCACATTTCCTTCACAGGCAACACAACGAGGAAGTCGTTGTCGGGGTCGCCCCATTGCAGAAAGCTCTGGCAGCGACGGATATAACGCATCAGCCAAGGTGCGTCGCGCCAGATGGAATTGGTCGGACTCATGTTGACCGAGGCGTAGAACTGCCATCCCGGCCAGCGCGTGTTGCGTGGACTATAGGGCGTGCCATGGAAAAACATGTGATTGACACCACAGGAGAACATCAGGTCGAGGTCGGGCTTCATCTGGCTCAGCGACGTGCGGAAGTGCTCGGTGAGCCATGTGAAGGTCTCACTGGAGGTAAACGGCTTACCCATGACGTGGGCGGCGGAGGACGCGTACTTCAACATACTGATGTCACTGAAGTTAGGACGTGTGAATCCAGAATCACGCCGCAGTCCCTTGATACCGAAGTCGGAAAGGCCGAAGCCTTCGATCTCAGGGATGTCTACGGTGCCGTAGAGGTCGAGCAGGTTGGCGGGTGAGCCGTGAGCCTGATTGCGCACGAGAGCACCATGGCCGTGCGCCCATGCCGTCCACTGCTGCGTGAAGTTGTGATAGAGCAGATCCGAGAGTATCTCGCAATAGTCGCAGACCACCTGCGCGTCGCCGTCGACAAAGCGGTCGAGGCTGTCCAGGAGATCATAGCCCCGCCGTATGCGGAACTCCTCGAGCAGACGGGGCGTCCAGTTGGCTTCATAGACTTCGTAAGAGTCGTTGAAGAAAGTATGGGGATAAGGCGTGTGGCTGGCCGTGAACGCAGAGTCGATATGCTGAAGATAGTGTGCTACGGCCAGCGAGTCGAAGTGGTCAATGACCCATCCTTCACCACCGGGAGCGGCCCGCTTCACGCGCTGACGGGTACGGCTAATGAAGAGCGCGATTACCCGCTGACGGTGCTTGTCGGCCGTTTTGAAACTTCTCACGGCAGCCAATTTTGCGTATTTCTTTTCTTTATCGGGAATTTGGAAGGTTAGTTTTTTAATATCAGTCTTACTATTCACCAGTGTGTCGACGAAGAACGCCTTGCACGCCGCCTCGTCGATCGGCACCCAAGGACCGCCAAAGGGCCATCCCGTGCCATTGTTTATATCCACCTCCACGCTGTCGGCCGCCGCCGTGCGCTCGGTGAACTGCAAAGCGCGCATCCATTCGGGAGAGAGATAGGACAGTTCGTGGGCTTCATTGCCTTGTACACCATAGATAGGAGTAATCTCCACGGCACCGATACCGGCACGGTGCAGTGCGTCGAGATTGTTTTTCAGTCCAGCCTCATCTACGGCCGAGCCAAACCACCACCAACGGGTGCCGGGACGAGCCTCGGGCAACACAAAGGGCAGACAGGCATTGAGCGCAGGCTGCACCATCCGTGCATATTCCGTAGCGCCAAGCAGCCAGCAGCCCGTACCATAGTCCTCAAAGTCGGGCATCTTGTCATAGCTGAGCGGCTGTCCGGCCGATGGGTCCTTACCTGTGCCTTGGTTCCAACCGAGGAAACCGTCGGGATGAACGCAGGTCATAAGCGCCCGCCAAGCCTTGTCGCAGGCTGGCCGGTAGTCGGCGGCAGCGAGCAGTCCGTGGCGAATGCCCCAGCTCATGCCGTAGAGGAAGAGCGCGGTGCCCGTCATCTCCGGACCACCATAGGTAGCCGGAGAGTGAAGGCTGACATTCCAGAAGCCATCAGCACGCTGACAATGCAGCAGTGCCTTGGACATAGCGAGGAAGTCCTTCTCCAACAGCTTATATTCTTTCGAGCTTTTGTCGAGGACATCCATGCACCGGAGTAAAGCCGCATAGACCCAACCGTTGCCCCGGCTCCAATAGCAGTAGTTGCCATCCTGTTCGCGATATGGCGGCACATAGTCCTTGTCGCGCCACCACAGTCCGTCCTTCTTGTTGAAGAGTCCGCCTCCGCAGGTGTTGCGGCTCCACAGATAGCTGTTGATGGCATAGTCAAGATAACGCCGGTCACTGGTAAGACTATAGTACTTCACATACACCGGCATAGCCATCTGTATGGCGTCGATCCATGTCCAGTAGTCATAACGTCCGGTAGCCATCTGGTGTTCGAGATTAGCCTTGACACGACTGACCATCAGCGTGTCGCCCGTCATGGCGTAGCGCTCAAGATAGGTCTGGGCGCAGCACTGGTTGTCGGCATCGGTGGTGATGATGCCGTCGCGTGGTGTCCAGTGGTGGAAAGCACCCCACCGGTCGGCATAGTCGAGATAGCTTTGCCGTGGGTCGATGCCGTAGAGCGCCATGAGTCCCTCGTAGTATACGGCACGTGTCCACAACGAGCTCGACCGCACCTTCTTCACAAAGGTAGGCCGCGTAGGGTCGGCATATACCCTCATGAAGCGGTCGTTGACGCGGCGGGCCAGTGTCAGCACGCTGTCTGCACCGCTCTCTGCCAGCAAAGGCAATGCGCCCAAGAGGCAGAGAAGCAAGGATAAGAGTCGTCGGTTCATTGTCTTGTGTTTTTATTTCTTCAAATACTTCGCCAGCGGACTGTGGATGTCCTTCAGTCCTTTGGCGAGTGCCTTGGCATTCGTCTGAGCGCCCAAGAGCGAGGAGTGGGTATGGTCGTGATTGAAATACTTGGCTGCCTTCTCTTTCGATCCGCAGTGCTTGTCGTAGTAGTCCGCCGCAATGTTGTGCAGGTCGACGAACTCACAGCCCGTGGCCTCCACGACCTCGCGGTACCACTTGCCATAGCTGTCGTTGCGACGCTCGATATGTTCGTTGCTCCACTCGTTACGCGGCGTCAGCGACACGAGGATCGGCGTAGCGCCCTTCTCACGCACATCGTCGATAAACTTCTTCAAATACCAGCCAAAGCTGTAGACAAGCTCATAGGTTCCCTTGGACATACTCCGATAGACATGACAGGTATCGGAGGCTCCGGGAATCTCGCCACGCTCCTTATCATGGTCGATAGGCCCGATATCGTTGTGTCCGAACTGAATGAGCACATAGTCGCCGGGCTCAATGGAGTTGTAGACACGTTCCCACCGTCCCTCGTTGAGGAAGGTGCGGCAGCTGCGTCCGGCTTTGGCTGCATTGTAGCAGACAACCTTCTTTTTGTCGAAAATGGTATAAGCCTGCGAGCCAAGTCCCCACATGCCGTTCTTGTCCTTATCAGCGTTTTTCACGGTACTGTCACCGGTGAACCACACCACGGGCTTTCCCGCCTCGCGCTCCACTGGCTCCGTCGGCAGGGCTAGATTGCAGAGCATGGCCTGCAAAGGCTTGAGAGCCGGGTTATGACTGGCGGCAATACCCTCAGCAGCCGAGCGAGCATTCATCATGGCACCGAAGCGACTGGTGTGGATATGATCCTGATAGAAATAGTATTTCTCTTTCCACTTGCTAAAGCCGTCGAGCTTTGTTCCCGAGATCTCGTTCAGGTCGATGAAGGGTACGCCCTCCTCTGCGGCGACAGCCTGCAACCACTGCGTGTGTATCTTCCTGACGATCTTTCCCGTCTGTGGGTCATAGGCGTCGCGAGGCGTGAGAGACATGAGTATCGGGTGTGCACCGGCCTTCCGGCAGTCGTTGATGAACCGCCGCATATACTCGCCATAGGTATAGACCGTCTCCTTGACGCCCGTCTCCTTGATGGTGACGTTGAGAGAGTCGTGTCCCACGCCGGGGATGGAAGCCCGCGCACGTCCACTGTCATAAGGTCCGTTGTCGTTGTGTCCGATGGAAATGATGACCCAGTCGCCGGGGCGCAGTGCCTTACGCACATCGGGCCAGAGCTTATTATAATAGGTTCGGCTGCTCATACCACCGAGTGCCTGATTCTCCACGGTGATCTTGTTTTCGTCCCAGAAGGCGTGCTCGAAGAATCCCCATCCCCATTGTCCGTTGTTGCCGTTACCGAGCGTACCGTTGCGCATGGTAGAATTGCCGATGAGAAAGAGCACGGGATTGTTGCCACGGCGAGAGCTGCCGGCGGGAATGCGTGCTGTCTGTGCCTTGTCGAGACTGTCAAGGGTGAGGTCGACGACACGGTTGACATCCTCCAAGGGAGCCGCCACATGATTCTGTGCCATGAGGGGCAGGGCAGATAGAAGAGGTAGGATAAGGAAATATTTCATGTGGAATGATGAATGTTGAATGATTAGTGATGAATTCTCCAATACCGAATGCTGAATGTTCAATGCTTAGGAAAGGGCAGCAGCGTGTGGGGCGGCTGGTTATAGCCCACATTCTGCCAAGCGATGCCTAAGCGATAGAGCGGATCATGCATGAGCGCGGTGCGACGGATGGCTGTAGGTATCTGCGACATATAGATGTAGATAATGCTGTTGTCGTCACGATCGCGGTAGATAACCTCCTCGCGCCAGTCACCGAAGAGATCGGATTGGAGACAAGGATTGTTCTTCGTCCAGTTGTTCGACGCCGGGTTGCCATATCCTTGGAACGACACAGAAGGCCGTTGAAAGGAATAAGTGCGCCCAGAGCCACGGCGGCGCCGTCCTTCTTTCGACTCATCGGTGTTGCTGATAGGCCCATCGACAGAACCGAAGATGCCAAGCGTGGTTCTGCCATCGGGACTCCACTTCTGGATGTTGACACCATCGAGGAGCTCATCCTGCTCGTCACCGTCCCAAAAGATGCGAAAGTTGACCGAGGATTTTGTTGTAGAGAACACCATCCCCGTTACTGCCGAGCGTAGGCTGTTATCGCCGGCACTGGTGAATAGTGCGCCTCCGGCTTTATCTGAGAGGTTGGCAGCCAGTCCGCGTCCGTTGTCAACACCCTCAGGCCCTCCCTTAAAAAGGATCTCGCCGGTAGCAGCGTCGTGGAGATCCCATGCGTATGGCCCTTTGTTCTCATGCACGTCGAAAACTTGCAAGCCCTTGCGCTGGGGATTCATGGCAAAGACGTGCATGGCGTCGCCATGGCCGAAGCCGGTGGCATAGAGTACACGCCCGTCGTCATCGAGCGCCGCGGAACCCCAGAGAAGCTCATCGCGACCGTCGCCGTCGACATCCGCCACGCTGAGATTGTGATTGCCGTTGGCAAAGAGCGTGGCACTCCCCGACCCACTGGTGGGTGGTGCCGCGTCGTAACGAGTAGTATGTCCTTGAGAATCTGTAACCGAATATTGCTTACCGTCGCGCGAGGCGTGGAGCCAGCGTGTCTTGAGCCGGTGACCGTCGAAGTCCACGGCCCAGGCAAAGGCATAGGAGTAGTAGCCGCGTGTGAAGATGGCGGAGGGATTGTGGCCACGACCTTGCAGGAAAGCCACGGCAGCGAGATAGCGCTCACCGCGGTTGCCATAGCTGGCATTGTCCAAGATATGTCGGTCATTGTCCCAGTCAAAGGTACCGGAGGCCTCACCGCCAATGGTGGTGTCACGGTTGGGCTCATAGAACACGGTGTGGAGGGCGCATCCAAACTGTCCGTCAAAGACGGTGAGGTATTCCTGGCCTCCCGCTACTCGGCCACGCCGGTTGCGCCAGTCGCGGTGATTGTCCACGGCAAGGATCGTGCTGTCCGTAGCCGCCATGTTGACATAGCGTCCGGTGCCGTCAACAGATCCCGGCGCCGTCTTGCACATCATCTCCGCACACCCGTCGCCGTCGAAGTCATAGACCATGAACTGCGTATAGTGTGCCCCGGCCCGGATGTTCGCACCGAGGTTGATGCGCCAAAGCCTTGTAGCCAGGCCGTCGCCCTGCAAGTTCAGTTTGTAGCAGTCGATGATCACTGGCCCGGTCATACCGTCCGTCGAGTTGTCGCGGGCATTGGTGGGCTCCCATTTCACGAAGAGCTCGTACTGTCCATCACCGTCGACATCGCCCACCGAACAGTCGTTGGGTGTGTAGTCATAGCCATTTCCGGCAGCCGGTTTGTCGAGTCTAAGTTTTAGCATTGGCTGAGTCCAAGGCATCACGACAGCCGAAGAGTCTCGACGGCCGTCGGCGTGGACGGCGATCACCTGCCATCGGCTGTGTGGTGTGCCGTTGACCTGCATCGACGTAGCCCATTGTGTTTGATGAGCGTAGGGCTTACCGTCGCGTAGCAAAGTGAAACGCAGGTCAGCCTCGTCACCAGCCAACGATCGCCAAGAAGCAAAATAGGTACCAAGCTTCCCGCCACGGGCTACGACGAGTCCACGGTCGAGATGCTCAAGTCCCTGTCTGCCTTGCGACAAAGAAGTACAAGAGTGGCTGTCTGCTCCTTCCCCCAGCCCAATGACGGCCGGAAAGAGGAGCAATGAGAGCAGATGGATCATTTCACGACAACTTTCATCGTTGTGGCATCCACCTTCACGAGATAGAGTCCCGGTTCGACGTGGAGGCCACGGATGTCTTCATTGAGTTTTGCCTTGGTCGTAGTGAGCATACCGACTCTTACGCCATTGGTCTTGAAGACCTCGCAGCGGAAGACAGCGTCAGCAGTAAGCTGGCCGATGCCCGTAGCAGTCACGACTTTCAGCAGTCCTGTTGGTTGGAAGAGTTCAGAAGTGTCCCAGGCAAGACCATTGGGCAGTGCTGGCAACTGCAGTGTCACGCCGTCGGCAGAAGCATTGAGCGTAGTGGCATCCCAGAGCGTAAAGGAATCTCCGGCCTTGGGCGTATATTTACTGCTGAGCGTAACAGCAACTGTAGAACCGTCAGCCAGTGAGAGTGTGCCAGTGGTGCCCAGTGAAGGATAAAGCTTGGCAGTGTAGATGTTGAACAGCACCTTGGCTCCCTTATAGAGATAGCATCCGTTGGCAGTCTTCAGCTCACCATACTGAATGGCGTTGGCAGCATTGCCCGGCTGCAGCGTACCGCCTTCGTTGACGAGGATTTTCTCCACGACACCACGTCCGGCAAAGCACCCGCCATTAGTGACGCTGACGGCCTGTGAGCCAAACCATTTGTTGTCTGCGGTGATAGCTGTGGCACTGCTGTTGATGTTGAGCGTACCGCCCTGGACGTCGACCTGCTTATTAAGTTTATCCTGCTTCTTGCCGATGGTCATCATGCCATTGCCTATCTTGAAGAGTCCACCTCCATTGATATATCCTTGGAAGGTGAAGTCCTTGTCATTGCCGCCAATCGACCATGTACCCGTTCCGTCGAGTTGAACCGAACCGCTCAGACTGCCGACAGCAACATTGCTGCCATTGTTGTTCAACGTAATTGTGGCGCTGACCTCCGCTTTCTTCAGACTTCCCTGCACGAAGAGCATCGGAGTGTAAGAACCTGTTTTTTGTCCCGTAATGTTCAGTCGTCCCGTGAAGTCGCCCCAATAGCCTTTGAGGTAAGCACGAGTGTTGCGTGAGTAGAGGTTGAGCGTACCGCCACCGATAAGCTGACCCGTGTAGTTGCAGCGCGAGTCGAGATACCACGATACAGTGGCATCCTCTGGCACTTTCACGTTCACTCCATTTGTAGAATAAGAGTACATATTATCGTGATCGGAGAGTGTCGTACCGTTATTGAGCACGATGTTTTTGGGGTAGCCATGATGGCTGTCCTCTTCCTGACTGTTTACTCTTCCTGCCATGATGTTAAGCGTACCGTAATTGGCAGAAGGAGCGAGGGTGAGCGTACCGTTACCAGTCTTTGTGAGCACGTTACCACTGCCGGTGATGCTGGCGTTCAGAGTGAGTGTCTTACCTTCATCCACGAGGATGGTGCCTCCCTTAGCGCCAAGCACAACGGGATGGTCCGTGGTGAGCGTAGCAAGTGTCTCAAGGGTACCGCCGTTGAGCGTCATCTTATTGGTATAGACACCGAGTGCTCCATTGTTGACACCCGATTTCTGACCGAGATTGTCGACAGCAAGTGTACCATTCTCGATACTTACTGAACCCGTGAAATCGTTGACATTGCGGAGTTTGGCAAGCGCCGTACCTTTCTTGGTGATCGTAGTGCTGCCAGAGATAGTGTCACCCGATAGGTCGTAGTCGAGTTTGCTGTTGTCGAAAGTGACAGAGGCCGGACTCACATCGCCCTTGATGACAACCGTACCGGAAGCGGCATTATCGTTGAAAGTCACGTTGTCGCCGGTGACAAAGACATCGCTGGTCTTCCCGTTGGTGTTGGTGAAGTTCTCTGCGTCAGCAATATCCCATGTACTGCCTTGTGCGCCACTCCACTCTACATCAGCGGCCTGACGGGTATCTGCGATGGTGAGCACGAGTTTGCCGTCGTTGACAGCAATGGCTGCCTTGTGGCCCTTCAGTCCGGTGACAACCACCTTAGTAATGTCGCCGCCGACCTTCTGCACCTTTCCAAGCGTATAGGTACCTGCCTTCACGTTTCCGTCGATGAAGTGGAAATTGAAGCGCGGCACGAGATATTCGGGGCCCTGTGTCCAGTCTTTCTGCTCGATGCTCATCACTTTGCTCACAACGATCTGGTCAGCATTTCCGTTAGCATCAATGTCAAAGTCTACGATGCTGCCAAAACCAAGAGAAAGTGAGTCGGTGGTAATGGTACCTACCTTATTCTGTCCGCCGGGACGAACAGCAGCGCCATAATCTGCCTTGATAGAGGAGAACGTACCGCCGTTACTGTGGAGGATAGCGAAGCGATTGAGCCAGAGGCGGCTGCTCTTCAGCGTGCCGTCGAAGGCAAGCGTACCAGCCCATACGTCGGTGTTGCCCGTGTACTTCTCGTCGACCTTAGGCAATACGAGGGTACCATCGCCCTGCTTGACAAGTCTCATGGCTCCGGAGAAGGCTCCGCCGGTGAGCGTATGGGTATAGGAAGTGGTAGTAATATTGTTGTTATCGTCGTGACCCTGTACCCATGTCGGTGCATTGTCGAAGAAGATATAGGGAGCAGCGCCGTCGCTGACGCTGACCGTCATATCGCTGGTCTCGTCGAGCATCACCTGCCTGCCGTTGAGCCCCGAGCCGATGGAGCCGCCGTTGTCCACAATGGTGCGTCCGTTGGTAGTCTCTGGTGGTGGAGCCACGGTGATGCCCTCCATCTTACCGAGAAAGTAGCTCACGTGTGGTGGCTGGTTGTAGCCGTTCATCTGCCAAACCATGGCGTTGCGATACTGCTTATCTGAGAGCAGCGTACAGTTGCGATACTCGGTGGGGTCTGTAGTGGTGTAGATGCGTATCTTGTTGTCGGGCGTGCGTGCCACGACTTCCTCACGCCAATCACCAAAAATGTCACCTTGGAAGCATGGCGTGGACTTGGTGTCGTTGTTGCTCAGCGAACCGTCGAGGGTCTTGATGTCGCCGGCACCATATTTATGAATTCGGAAAGTAGAGTTGCGCACCTGTGTACCGTTGAGCGTTTCTTCCAAGAGGTCGCCGTCCCAATAGATGCGGAAGTTCAGGTCGAAGTCTTTGCTCGTGTTGTCGGTATGTTTAGCAGTGACAGCACTGATCGGCGTGTCGTGCCCCGACGCCCCAATGGCACCTGGCACGTCATCTGTGAAGTTGCCCATCATCGAGCGTCCGTCATCACCTCCCCCTGCAAGTCTATAATAAATGTTGCTGGTGGTGGCGTCGCGATAGTTGTTGGCGGGAGCAGTCTCGTTGCAAGCGAAAATCTCCTGACCGTGATGATAGGGATCGAAGTCTCCGACATGCTGTGCGTCGCCGTGTCCGAGACCGGTGGTGCTGAGTCCCTTACCATTGTCGTCGATGACCATAGAGCCAAAGCAGATCTCGTCACGTCCGTCCCAGTCGACATCAGCGATACTATAGTTATGGTATCCTTGTCCATACCAGGGGCTTCCCGGAGTGTTGCAGTTCCAACGCCATCGTGTGGAGAACTTGTGTGTTGCCGGATCCACGTCAAGGGCAATCATCTTGTGACGGGTATAGATACCACGTGCGAGGAAGATGCTGGGCTTATGACCGTCGAAATAGGGAGCGCCGAAGAAGTTCTTCGAGCTGCGGTGACCATATCCGTCGCCCCAAGCCTTGGCAAGATCTGTCTCGCCATCTTCCAGTCGCTTCAAAGGATAGTCCATATAATCGGGGTGCTCCGTGGGTCCTATCTGGTAGGGCTCACCAGTCTGTCCGTTGAGATAGAGCAGATATTCAGCGCCGGAATGCACGAAGAACTCGGCCATGGAACCGTTCTGACAGTCGGTGCGGTAGTTCTTCGACTTGTCGCCGATGACGATCGTCTTGCCCGTTGCGGTGTGTAGGATGGTACCGTCGGCGGCACGCATGATGCATTCAGCCTTGCCGTCACCGTCCCAGTCATAAGCGGCGATATTGGTCTCGTTGTGCTGGAAGTCGCAGAGGTTGGGTCCGCAGTCGATCCACCAGAGCAATTTGCCATTGAGTTTAAACACCTCGATGCGGTCAAAATCGGGACCGTCGGGCTTGTTCTTTGGATCGTCGGTGGTACAGATCTCCTTGATGATGAGTTCCATCTCACCGTCACCGTCTACATCAGCGATGGTGGCATCGTTGGGCTCATAGACATCGGTCACGTCAGTCTTGCCGTCGTTGGAGAGGCGTTTGGGCTTTTGGATTTCCAGATAGTCATTAGGCAATACGGAAGATGCCTTGGAACTGACCGTCTGTTCCACTCCTTTTATTAAAGGCCGCACGGTATAGGTACTGCTGGAGGTACCGGCGGGATCGGAGTAATTCGATACGGTGAGGGGCCTGTCGTTGACCTTCACGCCATCGCGGTAAAGGTTATAAGTGACATCGTAGTATTCCTCAGCATTGACACGCCAGGAACAGAAAACACCTCCCGACGTCTTCACGGCGACAAGACCGCGGTCGAGCTTATCGGTTACACGCTGAGCATGGACTCCTGTGGTCAGAAACATGGCCAACAGCCCTACCAGAATGTATTTCTTTCTCATAGGAAAACGAATTTAGAATCTTTATGTTATTAGATATAATGTTTCTCAAACGATATTGCAAAAATACATTGATTCGATCGTCCGAATATGGTATTAGCGTACATTCATTGGTAATATTGTACGTTCGTTTCAGAAATCTTTTGTAACTTTGCCACACGAAACCAAAACATTACTACCATCTTGCACACCTATTATATATATATGCGGACACTGTTGCTCGCCGCTATTCTCTGTTTCCCGGTCGGTCTCTTCGGTGGGCGCGTACCCAGCCGGTTGAAGACGACACATATCACTTCAGCACAGGGACTGCCAGGCAACACCATCCGCGACATCGAACAGGACGACGACGGCTTCCTTTGGATGGCGGGCACCAACGGACTGGCTCGCTTCGACGGCTACCGCTTCGTGCCTTTCAACGACTTTGGGCCACGAGGACAAAACGCGCTGCCGCAGCACATCGGCAAGCTCTATCTCGACCGCCGTCACCATACGCTGTGGTTGAGCACGTCGACCTATACCCATGCCTGCCTTGACCTGATCAGCGGCCGCTTTGTCGACTTCACCGGCCGACACGACACCGGACGCCCTTACCGCAAGGCGCTCGCCGTGGCCGATGGCGTGTGGATGAGTAGCAACACACTGGGACTGCGCCATGTCATCCAGCAAGGTAACCGTTTTCACATCGTAGACTATACCACCAAAAAACATCGCCTCCAGAGCGACCGCGTGCTTACCATCGAAGAAGACGCTCAGCAGAACATCTGGGCTGCCACTGACAAAGGACTCGCACGCATCGACAGACATGGACACGCTCGCGTACTCCTGCCACAAATCAACTTCCACGGCTGCTACGCCTACGGCAAGTGGGTGCTCGCTTTCAGCAAGATCAACCAGACAGCCTATATCTTCGACCTCAGCGGTCGCCTGGTCTACCGCACCACCCTGCCGCAAAGCATCGGCCACATCGGAGCTATCAAGGGCTGTGTGCGGTGGCAGGGGCAGTGGCTCTTCTGCGGCGGTGAAGCCTCACTGCTGCTGCAACCTAAGCGACAGGGCAACCGCACCACCTGGATATGGAGCCGTCCGGGATCGTTACAGATTCCAAAGGGGGCCGTACAAAGCAGGGTCGACGGCCTGCAATTCGTCGCCAACCAAAGCGGCAATCTATGGATATTCCCACAAAAAGGCCCCGTAAGAATACTCAACCTCATACCCGGACTGAAAGCGACCAAAGAGCGCAACACCATTTTCGCCGTCGCCAAGGGACGCAACGGAAAATACTATATCGGCTCCTACGGCGGAGGCCTCTTCGTCTATGACTACACCACGGGACACATCGACCACTACACCGCCGGTGACCGCGATGCCATCATCCCCTCGAACTATATCCTCGACGTGGCTACCGACCGCACAGGATCCATCTGGGTGAGCATGGAGAATGCCGGTGTGGTCTGCCTCACGCCCTCAGACAACAGCGCTGTCTTTGATCTCATCGACGCGCAGCAACCAGGCGACTGGACCAACTTTGTGCGCTATCTCTATCTCAACCCACAAGGACAGCTGATGGTGATGGCAAAGGATAATCAGCTCTATTCCTACGACATGGCACAGCACGCATTCACCTATAAGGGCACTGTCACGGCTACCATCCTCAACTGTCTCACCGACAGTCACCATCATACCTGGCTGGCCACGCGCGGCAACGGCATCTGGCGCGACGGACAGCAGATGACGCTCTATGCCCAAGGCAAGCGCGTGGAGATCAACGACTTCTACTCGCTGGCCGAAGACCGTCTCGGACGCGTGTGGATCGGCTGCTGGGGACAAGGCCTCTTCCTGGTGAAAGCTATCCGGGGCAACCGCATCGACGTGGACAATATCATCACCAACCAATACAACGAGAGCCGCATCCACGACATCACCATCACGCCAACCGGACTGATGGTGGTGGCAACCTTCAACGGTATCTATGCGGCCAACATCAACCACCGCGACATCCGGCCGCAGGACTTCCATTGGTACAGTGTACTGAACAGCCGCTTCCCCACCGACGAGGTCACCTGTGTGTGCGCCACTACACCCACCACGGTATGGGCGGGAACGGTAGGCGGACTCATCCGTTGCGACTTCTCCAAAGGGCTGGACCGGATGACCTATCATGTACTCTCTGAGCGCAACGGCTTGTCGAACAACAACATCAAATCGCTCATCACCGACCGCTGCGGCTATCTGTGGGCTGGTACCGACAACGGGCTCTCACGTATAGATCCACGCGACAACTACATCCGACCCTACCAGCTCACCAACGACGTGCTGGGCAACACCTTCGCCGAGAACTGTTCACTGCGTCTGCCCGACGGTCGCATCATCTTCGGCACGGGCAACGGCATGGTCACCATCAACCCTGCTCGCGAACAACCCCATCGCCGTATTGCCGCCCCACACGTGCTCGTCACCGATCTGCTCGTCAACGGCATCTCTATCTACGAGGGACTCGACACCGTTGTGCTCAGTCGTCAGCTGCAAAGCACCGACAAGCTGATGCTCAGCCATAACCAGAACTCGCTCACCATCCACTTCTCTTCCTTCGCCTACAATAATATGCAGGCGCAGCTCTACCAGTATTATATGGAGGGCGTCGACCATCAGTGGCGACCGGTGACAGCAACACCCCACGCCGAATACTCCAACCTCACCCCCGGCACCTACGTCTTCCACGTACGCGCTGTGACGCAGGATGCCGTAGGACCCGAGCACGTGCTCACCATCCACATCAGTGAGCCGTGGTACAACACCTGGCGGGCATGGATAGTCTACCTCACGCTCTTTGCCGCCATCATTCTCTACGTCTACCGCAACGCGCGTGAACGGCTACAACTCCACCAGCAGATGAAAATGGAGAAACAGCTCACAGAAATGCGCACCTCGTTTTTCACCCACGTCACACATGAGTTCCGCACGCCCCTCGCCGTGCTCTCCTATGCCGTGGAGAACATCGCCAAGCCCGAGAAACCTTCTCGCAAGGACATTCAGACAGCTCAACGCGGCATCCACCGCCTCATGTGGCTCGTCAACCAGTTCTTGGAGTTCCGGCGGCTCAACACGGGCAACATACGACTGAAAGTGGAGAGCGGTGACATCATCGCCTTCCTCCGCGACATCTATCAGGATCTCTGGGGCATGGCCACACAGAAACATCTGAACTATAACTTTGTGACCTTTGCCAAGTCGTTTACCGTAGCTTTTGATCCACAGGCAGTGGAGACGATCGTCTACAACCTGCTCTCCAACGCCGTGAAATACACGCCCGAGAAGGGTGACGTGACGCTCACCGTCCGCCAGGACACCACGACGCACCAGCTCGTCATCACCGTGGAGGACAATGGACCAGGACTCAGCGCCGAACAGCAAGAGCGTGTCTTCCATCCTTATATGAGCGGCTATATCTCGCACAACGGCATGGGTATCGGACTCTACACGGCCTATAACATGGCCAAGGTCCACCACGGCACACTCATCTACCAGCGCGCCACCGCCGGGGGTGGCTCACGCTTCATCCTCTCCATCCCCGACAGCGACGAAGGCTACAGTCCCGAAGAGTATCAACAAGAACCGCAACACCACGACGACGGTGAAGACCACGGCCAGAGTATCCAGATCATCCACGACATGGCCCCCAACGCACTCAACCATCAGCTCGTGGCCATCGTCGAGGACGCGCCGGACATGCAGGAACAGATCAAAACCGAGGTGGGCAAATATTTCCGCACCGTGACCTATAGCACCGGTGAGGAAGCCCTACACGACATCGCCACGCAACACCCCGACCTGCTCCTTTGCGACATCATGTTGCCGGGCATCAACGGTTACGACACCATCAGCGGCATACGTAAACTCGAAGGTATGGCCGATCTCCCCGTGATCATGCTCACCGCTCTCGACGACGAGGAACATCAGATCAAAGGCTATCAGGCCGGTGCCGACGATTATATGGTCAAGCCCTGCAACTATCGTCTGCTCATTGCCCGCGCCATGCAGCTCATCAAATGGCGGCAGCAAAGGCAGAAGCAACAGCCCGCAAAGGAAGACAAGACACCGTCGGCCGCTGTCGCCCCGTCGCCGGCCGACGAGGTTCTCCTCACCAGTCCCGCCGACAAACGTTTCCGTGAGCAGGTGGAGGCACTCGTGGGTCAGCACCTCGCTGACCAGGACTTTTCTATTGACCAACTCGCCGCCATGTTGTCCATGGGACGTACAAAGTTCTATGGTAAGATGAAAGAACTCTACGGCATCTCACCTAACAAATATCTGATGAAGCGGCGTATGGACAAGGCTGCCGCCCTACTGCTTGAAGGCAAGTACACGGTCTCGGAGGTCAGCTATCGCGTTGGCATCCCCGACTCATCGTACTTCAACAAATGTTTCAAAGCCGCCTTCGGCACGGTGCCGAGCAAATACAGGGGATAGCAATGTGAGATAGCGGATTGAGTTGCGGGGATAGCTGCTTGAATTAGCAGTTCTGTTCGCTTGGTTACAACCAGGCGCCTCCGTCCTCTCCGGCCTTCCCCCCTTCAGCCTCCCCCCGCCACTCTTTTCCTCCTCCCTCCTCTCCTACCGTATCGCCCTTCTCAACAGCCTCACCCCAAGTCCCTCTCCCAAAAGAAAGGAGCTTGGGGTGGGGCTGTTTTTCTTCCTTTTCTATAGGACAATCGTACGCAATTGCCGAGTTTCGTACAATTTCACCAAGTACAAAAGACAATATTACTTTAATTTTGCATCGGTTCACAAAAACCAACGACTAAAAAACGAGCCACAATCGAAAACTGACTAAATATTAACACCTACATCAATTATAAACGCCTAAAGCAAATGAACCCATCCAACACGATTCAAGGCAAGAAAGCCTTGCGTACGGCACTCGTGGCAGCAGCACTGACGCTCACGCCGCCCTTCGCCGCGCCGCAGGCCACATGGGCCGAGAGCCTGCAACAAACCCAACAAGTCATCCGCGGTAATGTGGTCGACGAAAACGGCGAGGCAGTCATCGGTGCCACCATCGTCGTCGTGGGAGGCAATGCCGAGCAAGGCACTGTCACCGATTTCGACGGCAATTTCTCCATTAAAGCTAAGCCTGGCGCTAAGCTGAAGATCTCGTATATAGGATATGTCACCAAGACCGTGACGGCCAGCCGCGACATGCACGTCACGCTCAAGGAGGAAGCCACCAGCCTGCAAGGCGTGGAGGTCGTCGCCTACGGTGTGCAGAAAAAGGTCACCGTCACCGGCGCTCTGTCTTCGGTGAAAGGCGATGACCTCCTGCGCACGCCCGTGAGTTCGGTCAACAACGTGCTGGCCGGGCAGCTCTCAGGTGTCACCACCGTACAGTACTCCGGCGAGCCGGGCAGCGACGCCGCCACGATCTTTGTCCGTGGCAAGGGCACATGGGTCGACTCCAACCCACTCGTACAGATCGACGGTGTCGACGGTTCACTCGACAACATCGACCCCAACGAGATCGAGAGCATCACCGTGCTTAAGGATGCCTCCGCCACCGCCGTCTTCGGCGTCCGTGGTGCCAACGGTGTCATCCTCATCACCACCAAACGCGGACAGGAGGGCAAGGCACGCATCGCCGCCTCTACCAACTTCTCTATCCTCGTACCCGACCGCCTCATCAAACAGGCCAGCAGCTACGACTACGCGATGTTTTACAATCAGATGGACGAGAACGACGGCTCGGGCCACCGCTTCTCCGATGCCGTCATACAGAAGTTCCGCGACGGCAGCGACCCTATCCGATTCCCCAATTCCCAGTGGACCGACTACATCATGAAGAAGTCTACCCTGCAGACACAGTCCAATCTCAGCATCTCCGGCGGTACAAAGGCAGTGAAGTACTTCATCAGTGCCGGCATGTACACCACGGGAGGACTCTTCAAGCAGTTCGACCAAAGCTATGTCAATGACTTCCGCTATCACCGCTTCAACTATCGCGCCAACATCGACATCAATGTCACCAAGACTACCACGCTGAGCGCCAACCTCAACGGCATCGTCGACGAGGCTAAGAAACCTTACAACGGACAGGGATCCGCAGGTATTATTAAATATATGTACTACTCCACGCCGTTCTCCAGCCCCGGTATCGTCGACGGACGCTATATCATCAACTCGGCCAGCACCAAGGACAACCTCGACGGCAACGTGCTGCCCTTTGTCGGCGGAGAACCCTTGGGCAACTACTATGGCAGGGGATTCATGAACACCAACCGCAACAACCTGTCCATGGATCTCCAGATCAAGCAAGACCTCGACATGATCACCAAGGGACTCTCCTGGCACGCCAAGGGGTCGTACCACACTGATTATTATGTCTACAAAAACGGCAGCGCTTCCGTGGCTACCTATAACCCCATCTGGAAGGGCGTCGACGAAAACGGACAAGACATTTTCGGCTACCGCAAGAACGGTGACACCACAGAGCCCGGATACAGCGAGAGCCGCGACAAGGCAAGACAGTGGTATTTCGAGACGGCTTTCAACTACAGCCGCTCCTTCGGACTCAACACCATCACCGCGCTGGCCCTCTACAACCAAAGCCAGAAATACTATCCCGGCACCTACAGCGACATCCGCCACGGACTGCTCGGTTTCGTAGGCCGCGTGACCTATGACTGGAACAACCGCTACATGGCTGAGTTCAACGTGGGCTACAACGGTTCCGAGAACTTCGCGCCAAGCAAGCGTTTCGGTTTCTTCCCAGCCGGCTCTCTCGGTTGGGTGACCAGCGACGAGCCGTTCTTCAAGCCCATCAAGAAGGTGGTCAGCTTCCTCAAGCTGCGTGCCTCATGGGGTCTCGTCGGTAACGACCGCATCGGCGGCACACGATTTATGTATCTCCCCGACGCCTACAACGTCAACCAGGGCGCGCTCTTCAACCGTACCGGCAAGGACGGCGGATCCTATGGTTACAACTTCGGCGTGGAGAACGGAACGACGAAGCAGGGCGCTATCGAGGCACAGAAAAACAATCCCGACGTCACCTGGGAAAAAGCCTTCAAGCAAGACTATGGTTTTGACATGCGCTTCCTCCGCGACAAACTGGAGACCAGTTTCGACTACTATCGCGAGCACCGTACCGACATTCTGCTCATCGACCAGACCGCGCCCACCACGCTCGGCTTCTCGCTTCCTGCCGCCAACCTCGGCGAGGCAAAGTCGTGGGGCTGCGAGATCTCCGTGACCTGGAACGACAAGATCGGCAAGGACTTCCGCTACTGGATCAAGGGCAACCTCTCCTACAACCAAAACAAGGTGGTGGAGAGAAAGGAAGCTCCGCAAACCAACGAATATCAGTATCAGAAGAACCACCGTATCGGCGCAAGAAGCCAGTATAAGTTCTGGAAGTTCTATTACGAGGGCTGCGAGCAGGACTATATGAAGGAGTTCGGTGCCACGTCGTTCCCCACGCAGATGGTCGCCAACCTTAAACCCGGTGATGCCGTGTACGTCGACCTCGACCGCAACGGCAAGATCGACGGCGACGACGCCAGCTACGACTACGGCTTCACCGACGACCCGCAATATATCGCCGGCCTGAACCTGGGCATGCAGTGGAAGAACTTCTCCTTCTCGGCTCAGCTCACCGGTGCCTGGAACGTCAGCCGTATGCTCAGCGACATCTTCCGTCAGCCGTTCTACAGTTCCAACTCTACCACAGAGGGCGGACTGCTCCAGTTCCAAGTCGACAACACTTGGACGTCCAAGAACCCCTCGCAGAGTGCCGAGTACCCAAGAGCTACCTGGGCCAACGCCGCACAGAACTATGCCACCAGCACGCTCTACGAGAAAGATGCCAAATACCTCAGACTGAAGACCATTCAGGTGGCTTACGACTTCCACTTCCCTCTGATGAAGACGCTCGGTCTCAACCAGCTGCAACTGGCATTGAGCGCCTACAATCTCTTCACTGTCACACCGTATAAGTGGGGCGACCCGGAGACGCGCGCCAGCAACGCTCCCTCTTACCCGCTCAACCGCACCTATACAGCAAGTCTGAAAGTAGCATTCTAAAAACAAAAACACAATCATGAAACCACATATACAACTCTTCGCCGGACTCGCACTCGCTGCCCTCACCACGACAGGCATCACCTCGTGCACCGACGAAATCAAACTCGGCAGCAACGCACTGGACAAGCCGTCGGGCTCCACGGTGACCAAAGATACGGTGTTCAACAGCCCGATCTACACCGAGCAGTTCCTCAACTCCATCTATGCCCTGCAATATTACGGACTGCCCTATAACCCTAACTGTGGCACATCAGCCAGTCCTTGGAGCGGAAAGTTTGACCAGCTCACCGACTGCTGGGTGATGCACTGGGACAACAACACCATCTACAAGGCCTTCTATTCCGGTACGCTCGATGCCAACCAGGACCCTTTGCTGTCCTACAAGAACGACAACGTGTGGAAAGCCGTGCGCGCTGCCTGGCTGCTCATCGAGAATGTCAACAACGTGCCCGGACTCTCTGACGAGAAGAAGCAGAGCTTCACGGCCCAGGCCCGCTGCCTCATCGCCGCCCGCTACTTCGATCTCTTCGCCGTCTATGGCGGACTGCCCATCATCGACCACTCCTACTCGGGCACGGAAGGCTCCTACGACATGCCACGTGCTACCCTCGACTCCACCGTCACCTTCATGGTCGACCAACTCGATCAGGCCATCAACTCCGGTGCGCTGCCTTGGGCCTACAACGGCAACACCACCGAGACCGACGCCACAAACAACACCGGACGATGGACCAAGGCCGGTGCCATGGCGCTGAAAGCCAAGATCCTCACCTTCGCCGCCTCTCCTCTCTATAATGCCACACAAGGCTACTACGGCGGAAGCTCTGAGGCAGAGCAGAAACACATGGTGTGGTACGGCGACTTCAAACAGGAGCGCTGGGAGAAAGCACTTAAGGCTTGCCAGGACTTCTTCGACGCCCTCAACGCCAACGGGTGGTATGAGCTGACGCAGGCCGAGTCCAAGACACCCGACGGTTACCGTCAGGCCTATCGCATGGGCTATGCCTATCAGGGCAGCAAGGAGATCCTCCACTCCACCCGTGTAGGCGGCATCGATGCCTTCAAGTCGGGAACCTATACTTGGCACCAGTGGCTCGACAGCCCGGCACGCCAGAACTGTCTGCCTACGGAAGAGTATATAGAGATGTTCCCTTGGGCCGATGGTACGCCTTTCGACTGGAAGAGCGACAGTATCAAAGGCAAGGTAGAGGGAGCCAAGGGACAGCTCTTCTATAAATATGAGAAGGTTCGCGGTGGCTTTAAGAAGACAGCCAGCCGTGACCCACGCCTCTACGAGGAGTGCATCGTCAACGGACAGATGACCTCACTCGACTGGACCACCGGCAAGTCCAACGGTGACGTCTACGAGCTCTGGGTCGGCGGCGCTGATGCCGGAAACGCCGTTGCCCGCTACGACGAGACGAGCAAAGAGGTTGTCAAGACCGAGGCGCTATCCAGCCGCTATGCCACTGGCTACGACCAGAACAAATACTACATGAACCAAGACTACCTGCGCAAATTCACGCAGTGGGTCTACCTCAGCCTCAACGAGATGTATCTGATGTATGCCGAGTGCCTCGCACAGTGCGACCGCCTCGACGACGCCCTCAAGCAGGTCGACATCGTACGTGCACGTGTAGGACTGAAAGGGCTGGCGCTGAAGAATCCCAGCCTCGACCTGCACAACAACAAGCAGAACCTCATCAACGAGATCCTGCGTGAGCGTGCCTGCGAACTCGGACTGAGCAACAACCACTACTACGACATGATCCGCTACAAGCGTGGCGACTGGATGACCAAGAAACTTCACGGACTCATCACCTACCGCATGGAACAGGGACCGACCGGTGGCTACATCCGCCAGTACATCCCCTGGAGAGGAGCCAACAAAGACGGTGGCGCCAAGGAGCCCACACGCTTTGAATACGAGAAGTTCGTCATTCAGAACCGCCAGCACTATCTCTGGGACAAAGACCCGCAGTCACAAGAAGTCGCCAAGTGGTATCTGTGGCCCTTCCCGAAAACCGAAATCAACAAGCGCTACGGCCTCGTGCAGAACCCCGGTTGGGAATGATGCATGTGAAGCGCCTTACTTCCTTTAAGCACTAATAACGAATATGAACAAGACACAACTTTGCGTGCTTGCCCTGTTGGCAGGAACAGCCTGGCCCGCAGCAGCACAGATCGATACGACGCTGGCCCGCCACGACGCCTTTGTCAAGGCCGGCATAGCCACAGGAGCCAGCAAGAACTTCACACGTGCGCAGTCCACTGCCGCCGTGACCACCATCAGCGGTGAGCAGGCCGGACGTCGCTCGTCAAAGAACATCAGCGAGGGTCTCGTGGGACTCGGTGGCAACGGACTCGTCTCCATGCGCAACGCCGGCACCTACTTCAGTGCCAACCCAACATTCTATGTCAGAGGACTACAGTCGCTCAGCGGCAGTTCGCCGCTGATCCTCGTCGACGGCATTGAGCGTGACATGAACATCATCGACCCCACCGAGGTGGACCATGTCGACATCCTCAAGGACGCTGCCGCCGTGGCACTCTTCGGCAACCGCGGCGCCAATGGTGCCATCAACGTCATCACCAAACGCGGAAAGTACAACACCAAGGGTGTCAGAGTCTCCTACGACCATCTGTTCAACTATCAGATCAACCGTCCGAAGTTCATCAACGCGCCCACCTACGCCGCTGCCATGAACGAGGCGCTGGCCAACGAGGGCAAGGCTCCGAAATACTCAGCCGACGAGATCAGCGCTTTCCAAAACGGAGCTTATCCCGACCTCTACCCCAACGTCAACTGGGTCGACGCCACCTTCCGCCATCACGGCATGACCAACAAGATCGCGTCGGAGTTCTACGGCGGTGGACAGAAGTTTAAATACTACACCATGCTCAACCTGCTGTCAGACAAAGGATTCATCAAGAACGACATCGACGACAACGGCAACCACACGCAGGACAAGTATGTCAGAGCCAATATGCGCATCAACCTTGACGTAGACCTGAGTCCCACCACGCTGATGAAGGTCAACGTGCTGGGTATGCTCAGCGAGATGTCGCAGCCCGGCAACCAGACCAACCTTTGGGGGCTGGTATACAATCTGCCTTCGGCCGCCTTCCCCGTGAAGTTCCAGAAGGACGGACTGTGGGGCGGCAGTGCTACCTGGGCTGGCACCGACAACCCCGTAGCCAATACGGCGGCGGCAGCTTACTACAAGCTCCATGAGCGCTCGCTCTATACCGACCTCTCGCTGCGTCAGGACTTGGGCATGTTCGTACCCGGACTCAGCGCCTCGGCACGCATGGGCTACGACACCTACTCCACGCTCTACGAGAATCATAGCAAAACATTCCAATACGGTTTCTACGCTCCCGCCACATGGAGCGACGGCGTACCCACACCCGGCACCTACTCGATCGGCGGAGAGAAGGGCACGCAGGGCACCGATGCCAACACCAGTGCCTACAACCGGCGCTTCCATTTCGACGGCGGTCTGAACTATGAGCGCACGCTGCAAGAGGCCCACTACCTCTTCTCCTCGTTGCGTTGGGAATATGAATATCACAACACCACGGGCGTGAACACCTCGGTCTATCGTCAGACAGCTTCATGGCTCACGCACTATGCCTACCGCAACCGCTACATCGCGGAGATGGCTTGGGTGCTCACCGGCTCCAGCCGCTTGGCACCGGGCACCAAATGGGCAGTGGCTCCAACGTTCAGCGCTGCTTGGGTGATGAGTCAGGAGCCATGGATGAAGGATGTCAGTTGGGTCGACTTCCTCAAGTGGCGTGCTTCCTTCGGCATCGTCAACACCGATTATCTCCCCGGCGACGACGTGTGGACCTACTACACGCAGAGCTACAGTACCGACGGCGTGACCTATCCCTTCGACTCCAGTTATGACAGCTCTTGGGGACGTACCACACTCGGACGCATGGCCACCGACAACCCCTCGCACGAGAAGGCGTATAAATATAATGTGGGTCTTGACGCCTCCATCCTCCATGGTCTCGACCTGCAGATCGACGGCTATTTCCAGCGCCGCAACAACATCTGGGTAGACGGCAGCGGCAGTTACGGCAGCATCATCGGATTCAGCGCGCCTTATATCAATGCCGGCGTGGTGGACAGTTGGGGCTTTGAGGCCGCCGCAGACTACAGCCATAAGGTGGGCGACGTGAGGCTGAACATCGGCGGTACGTTCAGCCTCAATAAGAACAAGATCAAGGATCAGGCCGAGGAGCCGAGAGCTTATGACAACCTCATCACCACCGGCTACCCGCTCAACAGTATCTGGGGACTGAAGGCCGTAGGGCTCTTCAAAGACCAACCCGACATCGAAGCCAGCACACCGCAGACCTTCTCTGAGGTGAAGCCCGGCGACATCAAGTACGACGACGTGAACCACGACGGCAAAATCGACGCCAACGACCGCACGAAGATCGGATACAGCACACTCTGCCCCGAGATCTTCTATTCGCTCCACATCGGCGCTGAGTACAAAGGCTTAGGCTTCAACGCGCTCTTCCAGGGCGTGGACCACTACAGTGCACTGCTCAACACGAGCGGATATTACTGGGGACTCATCAGCAACCGCACGCTCTCACAGGATGTCTACGACCATCGCTGGACACCCGACAACCTCAACGCCGAGTACCCGCGCCTGAGTTCGAGCAGCAATGCCAACAACTATCAGACCAGCACATTCTGGCTCCGCAACCGCGCCTACTTCAAGCTCCGCAACATCGAAGTGTACTACAACCTGCCGAAGACGCTGCTCAGCAGGACCAAAATGCTCTCCGAGGCGCGTGTCTACGTGCGTGGCAATGACCTCTTCACCCTTGACCACCTCCGCGGCGTCGACGCAGAGAGCTACGGTGCCACAAGTCCGCTCACACGAAGCGTCATCGTGGGACTGAACGTAACCTTTTGAAAAAAGTAAAAAAGTAAAAAAGTAAAAGAATAAACAGAAAGACCATGAAAGCGAAATATATATTCAGCGGACTGTTGGCCATGACGCTGGTCTCCTCCTGTACCGACAAGATGGACTACAAGGAGTACAACATCTATGACAAGGCTTACGTAGAGAAAATGTTCGGACGCGTGGGCGGACTGATGACCGAGATCTACAACGACATCGACTATGACTTCGGCAACTACAGCGGAGCCATGGCCAGTTCTGCCACCGACGAGAGTGTCTACTCCCATCCCGGCAACGCCATCGAGGACTTCTACAACGGTGCCTGGGGACCCACCAACGCCAAGGAGCGCGTGTGGAAATCGGCGTGGGACGGCATCACCTACAGCAACCTCGTGCTCAACGAGTTCAACGACTGCACCTTCCCGGAGTACACCGAGGATGAGCACTACCAGCAGCAGATGTTCCTCTATAAGAACTATCGCTACGAGGCTCGCTGGGCGCGTGCCTTCTTCTATTTCGAGCTTGTCAAGCGCTACGGCAGCGTGCCTTTGAAGACGCGCACGATGACGGCCACCGAGGCCAACAGCCTGCCGCAGGTGCATGCCGACTCCATCTTTGCGTTCATCGACAGGGAGTGTGCTGACATCCAGGACAGCATCATTGTCAACTATGGCGACTTGGGCGACATGTCGTACTACAAAGCTCAGACGGGTCGTGCCAACAAGCTCGCCGTCATGGCGCTGCGTGCCCGCGCAGCTCTCTACTGGGCCAGCCCGCTCTTCAATGCCAATGGCGACAAGAGCCGTTGGCTGAAAGCAGCGCAGCTCAGCAACGCCGTCATCGCCGAAGCACGTCAGGAGGGCATGGGACTGCTGCCCGACTACAGCAAGCTCTTCGACAAGGACAGCTACAAGGACGGCATCAAGGAGATCATCTTCGCACGACGCACGGCAGCCAGCAACGCCTTTGAGAAATACAACTATCCCATCGGCATAGAGAATGCCGGCGGCGGCAACTGCCCCACGCAGAACCTCGTGGACGCCTACGAGATGACCAACGGAAAGGCCATCGACGAGCAGGGCAGTGGCTACGATCCGCAGGATCCCTATAAAGACCGCGACGCACGCCTGGCCATGACCGTGGCCGTCAATGGCGAGAAGTGGCCCGACAAGGATACGCTGAAGACCTTTGAGGGCGGTGCCAACTCGTCATCCGTCACCTACGGCACCCCTACGGGATACTATCTGAAGAAGTATATCAACAAGGGAACGATCATCGCCAAAACCGGTTCCAGCAGCTTCACACACGAATGGGTCATCTTCCGCCTCGCCGAGTTCTACCTCGACTATGCCGAGGCTGCGCTCAACTACACCGGCAGCGGATACACGGCTCCCGAGGGATTGCCCATGACAGCTGCCCAGGCTATCAATGTCGTCAGGACCAGAGCCAAGCAGCCCAACATGGCTATGGGACTCAGCTTCGACGCGTTCAAGAAGAAATACGAGAACGAGCGTTTCGTGGAGCTCGCCTTCGAGGGGCACCGCTTCTTCGACCTCAGACGCTGGAAAGAGGCTCCGCAATACCTCAAGGACATCCGCGGCATGAAGATCACACGCCAGGACGACGGTACGATGAAATATGAGGGGCAGACCATCGCCACACGCACGTGGGACGACAAATGGTATCTCTTCCCCTTCCCGCAGAAAGACGTGCTCAACTGTCATCTCACACAGAACGAAGGATGGAAATAAAACCATCGGATCTCAACGGCTATTCAGGACGGGGATCAGCCCCGTCCTGACTCACACGAAAGTAACAATCCATTAATGAATAGTATCACATTCTAAAAACCAAAGCGTATGAAAAAAGTTTATTACCTATTTCTCGTACTCGCAGGACTGCTTTGCTCCTTGAGTGCCAGCGCCAAGAAAGTTCTCTACAGCCAGAACTTCGAAACGGTCACCAGCGTGGCAGAAACGGGATGGGCCTCACCATCCGCAGCCGCCGGACTGAGCATCGGCTCAGATGACAACGGTAAGTTCCTCAGATTCGTCCCCTCGGGCAACGACCGCTCGGCACACCTCTACTGGGAGGCCTCGCCCATCAAGAACGAGCTCAGCGCCGACTTCACCAGCTACCAGGTCACCTTCGGCTTCTGCTTCAACAAATTTGGTAACAATCACATGACCTCGGAGATCGCCGTGATGTCTGACAAGTCCAGCGCAACGAAGAAGCCCAACACCAACTACCGCAGCAGCAATAAAGGTGCGCTCTTCGATCTCACACAGCTCGGCAACACCGGCCGCACGGCTTCTGCCACGGGTGACCAGGACTTTGCCATCAACGGCGACTCGACCAACTACAAAGCTCTCACCGCAGGCGTTTACTACACCGTCACGCTCGACATCGACACGCTGGCACGCACGGTGCAATACACCATAAAGTCGGCAACCTCCGATGACCCCATCGCCTCTGACGTGTACACCGTACCCGGGGGCGTGGACATGACCGCAACAGGACTCTATGTCCTCGGTGGTCGCTATACCCCGGACATCATGTTCGACGACATTGAGGTCAGCGTAGACAAGACTGCTGCCAACACACCGGCTGTCACGCTCATGGGCATCAACAATGCGCAGCGCGTCTACACCATCAAGTTCCAGGAGGACGAGATTCTGCATCTCGACTTCAACGGCACTACTACTGATGTCAACTACTCCGACGTGGACAATGGCACCTACACTTGGTCCAACAATCCCAACTACGATCCCAACAACACCGACAAGGCCGTGACCGACGCTTGCGAGAGTGGTACGCTGAAAGCGTGGACTACGCTCGACAACCTGAAGTCTGACGAGGTCGTCACCGAGGTCACTAACAATGTCATCGCCCTGCCTGCCGCTGAAGCTACTGTCGTCAACGTCAAGGTCGGCTATGCCAAGACCTACAACGTCACTTGCGACAACAGCAACACGCCGCTCACGCCGACTATCTATGGTACTTATAAATTTACCGGAAAGGACGGAAAGGTCACAGCGTCTGCAGCTCCCAAAGCCTTCCCTCTCAGCATCGACGTGGACCAGGCCGGTACGCTGGAGATCACTTCTCAGGCTTTCGGCTACGGCTCGACAAACACCACTGTCGAGAACGACGTGGAGTATGAAGTGAAGAAGATTGTTGACCTGGCTCACATGACGGAGCAGGAAATCACTGCTGCCGGTTTTGAGAAAGGCGACAACGTGACCGGTAAATTCGCTGATTACGGTCGCTTCTTTGGACTGTCCACCACTGAGACAGAGGTAGACAAGGACGGCAACACTTCTCCGAAGAAGATCATCTACAACGAGATTCCGCAGTACACCAAGAAAGCCTCTGCCTTCACCGACGCCAATGTCATCGGTGGACTCGTCGCCTGCGGTTCTGACGGCACTCAGACAGACGCTGCAGCTTATGTACCTGTCACCGCACACATCTATCAGGGCATCGGCCTCGTCCTCGACGGCCGCAAGGGCGACGACGGCGCTGGCTCATGGATCAGCAACTGGTTCTTCAAGGTCGATGGCGCGACAGCAGACGACATCGTCACCGTGGCTTCTGTGGGCAACTATGGCGGCACTTCGCTCCATCCTTCCGTAGCCTCTCTTGATGAGTATCTTGCTCAGGACAACGCTCCTGTGACTGCTGTGCTCGCTGGCGACAAACCTTTCAGCCTCTATCGTATCTCCGACGCTTTGGGCAAGGTGACTGTCTACACGGCCAAGGGTGGTGCAACAGGCATCAAGACCATCAACGCTAACACTCAGAACACTGCCAACGCTCCGATCTACTCACTCAACGGTGTGCGTATGAGCAGCAAGAACAACCTGCCGAAGGGCGTCTACATCCAGGGCGGCAAGAAGTTCGTGGTGAAGTAAATCGCTTATCACGAAATAGAGTTCATCTCTTGTGTAGCATATAATGAAGGAGAACCATCTTCGGACTTGCAGAAGGCCGGGATGGTTCTTTTTTTGTTTTCTCTCATGCTGCCCTTAAATATGGATGAGCTGTCCGATAACCTTGCGATGCAACCCATAAACAAAAGCGCCCCCAATGCCCCGGCCCACAGCAAGTTGTTTCCCCACAGAGGCATCATCTATTTCACGCAAGAGACTTTGGGATGATTTCATTACAGCATTCTGCTTTGACTCTTCTTTGTTGAATAAACTGACATTTTTCCGCCCTTTTCCTTGCGATTTTCTGAACCGACACCCATGCTGCTCTCAAATACGCGAATTTTGAGGGTGTTTTTATAATCACCTGATACACAAAAAGTTACAGACATAAAGCGTTTTTATCTCCAAGAAAACAGCAATTTTTACAATGAAATATTAGTGATGTTGCTTATCAGAAAGCCTTTTTGATGCTGCCATCTCGGTAAGATGACATGGTCAGAAAGGCACTTTGACCAGGTCAGAAAGCCTTTCTGACAGTATCAGAAAGGTACTTTGACAACGACAGACCACAAAAATGAATGTCCCATCGCGGTTTTTTCTCGTTTTCAAGTTTCCCCGCTCTCTATATCGCAACCCCGCGGTGATGACCTTTTGTAAATATTCATTCATCCAAAAGAGGCTCTTTTATGCGATCAACGAATTTACGTTGTTCTTGATATCCCCGCAAAAGTTACGTTAAGAGAGTGCATCAATGTAAGGGTGAGCATCACTGCGAGCAATCATCACGTAAGTATACGATGCTGTGTAGCGAAGGGGGAAGAAAAAGAATAAAAAAGCACAATTTCCTTTGCTGTTACATCCATTTCGCTTAACTTTGCAAGGGATAAGTGACGTTTTTATTGAGTCATTCGTTAAGATTTAGGCTATGGAAGAAGAGAAGTTTGCGTTTACACCAGATGAACAGAGGGAAACCAAGGAACTCCATGACGACCTCAAGGAGAAGCTCGCCGACAACTTGAAACCCGGCGATGAAGAGCGGCTGACGGCTTTCATAGAGCGAACGATGAAGCAGGGCGGCGTCCGACGCGATGTCTTCGGACTGAACCCTATCCTCACCTCCTTGCAGACAGCACGGATCACCGTTGACGAGATCGGACTGCGGCGCGACGGCGTCATCGCCACCATGCTCTATGGCTGTCTCGGCGATAACCTCGACGCCGTGGAAGAGATACGTCAGGACTTCGGCGACGACGTGGCGCGTATCGTACACGGACTCATCCGCATACAGAAACTCTATGAGAAAAACCCGGTCATCGAGAGCGAGAACTTCCGCAATCTGCTACTGAGCTTCGCCGAGGACATGCGCGTGATCCTCATCATGATCGCCGACCGCGTGAATATCATGCGGCAGATACGTGACACGCCCAACAAGAAGGCACAGCACGAGGTATCGGAGGAGGCCAGCTATCTCTATGCCCCACTGGCACATAAACTCGGACTCTACACGCTGAAGAGTGAGCTTGAGGATCTCTCGCTCAAATATCTCGAACACGACGCCTACTATATGATTAAGGAGAAGCTCAACGCCACCAAGCAGGCACGCGACGCTTATATCGACCGCTTCATCGGACCTGTCAAGGCACGTCTCGAAGAGGCAGGACTGAAATTCCACATCAAGGGACGCACCAAGAGTATACACTCGATCTGGCAGAAGATGAAGAAGCAGCAGTGCGGCTTCGAGGGCATCTACGACCTCTTCGCCATCCGCATCATCCTCGACTCACCATTAGAAAAGGAGAAACAGCAGTGCTGGCAGGTCTACTCCATCATCACCGATATGTACCAGCCCAACCCGAAACGACTGCGCGACTGGCTCAGCGTGCCGAAGAGCAATGGCTACGAGAGCCTCCACATCACCGTGCTCGGACCGGAGAACAAATGGGTGGAGGTGCAGATACGTACTGAGCGCATGGACGACATCGCCGAGCACGGTCTCGCCGCGCATTGGCGCTACAAGGGTATCAAGAGCGGAGGACAGATGGACGAGTGGCTCGCCAACATACGCTCTGCGCTCGAAGCCGGAGACGGACTGCAGGTCATGGATCAGTTCCGCATGGACCTGACTCCCGACGAGATCTACGCCTTCACGCCGAAGGGCGACCTCTTTAAGTTCCCCGCCGGCGTGACGGTGCTCGACTTCGCCTACCGCATCCACTCCAAAATCGGCAACAGCTGTGTGGGCGGACGCGTCAACGGAAAAGTGGTCTCCATGCGACAGGAACTTCACTCGGGCGACAGTGTGGAGATCATCACGCAGGGCAACCAGAGTCCGAAGCGCGACTGGCTGAACATCGTGAAGACCTCTAAGGCTAAATCCAAGATTCGCCTGGCACTGAAAGAGACGCAGGCCAAGGACGGACTCTATGCCAAGGAGTTGCTCGAGCGCCGCTTTAAGAATAAGAAGGTGGAGATCGAGGAGAGTGTCATGGGGCATCTCATCAAGAAGATGGGCTTCAAGGAGACGTCGGACTTCTACCGCCAGATCGCCGACGGCAAGCTCGATCCCAACGAGGTCATCGACCGCTACGTGGCTGTGCGAGACCATTTGCAAAACGCTACCAAGGAGCACGAGACGGTGTCGGCAGAGAACTTCTCCTTTGAGAGTCCCGACGAGGAGCTCACCCACGGCGACGACGACGTGCTCACCATCGACCAAAACCTCAAGGGCATCGACTATCAGCTCGCTCCCTGCTGCCATCCTATCTACGGCGATCCGATCTTTGGCTTCGTCACGGCAGGCGGCGGCATCAAGATTCACCGCACCGACTGCCCCAACGCGGCAGAGATGCGACGCCGCTTTGGCTACCGCATCGTCAAGGCGCGGTGGAGCGGCAAGGGGCAGTCGAAATACGCGATCACCCTGCGCGTCATCGGCAACGACGACATCGGCGTGGTGAGCAACCTGACCAACGTCATCTCCAAGGACGAGAAGATCGTCATGCGGTCCATCAACATCGACAGCCATGACGGCCTCTTCTCCGGCAACCTCGTCGTACAGCTCGAGGACACCACCCGCCTGCAAAGTCTGATCAAAAAGCTAAAGGCAGTGAAGGGAGTAAGAGATGTGAGCAGGATATAAAGGGGGAACGACCCTAAAGCCCCTCAGCCCTCCGGGCCTTGCCTCCCCCCAAAAAGGGAGGGAATGGCAAAACCGGTGCCATACCTATAATATATGTCCCCCTTATTACCGGATTACAATCCTTGCAACATATCATCTTATAGAATGACATCATTTCTCCGCCTGCTTGCATTGGCCGTGGCATGGCTGTGGAGCGTGACACCGCTCAGCGCTTTCGAACCAAAGCGCTATCATCTCGACGTGCTGGCTATGAACAATGGGCTGCCGAGCAACTTCGTCGACGACATCTACCAAGACAGCTATGGCTTCATCTGGGTGTGTACGCGTGCCGGTGGTCTGATACGCTACGACGGATACACCTTCGACTATTTCGACAGCAAGGAGTGGGGCGGCGCACTGCTGCGCAGCCACTCCTGCAAGAATGTAGTGGAGGACAACTACCACCGGCTGTGGATCGCTTTCGACGACTACACGGGCGTGCTGAGTCTCGACAACATGAAGGAACAGACGCCTGAGTGCGCCACAACAGAGTTGACAAAACGACTGCAACGCGCCATGAACGAAGGCGGTATCAGAACTTATAAGGACGGACAGGGCAACATCTGGGTGGCTACCACCGGTCATCTCTATCGCCTCTCCTTCGACACCACGGGCACCGTGGTGGCATTGGCCGCCCTACCCTACCGGCTCAATGCACCCGACGTGGCAATGTACGATGTCGGCGGCAAGGGCAACGTTTGGCTGGGCTACAACACCGGCATCGCGCAACTCTCTGTGCAGGGCGACCGCATCATCGCCTATAACCGCAACGCGCGCTTCGCCCCAATCATGGGAAGCATCTTCTCGATCATTCCTTATCAGGGACATCTATGGTTAGGCACCTTCAGTGGCATCTATATCAACGACAAAGCCAAGACTTATCTCTCGCAGGGAACAACACCCATGAGCCTGACCCACAACCTCGTGACCAGCTTCGCCATCGGCGCTGACCATGAACTGCTCATCGGCACGCTGGGCGGCATGGATGTCTACGACCCGCGCGCTCACCGGATCACTCAATATAATATGAGTAGCGCTGACCTGCCGCTCACCAGCAACTTCATTAACTGCTTCCTCGTCTCTCAGAGGCAGATATGGATCGGCACTGAGTCGGGCGGCATCAACAAACTGTCGCCGCGCCTGCTCAGCCTGGTCAACTACGTTCACTCTCCACGCGATGCCGGCTCTGTCTCACCCAACTGTGTCAACGCGATGTATGCCCAACACGACGGTACGCTGTGGGTGGGTACCGTCGAGGGCGGTCTCAACCGCAAAGCAGCAGGCTCCAAGACCTTTGTCCACTACACCACCGCCAACTCCGCTCTGCCCCACAACAGCGTCTCCACGCTCACCGCCGACCGCGCTGACCACACCCTGTGGATCGGCACATGGGGCGGCGGCGTCTGCTCACTCGACATGCAGCGCCCGTCGGTGATCCGCCCCTTGGTGATCCAGCCGCCGATGCAGCGGATGCTCGACTTCACCGGCGCCTTAGCTGTCGACGAGCGTAACCAAGGACTGTGGGTGGGCAGCAACGTGGGACTGTTTTTCTATGACTTCCGTCGCGGCGTGCTCACTGATCCCTTCCCCGGCAACCGCATGATCAGCGGATGCGTCGGCAGCATCATCACCCACGACCATCAGCTCTTCGTCGGCTGTCAGCAGGGCATGATACAGGTGGACCTCACCTCGCGCCGCGGCTCGCTGTTCACACGCCACCGCCACTATACCTATAAACTCGACGACCCGAAGAGCGGCATTCTGGAGAAGATACAATCGTTTTGCGAGGGTCGTGACGGCACGCTGTGGATCGGCAGCAACGGCTATGGACTCTACCGTGCCGTGCGCCATGGCCGTGACTATCGCTTCCGAGTATACACCACCGCCGACGGTCTGCCAAGCAACGCCGTGAAAGGCATCGCCGAAGACAGCAGGGGACGGCTGTGGATCACCACTGATCACGGCCTGTCAATGATGAATGTCAAGGCTGAGAGCTTCGACAACTTCACCGAGGCCGACGGTCTGGTCAGCTCTCAGTTCTATTTCAACTCCGCCATTCTCTCGCCCCAGGGCATCGTCTACCTTGGCACATGCAATGGTCTGACGGCGCTGATGGGACTGAACCGTCAGCCCGCTAAGGCCACGCACCTGTGCTTCACACGACTCTTTGTCGACAACGAGGAGGTCAGAGCAGACTCACCCATCCTGAAGGAGAACATCGCACGGGCACGCACCATCCGCCTCCACGAGAGCAACAAGTCGTTTGCCATTGAGTTCTCCACGCTCGACTATGGCCGTGGCCACGACGAGGTCTACAGCTATCGCATGAAAGGCTATGAGGACGACTGGATCCGGCTGCAACCGGGACAGCACAGCGTGCGCTACTCTACTCTGCCGCCGGGCCACTATCAGTTTGAGGTGGCGTATGGCAGTATGGTCGACGGTCATCCGCAGCGCACGATAGCCATCGACGTGGTGGTCACTCCTTATTTCTATAAGAGCTGGTGGTTTATGCTCCTCGTGATGGTGGCTGCCGCCCTCGCCACCGTCTATTTCTATCGTCGCCGCATGGCGGTGATGCGCGACCGTGAGGCGGAGCGACTCTACCGTCCTATCGAGATGGCACTCAAGGAGAGCGAGAACCCGATAGAACTGCAGTCGCGCGTGCAGACGATCCTCGGCAACCAGAAACGCTACACGCAAAGCGTCACCAAAACACAGCAGGCCGACAAGCAACAGGCAGAGCGGACATCACACTCGTTTATGGATCGTGTGATGTCGATCATGGAGTTGAACTACAACGACCCGGAGTTTAACGTGGAGCAGCTCTGCCATCAGCTGGGCATGAGCCGCAGCACGGTGAGCCGGAAACTCAACGACGAGACGGGGGAGTCCACGACGCAGTTCATCCGCAACTACCGTCTTGACCTGGCGCGCCGGATCCTCATGGAGAACGTGGGCAACCGCAACATTTCTGAGATCGCCTTCCGTGTGGGCTTCAACGACCCAAAGTACTTCACACGCTGCTTCACAAAGAAATATGGACAATCGCCAAGCACGTTCCAAGGGTAGAAGCAGACTCACCGTAGGATGTCACAGCCTCGGAAAGACTGTATCTATCCATTGACGGCCTCGAAGACAGAACCCTTACAGATGACTACTTTTCGCAAGCGCTGCACGAGACACAAGAGCCCGGCATCTGTGACATGTGCTGTCTGTGAGAAATAAAAACTCAGTGAAAGAGGTCTCACGGATTTTACAGAACTCACAGATTCCTTCTTGTCCCAAGCATGGCGGGGCAAGGGCGTTACAAGGCCCGGGTGCGTCTAATACGTTGTGGTGTTGAACAGTTGCTTGATCTTTCCTTCTTTCACATTGTCCGTCAGAAGGCTGTGCAGCTCGCTCCATGAGAAGGAGGTAGCGGGTGAGAATGCTGACGAATGCATATAGCGAAGCAGGGAGAGATAGAAGGCACGGCCCTCGGGATGGGCGGCAGCTTGCCCAAGGTCACTCATGCATACCAGCAGACTGCCACGACCCACGCGGAACTCAAAGACCAGACCGAGACGATGATTGCGCTCGAAATTGTCGATGACCTGTACGATGGGACGGTAGTCCGCCGGCAGGTTGTCAAGCACCAACGGACGCGAGGCCTTGACGACGGGGAACCACTGCCAGTTGGTATGGCTCTCCGTGGCGAAGCTGTTGAAGAGCGGATGGTTGGGGTCAGTAAGGATGCCCAGCGTGCCCGGCGACACAGGTTTATGGTTGTTCTCGCAGATAGTCTTGAACATGCGATAGTTCCAATAGTCGGTGATGAAGAGCGGTCCCACGGTGTTCTTCAGTGCTGTGGTGTCGGGCATCCACAGCACGCGTGCTCCTTGTTGCAAGCGCTTGACTACAGCGTCGGTCATCTGTCGCGTGATGAGAATGCCTTTCTTTGCCTGCTCCAAATCGTCATCAGGATAGCACCAAAGCTGATAGCTGTTGCGATAGTCTGTACCCGCTATGGCTAAGGTCAGCCGCAGACTCGCACGCCGCCAGTCCTCTCCTATCGCCGCACGGACACGCCGCAGCACCTCTGCCCCACTCGTCCGTGGCAGCGCTCCCACGCTGATCAGACCCTCACCGCCCGCCAACGTCAGCGTGCCCTCCATGCCGATGGGCTGAGCCATAGCGCCATCGGGGGTGACAGCCTCCAACGACCATCGCATGATCTTTCCGGCCAATGACTGCCCCGAATAATTGGCAACCACTATGTTCATCCTCAGCGTGTCGCTCTCAGCCCAACAGACACTGTCGGCAATGAGCAGAGGCACGACGGGCGCGCACCACTGCCGCCACCGCTCGGGCGTGACGAGTCCCTTGTCGTGAAGGTTGGCATCAAGCACACCGACGTAGGCACTGCCCTGCCCGGGATAGTCCTGAAGGTCGAGCAACTGAAATCCCGCCATGTCGCGTGTGCGCAGGTCCATCTCTATGTCAGCCTTGTAGAGTTCCACCGCCCACGCGCCGCTGGCCCGATGAAAGGCTTGCATCTGGCCGAGCATACCGGCACGGGACAGCCGCTGACGGAATACCGACATGTTGTAAGGCCGCAAGACGCCACGATACTCCGGTATCTCGCGGTCGAAATCCGGGTAAGACTGAAACTGTCCTGTCTCATGGCTGATGACCGGTACCGTGGCCGTGTTGCAAGCCGTGTCGAAGTTCATCGATGTATTTGGCCGTACATGGTTCAGCATACCTCCGTCGGCAGCATCGGCAAAGCTGAACGAGCCGCGCGTGTGCGTGTTGTATGATCCCCACGCCTCACCGCCGAGACGACAGGTGGCGACGTAGTCCATGCCTGGCTGAATGCCCTTGTAACCGAGATAATAGTTTGAGCCGAACGTGAAAAGGATCTGTGGTGCCACATGCCGGAAGTCCTCGACAAAGCGCCGCATCGCGGGCACCGATCCCCACAACTCATTGCCCAAAGCCATCATGGCGAACGATGGATGACGGCCATATTCCCTCAGGATGTTCATCCCCTCTTTGTGCAGAAACGTCATCAGCACAGAGTCCTTCTCATTGAAGTCGCCCCAGAACGGCAACTCGGGTTGCAGATAGACATGCAGACTGTCTGCGGCGACAAAGGCTGCCTCAGGCGGGCACCAAGAGTGGAAGCGCACGTGGTTGATGCCGTAGCCGGTGAGCAGACGCAGATAAGCGAACCACGAGGCGGTGTCCATCGGCACATGTCCCGTCTGCGGCCACACACAGGCGTCGTGCTTGCCACGCAGGAAAATCATCCTGCCATGGTCGTAGAAGTGATGGCCGTCGGTCGTCAGCCTGGGACGCAAGCTCGCTGATGACGTGCACGTGTCTGGGGTCTCGGCCAAACTGCCCTGCCCTACTCTATTCTTTCCCTGTTCCACTTCATTCTTTCCTTGCCGCAAAGCGTCAGCCCTCAGCTCCATCCTGCCGATGATACCGTTCCAGTTGGTCTGTGTGTCCTCGGTGTATGCGTGCGACGAGGCATACAGCTGCGACGGCACACCCCGACTGTTGTCCACCACGACGGTCAGCAGATGCCGTCCCGGCTTCAGCTTTCGGGGCAGCACATAGCGCTGTGGTGTGGAGATGTCGTTGCATGAGTCGATGAGGATTCCGTCGAGATAGAGCCACGTCGGCTTGGTACGCTCCAAGAAGAGCGAGACACGACGGTGCTTCCATGTCTTCGGCACGACGATGTCGCGGCTGTAGGCTGCCGCGCCCTTGTAGCTATAGGCTCTTGTCAGGTGTGTGGTCTCGGTGGTGTCGGCTGGAGCGCTGCCGAGGTGGTTGGTATCCGTTGTACCTGGCAGCGTCACCTGCCTGCTGTTTCCGTCGGCAAGTCTCACCGTCCACAACCCGCTGATGTCAATAACGTCTTGCTGAGCATGGAGGCTGAGAGGCAAAAAACAGGCAAAAAGCGCAAGCGTGCGCAGCGAAACGGCCTGCGACAGACGCACAGAAAGAAGATGTAATCGGGAAAGGATCGTGGATATGTTCATAATAGGTGTTTTTAGTGTTGAATGAGTAGTATAGGACGATCATGTTTATTATCCTTACAAAAATACGGTTTTATTTTGCACCGCATACTGTTATCGTCACTAATATTTGTTAATAATCTATTCTCCATCCTCCAGTAGTAAGCAAAGTATTTGATACGGCACATTCTTCTATATCCTGATAATGTATGGACTCAACATTAGAATATTCAAGATATGAGAAGGAGAGGAGACATCCACATGCCAGATGTATCCTCTCTCGTTAGGGTAGGGATTTATTATACTTTACTCCAGAAGCAAGACACGACTAGACCAACCGAGCATCTTATTGCCTTTGGTACGATGGCCATTAGGCATCTCCAACCCTTTCTCCATCTGATAAGAACCGGAGAACTGCTTGCCCTCGCACCACAGCGGTTCGGTGTCGATGCGGTCGATTTCGCGAACCGTATACATCTTGTCGGGATCAAGCCCCGCCATACGCACACGAGGCAGATGGTGATACATGAAGCTCTCGGTCTTCCACCAGAAGAACACGGCCTTATCCTTTTTCTCATCGACATACATCAGCGAGGTAAGACCCGTCTTGTCAAACGGACTCTGCAAGCGATAGATGTCACCCAACTAACTGTACGATGGGGCGGATCTGCTTATATTCTGCAATAGCCTTCTTGCAAAATTCCTTTTCCTCGTCTGACATCGTGGTCGGCTGGATCTCCATGCCTAAGCGCCCCGACATGGCGACATCGATGCGATACTTCAACGGTACGATGCGGCCCATCTGATGATTGGGAGAGGCGGAGATATGTGCGCCCATGGCGATTGCCGGGAAGAAATAGCTCGTCCCCCACTGAATATAGATACGCTGCAGCGCATCGGTGTCATCGCTGGTCCAGAACTCATCAAACCATGGCAGTACGCCCCAATTGGCTCGACCGCCTCCACTGGCGCATGCCTGAATGATCAGATTGGGATATTTCTCGCGGATGCGCTTGCACACCTTCTCTAATCCTTGGTGATAGGCGATATACAATTCACTTTGGTTAGCCATTGGCAGATACTGTGAGCCGTGGTTCATAGCAGAATCATACGCTCTTGATCACCATGCCGGAGCATGTATTTTCGACCCCAGCGATGGAAGTTGCGGCTGGCACCCGAGAGTTCCTCCTTCGAAAAGGTCAGTGCCAAATGGGGCGTAGAAAAAGACTGTCCACGTCGCAACGAGTAAGCAGAGTTTTTCGGATCAATACCAGCAAAGAAATGATGATAATCAGTCCCGTCGGTAACAGTGTTGAGGAGATAGTTGCCGGAATAGCAGAGAGCGGCACCGATAACGTCGCCCGCGTTCTCCTGCGGTTTGCCATCGAGAGAGAACATCACTTCGGCATGGTCAGTTTGCGAGTTGCGCACGCCGTCGCGGTTGCTGATGACGAGCTGGCCCCCCTTGAGAGGTTCCTGAACCAACTGAGCCTCGTTGGCCCAAAAGCCTTAGAGATATGAAGCCCACACATTGTCATGTCGGATGGGCAGCACACCGGAGGCAAACTGCAGGAGTGTGACCGTGCCCTTCTCGTTATTAGTGATTTCGGTCCAAGTCTCAATCATGTCAACATCATCATAGGTCTTGTATTTCAAATCTACTTTGATGGGATAGACAGGATCGGCAAGATGAATAGTGGTGACATTACCGTTTTGCTCCGATCCAGTGACACGCAACTCAGTGCTCATGTTTCCATCTGCATGCTTGATACATAGCGCTGCTTCTGAAGGGCAGTTGAGACCATAGGCAGGATAGGCATCCATATCCCCGTCGGAAGGTATCGGCAAATGGGACAACATAGTAGATGACAGCCGCGAGCCAAAGTAAGCATACTGTGGCACCTGACCTTCATCAGCTTGCACGACAAGCGTGGTACGCGGCGTCTGCATGGTGAGCTGCTTGGCTCCGATATGCAGACACGTAGAAAGGGTGATTGCCATAAGGAATAGTCTTTTGTTCATGTGATATCTGTGGTTATAGAGTGAATAATCCTTGATTTTGTCGCCGAAATTATCTTACGTGAAAGGTTAGGCCTTCGGTTCCCCGCTTCTGCTCCTTGAGCTTACCAGCGATCCATCTCTGCACGATGACCTCGTCCGGTTTCTTTCCCCGCATGACCTTAAGCGTAAAATCGCCACCTCCGAGACGAACATGGCTGAGCGTCATCGTTGGCCACTGCTTGGGCAGACGCGGCGAGACGGTGAACGTGTTCCATCCTGTCGGTCTGATGCCGAAGAGACCCTCAGTGATAATGCGGGCATATAGTGCGCTTTCAGCAGAGAGATGGCGTTGGTCGCCTTCGGGGTAGGCTTCGATGGCATACGGTACATGGTCGCCAAGCAACCTCTTTTGGGAATAAGCCTGAAGGAAGGGCATGGTGCGCTTGGTGTCTCCGGCCATCAGCGCGCCACGTAGGGCATAGAGAGTGGTACGGTCCCAAAAGGTCTTGTCGCCCTCGCACGAAAGCAGTCCGTTCTCAGTCCAAAGATAAGGAGAGAACAAAGCATCAATAGTACCCTCTGCCCGGTCGAAGATGCCCATCGTCAGCGGTATGCAGATCCATGAGCGCAACTGAGTATTTTCCTTATAATAACGATAGGTATCGAAACCATGCATCGCGGCGTGGAAATAACGGTCGATAGCCTTTCGGAGCTGCTGGGCTTGCCGGGTATAGACACTTGCCTTAGCACTTCCCTTACCCAGCTGTTTAGCTAACAGCGAAGCAGAGATAAGGGCATCGTAATAAAGCGAAGACGTGCACAGATTGGCTTTACCTGCCGGGAAACGGTTTTCCAGCTCATCACAATCCGACAAGACCACGCCCTCAGCATTGAGATGACGATGGCAATATTCGAGGCACCACTCGATGAGCGACCACAGCTTTTCAGAGTTGTCACGTCCAGTCTCCAAAGCAAAGCGCGCAGCACCATAAGCGATCATCGCGGCATCGCCACGGTCGCCGGCACCATTCCAGTAGTCTGTGCCCTCAGCGATTATAGAGCTTGGAATGGGCTTCCACTGATCATTCACATACCCGGCGAAGAGACGGAAGGAAGTCATGGCCGAGGCTATAGCGTAGTCATAGCCCGTGAAAGGAAAGAAAGGATTGGCATATTCAGCTTGGTCATTGGCCCATACGGCAGCATAGTAGGATTCGCCCCCCGGTCCGTGCATAGGCCCAGCCTTGGTCTGATAGATGCTTTCCAAAGCGCGTATCTTAGAAAAGGCAAACATCTGGTTGATGACAGGATCGGGTGTTGCCAGCACAAGACTCGACATCCATGAAGCCACGAGCTGCTCGCGCTGCGCGATTTCCTTCGCAGCATCCCACTGCCCTATATTCTCTCCCTGACGCTGTGCAAAGATGATGGCAGAGAACGTCAGAGAGTCTCCGGCAGACAACTGATAATCTCCGGCACCATGCAGTTGTTGACGAATGACATAATTTCCACTCACGCCCGCTGCTTTCTGTGTCAGCCGTTGCACATCAATCTGGTCGATGTCTACTTTTAGCATTCTCTTTCCATTATTCTTTAAAGTATAGCGCATGACAACAGCAGGCAACTCGGTACTTGGGGTGATGATGCGAGTGACATGGAGCTGATAGAAGTCACTCTCAACCCGCATCAGCCCATTCAGGAATACGCTTTTCGTGCGCTCGTCACCGGGATTGAGTGAACGGTTGTTTACCGTTACTGCCTCCAGTGGTTCCCAACCCATACGCCGTTGCAGACTAGCATGGGTGTCATTGGGCAAGGTGCGAAGCATTGGCCACACCATACCATATTTGCAGGAAAACTGCCCTGACGGACTAATGCCATAACGAAGAACAACAGAAACACGTTTACCCGACATCTCTATATGGTCGAAGTGGGAACGCCCATCAACATTCCATACGATGCCTCCACCTGGAGCGAGTTGCCAAAAAGAAGCGGGCGCCCATGCCCAAGTGTGAACAAAGGGATATAGAAGAAATAGTGATAAGAAGAGGATTTTTTTCATGAGTTCGATTTAATGATTAAAGATTGGTGTACGCCCATTTCTTCTTTCCCATAAAAGCAATTAGAAAGGAGTATGTAGCATAGTCAAGTTGCAAACCCATCAGACTACAGACTTTACCAGCGACAGATGTAGTTTTATAGTCTGATGGGGGCATATAGCATTTGTCAACACTGTGTCTGACTAATAAAACAGCGACCAGTGCATCTCGGCATGGCTCATGAGGAGTAGGAACGTCCAAGCGAAAGCAAAGAGCAGACGCTGGACGTTCTTACAAATAACGAGCTTTATAAAAATATAGCAGAAAGTTATGATCAAACACCTACTTCCATCCGTCGTTCTGTTTCAGATTGCCTTTACTCAGGTCCATCTCAGCCTGCGGAATCGGCCAATAGAAGTCCTTATCGGTATAGTTGACACGAGTAGCCGGGATAAGCACCTTATGAATGGGTGTCCCGCTGGAGAAGTCACGATACTCAACGCCCTCCACCGGCTTATTCATCTGCTCGGTGAGGATATGCCAGCGACGGAGATCGTAGAAGCGCAGTCCCTCGTCGACAAACTCCACGCGGCGCTCGTTGCGGATAAGATTGAGCAGAGAACCGTACTTCTTGGTAATCATCTCGTCAATGTCGTTGGTGTTTCCGGCACGGTCGCGCACAACCTTGACCAGTGCTTTTGCCTCAGCATCATGTCCGCCAATAGTAGCCAACGCCTCAGCACGAAGCAGATAAGCCTCGGCGTAGCGGAAGATGATGAAAGAGTTCCAGGTAGACCACGTTTCGTTCTCATTGAAATATTTCTTCCAGGTGAATCCCGTCGGGGTTTTGTTCCACTCACCACCACCTTCTTCACCACGCACGTCGCCAACGCTGACCTCCTTGTCCTGTAGGTCGCCATAGTCTTTGTTTGGATCAAAATAAGCTTTTCCGTCACGATAGACGATATTGCCGGGAATGGTGTTATAGTATTTTCCACGAAGAACCATGCCTGGCGCATACATTGTCTCATAGAAGCGGGGATCCTTATTGAGGTAAGGACGGTTGGGCACTTCCTTACCCACATACTCGAAAGCGTCGGCAAGCTGACGTACGGGAGTGGTGACACAGTAACCTCCGATAGAGTTGTTGTACCAATCGCCCCAATAGTTCTGTGCGTCAATGGAATAAGTGCGTGCAAGGATGACCTCATCAAGTTTCTCACATCCTCTCTTGAAGAGGTCTCCAAAGTTGGCAAGCGCAGGCGCATTTTTCAGCAGCTCGGCAGTCTCGTCGATCGTGATCTGCCAATAGCTGTTATCATTGAGGTAACCAGCGGCATATGCAGCGACACGAGCTCGCAACAGTCGTGCAGCAGGCTTAGCGATCTTCGACGAGTTTTCAGTCTTGTCGGGCAGTCCGGCAATAGCTTCGCCTAAGTCTTTGAGAATAAAGTCATAGACCGTCTTTGGTTCTACTTGTGTCATCTGACGTGCTTCTTCTACGGAGGTTGGATTCTCGGTGTAGAAGATAATGTGTCCGAACATGCTCACCAGTTCCAGATAGAAGTAATCACGCAGCGTCTTAGCCTCCCCAAGTACCTTGAGGCGCGTGGCGTCGGTTTCTCCGCCGGGCCATGGGTAGGTGTCGATGTTCGAGATGATGTTGTTAGCTCGTTGTATACTAACATAGTCTGTGGTCCACTTGGTTTCAGGAAAACTCGACGATGCGTTACCGATGCCTCGTCCAAGGTCGTATCCACGATTCCAGCTATGGGTGACAAGTCCGTTGTCAGTGACGGCGTCGAGCCATAAGTCATTGTTGTTAGTGTTCAAGCAATTATAGACTCCATTGAGTGACTTCTCATAATCATCGGGGGTCTGGAAGTATCCGCCAGCACTGACAACACCGGCAGGATCAATATCGATATTGCTTTCGCAACTGCTGAAGGATAGAGTCATGGCAGCCAGCCCCAAAGAAAGGAGCGAAAGTCTGATATACTTATTCATGTTGATGCGATTTAAAGTTTAATACATTGATTGGTAACCTTATAGCACGACAGCAGATCCACTGTCAAGCGTAGCTCTTGATGTTGCTTAGAATGTGACATTCACACCGAAGTTGATAATCTTGACTTGCGGGAAGTTGTTGATACGGTCACTGAAGCTCTCTGGATCAAGTCCATGAAAGAGGCTTGTCCAGGTAAGGAGATTGCTACCCGACACATAGAGTCTAAGGTTCTGAAGGCCAATGCGTTGGCAGATGCTCCTATCGAAGGTGTATCCCAACTCAGCGTTTTTCAACCGAAGGTAATCAGCGCTGTGCAGGTTGAATGAATTATAGGTCGATTCATTCCTGTTGTTGGCAGCCTCAAGTCTTGGAACGTCAGCATGGGGATTCTGGCTTTTCTCTGTCCAACGGTTTCTAAAGATAGTACTCGTAAATACTTCGTAATTTGGTCCCTCTATAAATTCGCCGTAGAGTACGCACTTAGCACCCAATGCGCCTTGGAAAAGCAGACTCAAGTCAAAGCCCTTGTAGGCAGCCGAGAGATTGCATCCTAATGTCCACTTAGGAATATTGGAGTCAAAGATGCAACGGTCCTTCGGGTCTATGACACCATCGTGATTCACATCGACTAACTTCACGTCGCCAGCCTTGACTTCTGATATGCCGCGAGGATCAGACTTGATGCGTGCCTTGTAGTCGGCCAAGTCAGCCTCGTTGGCAATAAGGCCGTCGGCCTTGTACATATAGTAAGCATCGAGTGGATGCCCCACCTTTTGGATCGTGTAGCCACTGATATTTCCATCGTCGGAACCTCTATCGCGCCATTCATTTTTATTGTAAGCAAAGTTGAGCGAACCGTTGAACTGTACCTTCCCAAAGGTATTGCGGTAGCCGATCTGTGCCTCGAAGCCAGAGTTTCTCACATTTCCGGCATTTTGCTCAGGTGCTCCGAGTCCAATATAATAAGGTATAGCCAACGTGAGAAGGATGTCTTTGGTGTCCTTGATATAGTAGTCAAACGAACCATAGATGGTATTGTTAAGCAGGTTGAAGTCGAGTCCAAGGTCGGTCTGCTCCACGGTTTCCCATGTTATGCTTGGATTTGCCATGCTCGACTGGTAGAGTGCTGTGGTCAGTACTCCATTCATTACCACGTTACCTACAGTATAGGTAGGCAGATACTCGAAGTCTTTGATTTGGTTATTACCCGTTTGTCCCCAAGATGCGCGGACTTTAAGGTTGTCTATCCACTTCACATTTTTCATGAACGGCTCTTCAGAAACACGCCATGCAGCAGAGAAAGACGGGAATGTGCCCCACTTATGACCCTTGGCAAAACGAGAGGAACCGTCAGCACGCATATTGGCCTCAAAGAGATAACGCTCTTTATAGTTATAGTTGAAACGGCCAAAGTAGGAATTGATACCCCATTTTGTAGGATATCCATAGGCAAATTGACTGTCAGCCGACCCCAGTGACACGTCGGGCAAGTTCTCAGAGATGAGATTACGACGCTCTGCCCAAGAATATTCATTATGGTAATTGATGTACTCCATACCATAGAGCAATGCAAAGTGATGAGAGCCAAACGATTTTTTGTAGTTAGCCAAGAAACGGTAGGTCATCTCGTGAGCATTGTTGCGATTGTCCGTCACACTGTTTGGATTGTTGCGCTGTGTGACAAGATTACCATTGGCATCGTAAAACTTGTAGTTCTTATTATGGATCTTATTCCGACTCCATGAGCCATTGAGTGCCACCATCCCAGTGAGAGTGAGACCCTTAATGGGCTCCCAGACAAGCTTTGCCTGACCATAGATGGCATCGCGGTTGTAGCGGTTCTTGCCCACTACATCAAAATCAACATAGGCCAAAGCGTTTACATTTTGTTGATCAAGACGGTATCTTCCATCCTCATATCTCAAAGGCGAAGTAGGTGTCATAGAGTAGCATCTGTACTGTGCATCGCCCAGCCCTTGCGGGAAAAGTCGGTTGATGTAGCGATAGGTGATATCCGTGGAGAACGTAAGGTTCTTCTTAAGCTGTATGTCATAGTTCACACGATAGCTGTAGCGCTTGTACTTTGTGTTGTCAGTAATGCCTGGCTGATCGAGGAAATCAAACGATACCACGTACTTGTTAGTTTCGGTGCCACCATTGAGTGTCACTGTCTGCTGGGTGACATAGTTGGTTTTGTAGAGTTCTGATGGCCAGTTGTGATAGCTGATATTATATGGGTCACTACCATTTTCAGCAGCTACCATCTGGTCTTCAGTATATTTAGCAGAACTTCCGGCATTGACGAGAGCTTCGTTGACCATTTCCATATATTCGCGTGCCGACACACACTTAGGCACTACTGCACGGCTTTGTGAGCCGATACTTCCATTGTAAGAGATGTTGACCTTTCCCACTTTACCACGCTTCGTAGTGACAAGGATAACACCGTTGGAAGCTCTTGATCCGTAGATGGCTGTCGAGGATGCGTCCTTAAGAATGGAAATATTATCGATCTCGCCGGCAGGTACAGTATTGAGCGGCATCTCCACTCCGTCGACGAGTATAAGGGGAGCTGAATATCCTGTAGTGCTCACACCACGGATATACATTTCTGGATTGTCGGAACCGGGTGCACCACCACGGTCAACAATCGTGATGCCCGGGCTCAGACCTTGGAGAGACTTCTCCACATTGGTCTGTACCATCTTGTCAAGATCAGCTCCTTCCACCTTGTTCACAGCCCCGGTAGTAGTGATCTTCTTTTGCGTACCATAACCAACAACGACGATGTCATCAAGGGTCTTCGTGTTGGGAAGAAGGGTCAACCGCATGGTCTGGCGGGCAGAAATCTCTTTATCCATATACCCTACATAGCTGACGGTCAGCAGACTGCCGGGTGCAGCATCAATAGCGAAATTGCCGTCAATGTCGGTGATAACACCGTTATGTGTACGCTTGTCATATATCGTAGCACCTACCAATGGTTCGCCCTTCTCGTCATCTACATGTCCGCGTAGCTGCTTGCTGCCTGCGGAAATCGGTGTGGGTGCCGGACTGTCCTTTCCGTAAATGACAATCGACTTATTGGAAACGATGCGCCACGTGATGTCGCGATGCTTAAAAGCAGCATCGAGCACTTTGCCCACTTCGGCATTTTTCATCGAAAGAGTGATGTCGTGTCGGTTGTCAATAAGCCCGTCACGATAGGAGAAACGATAGGTCGTCTGTTGCTCTATCACGTCAAACACCTGACGAACGCTGGCATTGGTGACATGAATAGTGACAGTAGGTCGCTGCGCAAAGGCTGTCGCAGAGAGCAATAGAAAGAATCCTATGAGCAATAGGATCATTCTGGAATGTGTCTTTACGTTCATAGATAATAATTGTTTAAAGGTTCTGTGTACTTTAGATTGCTTACATCGATTAAGGCACGCTATCTCGGCAAAAGTACCAAAGAAAATCTTTGTTTAACATTAGTTAGCATCTGATTCTCTTTCAACTCATTAATACATAACTGGTCGAAATATTCGACTGGTTCACCTTATTATAGTCATTCTGCGTGATGAGCTCCACTACCTATATTTTTTCAAAAAAGAAAAAACGAAAAGATTGCGCTATTCTCTAAATTAATCCTTAACTTTGCCAAAATTATGAAGGCACATGCCCTTAAACTTATATCCATTATAAAAACTGGCGATGAAGAGAAACACACATACTGAGGAAACCATTGACAACGAAGCACTACTCATAGAACGACTGAAAGGCGACTCTCATGACGCCTTCGCTGAGCTCTACCGACGCTACTCCTCAAGTCTCTATGCTTTCGCGCTAAGCTACGTCAAAGTCAGGGAATCTGCAGAGGAAATCGTTGAGGATGCCTTCGTGTGGATTTGGACACACCGCCACGAACTGCGACAGACCCAAACGCTCAAGCCTTTACTCTTTATCTGCTCCAAACACTACATCATCAACGCATGGAGGCAAACCGTGCACTCACAAAACTATGAAGATTATGTCAACTGGATCGACAGACAAGGTGAGGACGCTACAACGCAATGGCTCGATTACAACGACTTCTTGACTTGTCTGCATAAGGAACTGAAGAAGCTGCCCTCCACACAACAAAAGGTGATCACCCTTTCGCGTCTCGAAGGAATCTCGAACAAGGATATAGCACAGAGACTGCAACTCAGTGAACAAACGGTGAAAAACCAAATCACGATTGGCCTCAAAACGCTAAGAACCAAAATGCAGAAGTTCTATACGCTCACTACTCTATTTATTATTATTTAATAGTACTTTTCAAGGATTTTATTGCCTAAACATATAAAGAACCGTATACATGAAACAGATGATAGACAAATATATAGACAGCGTGCCAACTCCTGAACAACTCAAAACGCTCAAAGCAGAGATGGACAACTGTTCCGACGAGCAACTGGCTGAGCAGATGGAACAACGATGGCACAACAACACCATCGACACATCATCTGTGTCACAACAATCACTAGACAATATCTATGATCGGGTGACCGACCGGCTGGGATTCTACGACAAGACAACAATCAGCCAACGCCCTACCCTATCCATCGGACGACGCATACTCGCCATCACACAGTGGGCTGCAATCCTGCTCTTGCCCATCACTATAGCACTCGCTTTATACATAAAAAGCGAAAATGAGATTCTTGCCAAACAAACGGCTATCTTCACCACCAACGCCGGACAACAAGGGACATTAGCTTTGCCCGATGGTACTGAAGTTAATCTCAATGAACAGTCTCAACTCTCCTATCAGTCGGGAAACTTCTCGGGTAAGGAACGCAACATCTACTTCGACGGCGAAGCTTTCTTCCATGTTGCCAAAGACCCGCAACACGCTTTTGTCATCCACTCGGGTGACATCAACGTCAGGGTCCTCGGTACTAAATTCAATTTTATGACACGCAACAGCGACAGTATCGCTACGCTGACGCTCGTGGAGGGCTCTGTGCGTTTCGAGACTGTCTCCGACCACCAAAGCATCGTGCTCAAAGCCGGACAGCGGATCGTCTACAATAAACGGATCCACCATATCAAAGTCACTTCTCCCGAAAACATTACAGACGCTACCGCATGGCAACGCAAGGAGATCGTATTCCGTAGCGAATCGCTCAACACAGTACTGAATCGGTTAGCAGATAACTATCATATGAAAGTGAACATAGCAAAGAATGTCCGCCTCAATGACAGGTTTACGGGCGTGATGAGTAGCACCGATCTCGAAGAGAACCTTAAGATTCTGGAAATCTCAAATCAACTGCAAATAGAGGTGAAAGGGAAAACGATCTACGTCAGAGCAAAGTAATCAACTATAAAACCTACTTTGTCTCTCGTTGTGTCTCCATCGAAAACTTGACGAAGCCGAGATTTAGACCGAAGGTGAATCTCTGCATTCTCACGGGCAGTGGATCCTTGAAGATGTTGTTCATCATTCCACGAACTTTGTCCTGCTCTTTCTCTGAAGGCACTCCACCATTGGCTATCGTGTCATTGATGTGCTGCAGGCCACGCGCCAGGACACGTAGCTTGGTGAAAGTATCAATGATGGCGATAGTCACCTGTGTGGCTGTTGGCGACTTCAATATGGTGGCAAGCATATAAAGTCCTTGCTCCGTAAAAGCATGTGGCGTAACTGTGGAATGCTTCAACCTATTGAACCGGTCGAAATTTTCGACCAGTTCATCTTTCTCGCTCTTTTCCAGCGTGATAACATAACCCTCGGGGAACTTATCAGAGTTATTGCGCAATGCTTCATTGACGCGTTTTGTCTCCACACCATACAATTCCGCTACATCGCGGCCGATGATCACCTGCTTGCCGCGAAGCACGACAAGACGACTCTCCGCTCGCTCTATTTGTTTTTCTTTCTCCTCCATATTTGCAAAGATAAACAAAAAACTGATAAGTGAGAATAATGTGGAAGATTTTTTTGTTTTCCATGTATGACGCCCTCATTCTCCCAGCTAAACATTCTGCGTGATACCGCAAGCTTCTTTCTCATCTTTAAGTATTTCGCTGGGATAATAGAAAAAATATACCCCAAAGCTCTAACAATACGGTAAGCCTTGGGGTAATTTGTTGTTGAGTATAGTCAGGAACAAAGAAGAGCCGAACGACAGCCGTTAAGTCTCCATGATCCTTACAAACTCTATCGAATACGATACCTGTTGTCGCTGCTATTCCTCTTCCCAGAGGTGCATGCCTTTCATGGCTTTGGCATCTACCGGAACATTCGGATCATCATCAGTGCCGCCATATCCAATTCCTTCGTTGCTGCCGTTGTTGCTGCCATTGATGGTACCACCCATTTTGTTTTCGCTTCCAGCACAAAAGGAAGTCGTAACCATGCAGAGTACAACAGATTCTGGTGCTTGGTATATTTTTGTAGTCATAATACGTTTAGATTTAAGAATTAATGTTTCATGATCTTCTTACCGTTGACAATATATATGCCAGCAGGTAGAGAAGTGAAGGCAGAACGCTCGAAGCGCTGGCCCTGCAGATTATAGATATAAAGATTAGACTGCAGATGGCGCTCAACGACAGAGATGCCTGTCGTGGAATCATCGCCTATAAACACCATCCCCAGCTTGGCCTTCACATCCTGCTTACCATCTTTGATGATCTGCCAGTAACAGCGGTAAGCAGGAATCATGCGGCTGACCTTGCTCTTCTTGTAGAACTTCATGTTCTTGTTGTGCTCGCCATTGTTTGTATCTGGGTTGGAGAAGAAGAACTCTCCTGCTCCCAACTGATGTCCGCCATCGGTGTAGGTGCCAAGCATGCGTATTTCGGTCTTACCGCATGACGGATCTTTTTCATTATTATCGATGTTGACTGTGACCGCATTGTCTTCGTCACTTCGACTCTTGTCCGTGTCGGAGCACTTCACAATATAAGCGGATCCGGAGTTCTTAGGATCTGCCTCCAGGAGATAAGGCGTGTTGGCCTTCATAATGATACGGCCGTTGGCATCAGGCTGTACCAGTTCAAAGATGAGATGATAGAAGAAAGCATGATCGGCATCGTTGTTTGAGGCCTCTTCGTCATAAGTTGCACCAGTGAGTTTAGCGACCTGGGCCTCGTCACCAAACTCAGCTTTCACATCCACATCTGTAGGAAAGCAGGCTGTCGTCCATTTTGGTTGATAGGGATAGAATTCCGGGTCAACAGGCTTGTCGTCTTTTCCGGGCCATGCATACTTATTTCCCTGATTAGTATACGTGCCGTCACAGCTTGCATCGTAAGAGCCGGTATACGACTCATCGACATTTTGCCAATTGCCATTGTTCTTGTAATTCGACTTGTAAACAGCTTCACTTTCCACCCAAAACGTGCAGTCGTGGACAGCCTCATCACCATGCTCGTCCTGAGAACAGAAAGGATACTGACCCAAAGACCTGTACTTGTTGCCAACCAGATAAACATTGCGCAGGCTCTCACAACCATGCAGGAAATAGTTGCCAATCGTGACCAGATTCTCCGGAATGACCAAAGACTGCAACTTATTGCAATGACAAAGGAAATGATTGCCGACAGAAGCGAGCGTGTTGGGCAATGATATGCTACGAAGGCTTGCACAATATTGGAAAGCATTGTCACCAATGGAAGTCACGCTATTGCCTAAAGAGATTTCCTGAAGTCCCGTGCAGGACCAAAAGGCGTCGGCGCCGATGGTAGTGACGGTATTGGGAATGATAGCAGAAATGATGTTTGTTTTAGTTGCAAAAACACCATCTGATTCTTCCGTGCAGTTGTTATCAATACGTGTTACGGTGTAAGTGACACCGTTATCCTCTACTGTCGAGGGAATGATCAGATGCACCGATGCCTTCGCATTATTATCGGACCCATCTGTGTAACTATAGACAGTTACGGTATTGTTACCGTCGTTGTTTTCAACAAACGACAAACCGAAGGAGCATCCTACCCCCCCACGTACTAACATTCCCCTGATTGTCATAAAAATGCCAACCAGTAGAGATACCCGCTTTCATGTTTAACGACAAGAGCAAGGCGGCACAAAGCGTCAAAAGCCGCAGTCCTGTCTTCGATAAATGAGTCATAAATTATAAATTAAAAAAGCTAAGTTACTATACTTATAAAATTATTATATTAGTCCAACTCATCCAACAATATTCCATTGATGAAACTCGTTAGTACAATGTCAACACGATGTTGGGCATTAAAAGTTTCTTTTGTTTTGCAAAATTACTATTTTCATTGATACTTATATAATTTCTGTAACATATATTAAGATATAATATCCTTTCACCCACAGCTCCCCCATATTACGAATTTGTATCTTGTTCTCGCACCTCTTACAACTCCTGAACCTCTGCGAGTTCCATAAGAGAGAATGTTCCTTTATCTCTAAGAACTACAAAATATAAAAACCTCCAACGCTCCTCGCCAAATGCTGACGATAAGCAAAGTCCGAAAACGAAAACAAAGAGATGAGGAAAAGTAGTCGGTAAGAGAATCGAACTCTTATGCCAAGATTGAGAATCTTGTATCCTAACCGTTAGATGAACCGACCGTTAAGCGATAAAAAATCCTCTCTGTACGAGGCGGAGAGGCAAGTAAAGTAGTCGGTAAGAGAATCGAACTCTTATGCCAAGATTGAGAATCTTGTATCC
>DAWDCC010000001.1:0-26163 GCA_052355365.1 Prevotella sp. | reverse complement strand
TAACCGTTAGATGAACCGACCAAATGAAGGTCTAAACCTTGCGGAAGCTGGGGGATTCGAACCCCCGGTACGCGAAAAAGCGCACGGCAGTTTAGCAAACTGCTGGTTTCAGCCACTCACCCAAACTTCCAAAGTTGGTAAACAACTTACAGCATTTTCCAAATGCGGTGCAAAGGTAATACTTTTATTTTGTTCTACCAAACTTTTGCCGAACTTTTTCTTTCCTGTTCTTAGTTTTAACTGGATACATATCCAGATATTGTCTCACACCGAAAGAATGCTCTCTTTTATACCATCATCATTTTTACCAAGGCAGCGTGTTCTTGAACAGCACATCCTTGATGTCCTTCTCGTGGTCGTAAAAGAAGCGGGCAACGATGGACGAGAGAATAGCAGAGGTCGGCAACTTCTCGTCACCGGCATACTTCAATCGGTCCAACACATTCTTCAACGTCTCATCAATATAGATCGTTGCCAACTTACCACCGCCGACTTTATAGTCATGTGCCAAGTCGAGGAAGAGTTGCCAAGAGTCCTTGCTGTCATCACGTGTCACGTGATACTCGCGCTCAGCGCTGGCCTCACTCTTCGGACGACGGCCACGGCGTGACTGAACATCTTCCATATTTGTCACACCTTGTAAGTACGCGTTAGACGCAGAGCGTGATGGCTGCGCACCATTGCGGACATTGGCCGGGCGAATCACACTATTGCGCTGAGAAGGCTGCTCCACAGGCTGACGGTCCTGGTAGTGGCGGTCATCATGTACGGCGACAGGCTCTGCCTCACGGTCCGTACGTTCCTCTGTCTCTTGATAACCGCCTTGCTCAGCGTCAGAAGCAGATGGAGTGGGGGAGCCTGGGCGCTCCTCCTCTACATTGTCCTGTCCATTTTCCTGCTGAGTCGTGTCTACACGATCCCCATGTTCAGCGCGGAGCTCTTCTCCACGCTCTTCTGTCTGCTCTTCACGCTGTTCCTCAGATTGTTCTTCACGACTATTTTGATTCGGCTGTGCTCCACTTTGGAGACCTTTTACAAGATCAGAGATGCTGCCGGGAAGCAAAACTGATGTTTTTTTCTTAGCCATATTATATCTTTATATATATATTTGTTTAAACTTATAATCTTATAATTAAATGTATAATATGAATATATAAATAGATAAAGCTATCACAAGCTATAGATAAAAATCTTATTAACAAGAAGTTACACTACATCATCATTGTCCATATATAAATATATAAAAGAATACAATAAAGATGTAGATAATTATATATATAGCAATATGTTCTATCCCGTACCTAAATATATATTTAACCATAACTTATCATTAATCTTTGATTCTACGGATCATAAACTCAAAAGCAGGACGGACAGCATCACGCTGAGAGGGTGAAATCTCAAACGTGTTGATACGCTTCAATGCGGCACGGGCAGTGATTCGTGGTGTCACAGCACCCAACTGTTTGAAGATCGCATCGGTCTGCTTCCACATCTTCAACTCATCTGTCGTTCCGATACGCACATCAATACGGTTAGGTACGAAAAAGAGTTTCGCATGCATCTCTGGTGTGAGTTTGCGGAGCGCATTGATCACTTGTACGAACATACCGGTGGAGTCAAGGGTCTTCTCCTCATACTCATAAGGACAGATGATATAGTCGGCATTAGTGAACATCGGTACAAGCCCGTCCTCAGAGACATTACCAGGAGAGTCAAAAAGCACGTATCCCTCAGTCTGGGACGCCGATTCCATGAGCTGCTGCATGGTTTCCGGGTCAGCCACATCGAAGTCCTGCACATTGTAGGGCTCCTCTGAAGTCAGATAGAGCTCTTTGTCCTTCTTGCGCTGCATCATAATGGTTTTCTGCAAGTCAGTATCAATGATACATACATCCTGCTTTTTCCAAGCCAGGTAGTTGGCGAAGAGAATACAGAGGGTAGACTTACCGACGCCACCTTTCTGATTTGCGAAAACTATTTTTTTATTCTTCATATCTATCTTTTCGATTATCAATCCAGAAACATGTATAAATAGTTGAGTAGGGAAAGAAATGAAAATATAAACCTATACGTATATAAGTAAATAAAGACATAACTAAGCATCCACTAATTTACAGTTGCAAATATAAGCATAAAAAACGATATAGGCAAATATATCTAAAGTTTTTAATACTTTTAAATATAAGAATGAAGGAATACAGAAATGAAGAAATTTATAAATAAAGATATAGATATATAATAGTATATAATACAAAAGATTGAATAAATTAATATATCTATATATAGTTATATACACAACTATAGAAACAAAAGTACACATAGCTAAACTCGGACATAGAAATATATATAGAAATAAATATTTATATAAATATAGATTAATCTAAAAAGATACAGAACAAACAAACTGAACAAGAAGCCAAGCAGTATATACAAAAGAGGAGTTAGAGAAACAACGATGAAATCAGGTATTATATAATAGTAATAAGATATTAATATATATGTATAGCGAAGTAAAATTGGATATAGATAAATACATAAAGATTCATGGATTTATAATAATATATAAAGATATAAGTAAACATATAAATTAAGAAATAATAGTTATTTATACGCAGATAGTTAAATATATAGAGATATAGAATCGGACATATAAAACAATATAAAAGTGTGTATATATAATAATATGTATGTTTAATTATATATGATCATATAAAGGTAGATAAACAAAGATAGGTTAATATATATAGATGGATAAAGGGATATGTAAATAAATAAGTTTCTACATAGATAAAAATATGAAGCACAAGATAAATAAACGGATAAACATATATAGAAGTAAATAAACGGATGTATATCAAAGAAGAAAAATAATTTTTGAACCGTCAAGAGGGTAGACAATCATTAGAAATCTTTTTAGTATCATTGATTAGTAGAGCGCTGCATACTTTTCATTATCAGATAGTTACGTATATGTTTGGCGACATATTAGTAAGGTGGTGCGACATATTAGTAAGGTTACTGCGACATATTAGTAGGGTCTCTGCGACATATTAGTAACATGTTTGCAACGTCTGCGACATATAGGGAGACTGTCTGCGACATATAGGGAATATCTTTCTATTGTTGTGACCTTTGTTTTACGATATTGTCATAATATGTCTTTAATTTCTTTCTCTTCTTACTTCTTTGTCTCTATACTACGATCTTTATTGATGTTTATAATATACTGATATTGTTTATTTTATCTTACCTTTGCGACAAATTAGTAAGGTTTTGATTCACTATCTCTCAAGTTGATGGCGACAAATTAGTAGGTTGCTGATTATATTTTACAATTCTAATGTTTTGAATTTTGCGCTTCTTTTCGCCGGATGGTCGTGTGCTTCATTTTATTCGATTCTCAGAGCGGTTTTTTCTTTGCTTTTTCCTTTATTTATTGGGCTTGACGAGCAAAAATAGGGTACTTCTTTTTTTGCGTTTTAGAAGCGAATTGGGCTTAAAACGGTGGTTTTCTGCTTAATCCTTAGATCAGGCATACCATTTTTCAAGCGTGAAATCATGAAACAATGACGTGTGTTCCATTACTTTGAGAAAGTTGACTCTGTATGGTTGGGAGGATTAGATCTCGCAAAAGAAGGTGACAAGAAAGGGAACACAGAAGCTGCAAGGAGAAGAGTCAAGGATAGAAACGGAAAAGGTTCATTCGTCAGACTGATGGCGAATGAACCTCATTGGGGGATAGCGATACTCTTCGTTGTGGGACGGTCTGCTATCCTTTGCTATTTCTATGTTTACTCTCTACGTAACCAGCAATAGCTCTTTTGTTAACCGTGATTCTATTTTCTGCTCTTCCACAACTTAGTCATATCCTCGAGCGTTTTACCTTTAGTCTCAGGTACGAGACGCCAGACAAAGAGAGCGGCGAGGACGCACATCAGACCGTAGAAGCCGTAGGTGAACCAATGACCGAAGTTGTCGCCGGCATGCAGGTGCATGTTGAACATCGGTACGAACGTGGAGCTCACCAGGAAGTTGAAGATCCACTGGAAGGCCACGGCGATGGCTACTGCCGCACCGCGAATGGTGTTGGGAAAGATCTCGGCGATGAGTACCCAGCAGATCGGACCCCACGAAAACATGAAGCTGGCGGAGTAGACCATGATGCTCAACATCGTGACGATGCTCAGCGAGGCGTTGCCGAAGGTGATTGCCACACCGAAGGCACCGATGGCCATGCCGATGGACCCCCAGATGAGCAGTGGCTTGCGGCCTACCTTCTCTACGGTGAACACGGCGACAAGGGTGAATGAGATGTTGACAATGCCCATGATCACAGTCTGTACCATCGGGCTCTGCATACCCATATCCTGGAAGATGCGCGGCGCATAGTAGAGCACGGCGTTGATGCCGACAATCTGCTGGAATACGCTGAGCATGATGCCTACGAAGATACACATCCAGCCGTAGGTCAGCAGGCGCTCTGTCCTTGTGGTGATGGTGGCTTTGATATCTGTCAGAATCGTCCGTGCCTCGGCGCTACCGTTGATGTGGCTAAGAATGGACAGCGCCTTCTGGTCCTGTCCGACCATGACGAGATAGCGTGGCGTCTCGGGCACGAAGCAGATCAGCAGGGCGAAGAGACCGGCGGGCACCATCTCGCTTCCGAACATATATCTCCATCCTGTGGTGATCGTCCACTGCGCGTCGGCCATGTTGGCAATGGATCCGGCAGCGTCGTAGACGGGGTTGGCATGAGAGCCGAGGATGAGGAAGTTGACAAAGTAGACTACGAGCTGGCCGAAGATGATGGCGAACTGGTTCCAGCTGACAAGCATGCCACGGATGCGCGAGGGTGCCACCTCGCCGATATACATCGGGCAAATTGCTGAAGCCATGCCCACGCCGATGCCGCCGAGCACGCGGTAAAGGTTAAAGACCACGAGCAGTGTCCATGTCGGTTTGCCGTAGGGCAGGAGTCCGAACGTCTCCGGTGTCATCGAGCCCCATGCCGAGAGGAAGAAGCAGATGCCGGCGAAGATCAGCGAGCGCTTGCGGCCGAAGCGGGAGGCGAAGAGTCCGGACAGTCCGGAACCGATGATGCAGCCGATGAGCGCGCTGGAGGATGTGAAGCCGTGAAGAAAGTCGTTGTACTCAAAGTCCCTGGCGCCCTTGAAGAAAGCTTGGAGACCTTTCTCGGCTCCACTGATCACGGCGGTGTCATAGCCGAAGAGCAGTCCGCCGAGCACCGCCACCATGACGATGCTGATGAGGTAGGCGCGGCTACCCCCTTGTTGCGATTGTTTTTCCATTACTTAGGTTTGCTTAGTTATTTGTTTTATGTTTCTTTGGTGCAAAGATACACTTTTTGCCGCAGATATGCTTTACCGTATGTTACTTAATTGCGTATCAAATGTTTCAAATATGCATGAGCAGCCTCACCCCCAGCCCCTCTCCCTTTGGAGAGGGGGTGAGGGGGGAGACTGCTGGTGAAGGGGAGAGGCTGTTTCTTAAAATCCCCAAAAAGACCTTAAGGAAAACAAGAACAATATAGTAGCAAAACAGGAGAGTAATGGGTCTAAACGATTGATATAGGTCAAATAAGAGGAGCTTGCTTAATCTGCACATTTAAGCGTTTTCGTGCAAAAGAGTGTGAACGGCTATTTTCAATTCTCGATTATTTTTCTTATTTTTGTATCAGAATTAAAAACCCAGTGGCTCTTTTGATGCAACTTGCATGGTTTAGAGGAGCCGGAGATACAAAACGACAATTCTTCAACACTATATATAGATAAGGAGAAACATACATGCAGATAAAGAAACTCGTAACCATCGCTTCCATGTTTGTGGCTTTTGCAGTCACTCCAGTCTTTGCCGGCTCCGGCACACCGGAAAACAGTTCCGCCAACAATGAGGAGATGATTCCTTATATCCTGCCCGACGAGATGGATCACTCTGAGCTGGAAGCTTTGTTCAACGTTACGGGTTCTCAGATCATCAAGAAGGCCAAGGACTATATCGGTCGGCCTTATCGTCGTGGCTGCATGGGACCATACGCTTTCGACTGTTCCGGTTTCACCAGTTTTGTCTATCAGTCACTCAACATCCGTCTCGGCCGTAGCAGCCGCGACCAATGGCGTGAGGGACTGGCCATCAACGACCGCGACGACGTGCATGTAGGCGACCTGGTGTTCTTTGGCTCTTCGGCTCGCATCAGCCATGTCGGTATTGTGGCTGAGGTTGAGGGAAATGGAGATTTCAAGTTCATCCACGCCTCTTGTTCCAACGGCATCACGATCTCTGATATCAACGAGAACTACTACGACAATAGATATCAGGGAGCAAGAAGAATACTGAATAATTAGGGGCTCGGGGGCAGGCTTCTACAGATCATCGAAGTTCACCTCCACCTTCACGGGCGTGATCTTCACGGTCTTGGCTTTCCACTGCTTAGCCTTTTGTTGCGAAGCGGGGGATAGGTGACCTTTTACGGCCTGCTCGATCATCAGCGCGGCGAGAGGGGCGGCAAGGTCAGCGCCGAAGCCACCGTTCTCGACATACACGCTGATGGCCACCTTCGGGTTCTCCATCGGCGCGAAGCCCATGAAGATAGAGTGGTCCTTACCCTCGTTCTCTGCTGTCCCCGTCTTCCCGCATATCTTATAGAGTGGTGTGTTGATGCTTGCCGCAGTGCCACTGGCCACGGCAGCGCGCATGCCGAGGATCACCGTGTGGAGGGCTTCACGTGAGGCCAGCCCTTGGTGATGCTCAGTGTATTGCTTGCTTTCTTCTGCCGTGGTGTGGATATGTGGCGTGACGTACCATCCTCTGTTGGCGATCATCGCGGCGAGGTTGCAGAGTTGGAGTGGGGTGGTGGTGACCTCACCTTGTCCCATGCCTACCCACATGACCGTCGTGCCGTCCCAGTTGCCGTGGCGACGACGCAGGTATGCCGAGTCGGGGATGCAGCCACCAGCCTCGTCGGGGATGTCTACGCCGAGGGGATGGCCGAGACCAAAGCTGTGCATGTAGCGAGCCCAACGGTTGATGGCGCGGTATTTGGTGAGATAAGCCGTGCGGTTGTCGATCATCTCCTGAAAAGCTTTACAGAAATAGGAGTTGCAGCTCTGTCCGATGGCCTGTACCAAAGCGAGAGGCGCACGATGGGGATGGCAGCCTATGTGGAAACGGTTGTAGTAGAATCCGCGGTGGCAGGGGTAGGTCTTCTCGGGGGTCAGCGTCCCTTCGGTGAGCATCTCCAGTGCCTGTGCAGTCTTGAAGGTAGAGCCGGGAGAGTACGTCTTGGAGATGGCGCGGTTCACACCGTCGTCGACTTTGTCGTGGCTATAGAGACAGAGGATGCGACCTGTTGCCGGTTCTATGGCCACGATGCTTCCCTGCTTGCCTTGCAGCAGCTGACCGGACAGGCGCTGGAGGGCTGGGTTGAGAGTGAGCGCGGTGGTGTCGGTGAGTCCGATGACACCTTTATGGTTATTGTCGTTGTTGGCGGCGAGGATGAGTTGGGGACACAGTACCCATGCCATCATCACCATGCAAATCAATGTTTTTATCCTTTTCATCATCTCTTTGTGAATAATAAGTGCAAAGGTAGTACAAACGAAAGGAATGACAAAGAAAAGCTTTGAAGATTTTAATTAGCAGAAGGGACAGATCAGTAGTAAGGCAGAGTAGTCGGATGTCTTTTTAGACAGAAAGACATAAAAGACATATTTTTAATATGACAGGGTAACAGCATTCTTTTGTTGCACCATACTTCCACGTGAGTCCTCCTCGAGGACATCGCCCTGCCCCCGATTTACTCTGGGTCGCTCGCTTTTGTGAGGCTTCACCGTCATAACAGTTCGACGCCCCGGAGATGATCGTAGAGTGTCTCTTTTAGGGTCATAAAGCCTTACCCCCTATGGGGGGAGAAGCTGTAATTTTGTTTATAAAACTGACAAAAAACGGGCATTTTCCTGGCGATTTTCTGAACGGAAGTGTATGTTGCTCTCAATTTTGCGATTTTTAGATAGTTTTGTGTAAAGTGCTGAAAGATAAGAAGTTATGGATATAGAGCGATATTCGACATCACAATATAGGTACTTTTGTGTAAAAAACCATGTAGGACTACTCCTCAGAAAGCCTTTCTGATGCTCTCATCACGCCTTTCTGATGTGGTCAGAAAGGCACTTTGACCAGGTCAGAAAGCCTTTCTGATAGCATCAGAAAGGTACTTTGACAGCGTCACCGCCATTTTTTGTCGCTCTCGCTCCAGCTTTTTCTCATTTATCCCAAAGATGTCTCTCCAGATTGTCTGCCCACGGCGATGTAGTTTTGTCAATGTATTTCGAATAAAAAAGAGCCTATAGCCCTTCCCTAACCCTCCGGCCCTTATGCGACAGCCTCACCCGCAGAGCATACTACTCCCCTCTCCTTTGGAGAGGGGGTGGGGGTGAGGCTGGAGAGTGGGTGAGGCCTCTATCCGTTGAGCCAGTTCTCTACGATCTTACTGCCCATCGGGGTGAGTACGCTCTCGGGGTGGAACTGGATGCCGTGGATGTTGTAGTGGCGGTGGCGCAGTCCCATGATCTGTCCGTCGTCGCTGACAGCGGTGACCTCAAGAGAGGCAGGGAACTCCGTGCGGCTGACCACCCAACTATGGTAGCGGCCCATGAGCAGACGTTTGGGCAGTCCGTCGAAGATCGGATCGTTGGCGAACTGTGTGCCCTCGGTGGCTACACCATGATATACTTCACTGAGGTTCTCAAGCTTGGCGCCGAAGACCTCGCCGATGGCCTGATGACCGAGACACACGCCGAGCATGGGCTTGCGGCCGGCATAGGTCTTGATGACGTCAAGGAGCAGGCCTGCCTCACTGGGTATGCCCGGACCGGGACTGAGTATGATCTTGTCGAAGGGCTCTAACTGACCGAGCGTGAACTGGTCGTTGCGGTAGACCTCCACCTCGGCACCCAATTGCTTCACCAGATGAGCGAGGTTGTACGTGAAACTGTCGTAATTGTCTATGATAACGATTTTCATATCATTCTTATGTTCTCAAATTCTTAAATTCTTGATAGAATAAGTACCTTCTGATACTTATTCCTTCTTTGAATCTATGATTTTCTTTTGTCTTATAGCTTCTCAGCAATCTTGATGGCCTTGACAAGGGCGCCGAGCTTGTTGTTGCTCTCGTTGAGCTCATAGGCGTCGTTGCTCTTGGCCACCACGCCGCTGCCGGCTTGGAACCACAGCTCGCCGCCACGACTGATGAACGTGCGGATGACGATGGCCTGGTTGAGATTGCCGTTGAGACCGATGAAGCCGATGCATCCGCCGTAGGCACCACGGTTGTGGGGCTCCATCTCGCTGATGAGCTGCATGGCGCGCACCTTAGGCGCACCCGAGAGCGTGCCGGCGGGGAAGGTGTCGAAGAACGCTTTGATGTGGTCCGCGCCCTTGTTGAGCTTACCGCTGACGCGGCTGACGAGGTGGATGACGTGGCTGTAGAACTGCATGTCTTTGTAGAAGTCCACCTTCACGTCGTGGCAGTTGCGGCTCAGGTCGTTGCGGGCCAGGTCCACGAGCATCACGTGCTCAGCGTTCTCCTTTGGGTCGTTGCGCAGGAACTCAGCGGCCTTGCGGTCCTGCTCGGCCTTGCCCGTGCGCTTGGTGGTACCGGCGATGGGATCGATATAAGCCGTGTCGCCCTCAATGCGGTTGTGGGTCTCAGGGCTGGAGCCGAAGATGCGGAAGCCGCCGAAGTCGAAATAGAAGAGATAGGGCGACGGGTTGATGGAGCGCAGGGCGCGGTAGAGCTTGAAGTCATCACCCTCGTAGCGCTGGACAAAGCGGCGCGAGATGACGATCTGGAAGACGTCGCCACGCAGGCAGTGCTTGACACAACGGCGGATGTTGGCCTTGTGCTCCTCGTCAGTAAGTGTGGAGGTAGCCTCGCCGACGGGGTGGAAGCTATAAGGCTTCACACTCGCCTTGTTCACCGCACGCTGCAGGCCGGCGAGCTGGCGGTCTCCGTCGTCACTGTTCTTGGCCAGGGTGATGAACGTCATCGTATTGTTGAAATGGTCGAAGACGATGAGATCGCGGTAGAGGATATAGTAGATGTCGGGTGCGTCGTTCTTCGCCATCGTGGTGTCCTTGACGTCGATGTTCTCGAAGTAGCGCACGGCGTTGAAGGCCGTGTAGCCGTAAAGGCCGCAGAAGTTTGCGCCTTCGCCCTCGATATGGAAGCGATGGATGAAGGTGTCGAAGTCTTTGACGATGGCCAGTTTGCAGGCTTCTCCCTTGCCGGGACCCGTGGCGGGCAACTCATGTTCCTCGGTGGTGCCGTCGGGCAGCGTAATGATCGTCTTGCCATGGCTGACAGCGATAGAGGCGATCGGGTTGATGCCGATAAACGACCGTGCGTTTTCCGAGCCGCGATAGTCCGAGCTCTCCATCAGCGCACTCTGCGGATAGATGTCGCGCAGCCGCATGTATACGGCTACGGGTGTATAGAGGTCGGCGAGAATCTGTTTAGAATAAGCGTGATAATCAGCCTCACCCCCTTGCCCCTCTCCAAAGGCGAGGGGAGTAGAATGCTCTGCGGGCGATGGGTGCTCCTCTATTTGCTTTCGTTCTTTGTCTTCCATATTTCTTATCTTTGTTATTCAGTTTTATATTACTTTGTTCTTTACCTTCTAAAATTCCTGGTTTATTCATCACATCACTCCCTTCTCTTTTGGAGAGAGGTCAGGGGGTGAGGCTCTTGTTGTTGTTTATCAAACATTTCACTCCCCTCTCCCTTGGAGAGGGGTCAGGGGGTGAGGCTTCTAAAACTTTCCATACTCTTTCGCCATGTCTTTGTGAGTGAGATAAGTGTTCATGTCCTTGTCGCCACGTCCGCTGACGGTGAGCACCACCACGTCGGAGGGTTTGAAGGACAGCTTGCGGAGGGCAGCAACAGCGTGGGCGCTCTCAATGGCGGGGATGATGCCCTCGGTGCGTGTGAGCTCATAACCGGCATAGATCGCCTCGTCGTCGTTGATGGCGAGCACCTTTTCGCGTCCCTGCCGGGCGAGATAGGCGTGCATGGGGCCGATGCCCGGGTAGTCGAGACCGGCAGAGATGGTAAACGCCTCCTTGATCTGACCGTCGTCGGTCTGCATCACCAGTGTGCGTGCGCCGTGGATGATGCCCTCCGTGCCACAGTGCATGGTGGCAGCGGTGTAGTCGGTGTCGATGCCGTGACCGCCTGCTTCGGCGAGCACAATCTTCACGCGGTCGTCGTCGACATAGTGATAGATGGTACCGGCGGCGTTGCTGCCACCACCCACGCAGGCGATGAGATAGTCGGGATAGTCACGTCCGATCTTCTCTTTGAGCTGCCACTTGATCTCTTCGCTGATCACGCTCTGCATCTTCGCCACGATGTCGGGGTAGGGGTGCGGACCCATCGTGGAACCAACGAGGTAGAAGGTATCCTCGGGATGGCAGCACCAGTCGCGGATCGCTTCCGAGCAGGCGTCGGAGAGCGTCATGTTTCCGGTGGTCACCGGATGCACCTTTGCGCCGAGCATCTTCATGCGCTCCACGTTGGGATGCTGTCGCTCCACGTCGGTCTTACCCATGAAGATCTCGCAGTCCATGCCGAAGAGTGCGCAGACCGTGGCTGTTGCCACACCGTGCTGGCCGGCGCCGGTCTCAGCGATGATACGAGTCTTGCCCATCTTGCGTGCGAGGAGTATCTGTCCGATGGCGTTGTTGATCTTGTGTGCTCCCGTGTGGTTGAGGTCCTCGCGCTTGAGATAGAGCTGGCAGCCATAGCGCTCACTCATGCGCTTGGCGTAGTAGAGTGGTGAGGGGCGGCCGGCATAGTCGCGCAGCAGCGTGCGGAACTCCTGCTTAAACTCCTCGCTCTCGATGATCGGCAAGTAAGCGTCCTGCAGGTCGTGTACACATTTATATAATATCTCTGGGACGTAGGCTCCGCCAAAGGGGCCGAAGAAGCCATCCTTATCAGCCTTGCACCCTACGGCCTCACCCCCTTGCCCCTCTCCGAGGGAGAGGGGAGTAAAATGCTCTGCGGACGTTATGTGTTCCTGTCTTAGTTTTCTTTCTTTATCTTCCATATCTTTAATCTTTATTATTTTGCTGTGTTATTATTTTGCTTTTATTATTGTAGTCTTCTTGTATTCTGATATTGCTTTCAGTATTTTTTTTATTGTTTATCTAACATATCACTCCCCTCTCCTTTGGAGAGGGGAGTAGAATGCTCTGCGGACGTTATGGACTCTTGTATTTGTCTTCCATATTCCATTTTCCTTATCATTATTGTTCTATTCTTTAATTTCTGATTTCCCTTTCAGTTCTGTTTATTGTTTATCTCACATATCACTCCCCTCTCCCTTGGAGAGGGGTTGGGGGTGAGGCTTTTTGGAGAGGGGTTGGGGGTGAGGCTTTTCTAATGCGTCGAAAAGTTGGTCAAGGGCACGATCCGGTTCTTTTGTCTCGTTGAGCAACGTGACGAACTTCGAGCCGATGATGGCGCCGGCAGCATTCTGCTGTGCGCTTTCTAAGGTCTGCTTGTTGCTGATGCCGAAGCCGATCATGCGCGGGTTGTGGAGGTTCATGGAGTTGATATGACGGAAGTAAGCCTGCTTGGCCTCGCCGAAGCTCTTCTGCGCGCCCGTGACGCTGGCCGACGACACCATATATATAAAGCCATTGGTGTGCTCATCGATGAAGCGGATGCGCTCTTCACTGGTCTCCGGTGTGATCATCATGATCACCCGGATGTCGTATTTGTCGGCGATGGGCTTCACCACATCCATATAATCCTTGAAAGGCAGGTCGGGGATGATGCAACCGCTGGCGCCACTCTCCACACAGCTGCGGAAGAAGTTCTCCAAGCCATAGTGCATGATGACATTGAGATAGCCCATTATCACGAGTGGGATGGTGACCTGGTCTTTGATCGCTTTCAGTTGCGTGAAGATCTTCTTGAGTGTAGTGCCATTCTTCAAGGCTACTGTACCCGCACTCTGAATCACCGGACCGTCAGCTAAAGGGTCGCTGAAGGGAATGCCCACCTCAACCATGTCGATGCCATGACGCTGCATGGCGAGGATCACGTCGGCCGTTCCCTCCAACGTAGGGCAACCGGCGCAGAAATAGAGCGACAGCAACTTGCGGTCGCCACGGGTAGAAAAGAGTTGGTTGATCTTATTTGTAGAATTATCAACGGCCTCACCCCCTTGCCCCTCTCCAAAGGCGAGGGGAGTAGAATGCTCTGCGGGTGTTATGGTTGCTTGATCCTTTGATATTCTTTTGTCTTCCATATTTCTAATTAATTTTTTGTTATTCTTTCTCTTCTTTGTATAATAGCAATTGTTTATCCAGCAAATTACTCCCCTCTCCTTTGGAGAGGGGTAGGGGGGTGAGGCTTGAAATAAATTTTCTGAGCAGGTCTACGTCTTTCATTCCCGGAGCCGTCTCGAACTTGCTGTTGAGGTCTATGCCGATGCATTGAGGATGGTGGGAGTCACGCAGTCGGTCTGCGTCGTCCGGTCCAATGCCACCACTAAGCAGGAAAGGCGTCTGTCCCGTGTAAGCCTCAAGCACCGACCAGTCGTATTTCTGTCCGCTGCCACCGTAGCCTTTGCATTTCGTGTCGAAGAGAAAGAGGTCGACATGCCCCTCATATTGTTCGCAACATTTCAAGTCCTCAGCACAGGATACGCTGATGGCCTTGATGATCTTTATCTGTGATACGATGTCGGGAACGAGCGTCCGCCGCAGGTTGTCGATCATCACCGGGCTCTCGTCGCCGTGAAGTTGCACGTAGTTCAGATGATAGTTGTACACTGCCGTGACAATGTTCTGAGGCATGTCGTTGACGAAGACACCGACGAATTTTGGAATTGCAGCCTCACCCCCTTGCCCCTCTCCAAAGGAGAGGGGAGTAGTTACTTTGTTAAACGGTGCCTTGGATTGCGTTGACTTTAACTGTTCCGATTCTATCTGTTTATTGCGTGCCTCCCCTTCCGTTTCTTCTGCTTTCAATTGTTTATCCAGCATATCACTCCCCTCTCCTTTGGAGAGGGGTTTGGGGGGGAGGCTTTTGAGACTACTATAATCCGGAATGATCCCCGCATCCGACGAGATGCTCTCTATGTATCGCGGACTCTTGGGGTAGAAGATCAGACCGATGAGGTTCACGCCTAAGGCCGCCACCTCACGGATGTTCTGCGCATCGCGCATGCCACAAACCTTGATCAATTGATAGTTCATAACGCTATGGTCTTTAGTCAACATTCATCATTCAGCACTCAACATTCGTATCAGTCTTGCCAGTTCCTCGCCGGGATCGTCTGCTTTCATGAAGTGCTCGCCCATGAGGAAGCCGTGGAAGCCCACCTTACGCAGCTGACGGATGGTGTCGGGATCGCCGATACCGCTCTCGCTCACCGTGCACACACCTTTCGGCAGGCGCTCGGCGAGACGGAAGCTGTTGCTCACGTCGGTGACGAAAGTGCCGAGGTTGCGGTTGTTGATGCCGTACATATCCGGCTCTATGTCGGCGTATTCGAAGTCCTCCTCGCCGTGCATCTCCAACAGCACCTCCAGTCCGAGCTCGTGTGCCATGTGCAGGAGGTCGCGGCACTTGTCCTTTTCCAGGCAGGCAGCGATGAGCAGTACGGCCGAAGCGCCACAGTAGCGGGCTTGGAAGAGCTGATATTCGTTGATGACAAAGTTCTTATATAATATAGGTATCGTCACGCCGACGGCTCTGGCCTGCTGGATATACTCGTCATAGCCACCGAAGTATTTCGTGTCGGTGAGGATGCTCAGTGCGGCAGCGCCGTGTTGCTGATAGCTCAACGGGATGACCGAGGCCTTACCTTCTTGCTTGATCCAACCCTTGCTCGGCGATTTGCGTTTAAACTCAGCGATGATACCCGTAGGAGAGTCCATTAGTGCCTGGCGCATGGAGACAGGTACGCTGGTTTCCTTCTTGATCTTTTCCTCCACAAGCGTGTAAAGGCGGCGGGGCGGGATAAAGTCCATCCGCTCCTGCAGTTCCTCCACTTTGTGTGCTACGATTTCTTCTAATATATCCATGTTATTCAGTTTTACTACAAGTTTTCTCCCCATTCGTCCTCGTCGGTATTGCGGTCCTCCCCCCTCGGGGGGAGTTAGAGGAGGGCTCCCCCTTTACGAGTTGAGTTCCACAAACTTCTTGAAGGTGTTGAGAGCCTTGCCGCTGTCGATGCTCTCGCGTGCGATCTCTATGCACTCCTCAATTGGTTTCTTACCTTTCTCAAAGACCTGGATGCCGAAGGCAGCGTTGGCGAGCACGATGTTTTTCTGTGCGGGCAGCGCCTTGTTGGCCAGAACGTTGTCGAAGATCTCTTTGGCCTCCTCCTCAGTGGCGCCGGCTTGGATCTCCTCCGGTTTGGCGATGTCGAAGCCGAGGTCAGCCGGTTTGAACACACGCTCATAGGCTGCTGTGGTCACCTTAAACGGTCCTGTGAGAGAGATCTCGTCATATCCGTCGATGCTGTTGACGATGCCGTAGTCGATGCCAATCTTCTGGTAAACCTGCTGATAGAGGCGCATCTGGTCGAGGTTGGCCACGCCGAGCAGCTGGCACTGAGGTTTTGATGGGTTGATGATCGGGCCGAGAAGGTTGAAGAAAGTGGGGAAGGGCAGTGCCTTGCGGATGGCACCGACGAACTTCATGGCTTTGGCGAAGAGCTGGGCATGGAGATAGACGATACCGCACTCGTTGATGGAGCGGTTGAGCTTGTCGAGATCAGCAGTGAAGTTCACACCGTGGTTCTTGATGACGTTTGACGCACCACTGACGCTCGTGGCGGCGTAGTTACCGTGTTTGGCCACTTTGTAACCGGCTCCGGCAATGACGAAGCAGGCTGTCGTGGAGATGTTGAACGTGTTCTTACGGTCGCCGCCGGTACCCACCACATCGATGTAGCGGTCGCAGTCCAAGGGTACGGGTACGCCTGTGGCGAGGATGCCATCGCGGAAGCCTAACAGTTCCTCTACGCTGATGCCGCGCATCTGAATGGCGGTCAGCAATGCTGCGATCTCTGCGTCGTTGAATTCACCGCGTGTGATGGCGATGAGCAGTTCCTTTGTCTCTTCACGTTTCAGCTCCTCGTGGTTGAGGAGTCGGTTGAAAATAGCCTTGATATCCATAAGCGTATATTTTTTAATTGTTATATGTCTTGTTTATATTTATCTCTTTTCTCCATTCATCATTCATCATTCAACATTGAACATTCATCATTGATATCATTCAACATTAAAAAAGGCCTGTCGCAAGAACGACAGGCCTTTGTATGTTGTTGGATGTAGTACCCACACGGCTTCTCGACTCACGACTTTTTCAATCTTGAGCTACGCCACCACCAATATGCAGATACGTGATTCATCATCTTTTCTTGTTGATTTTATATTTCGAGTGCAAAGATACACGTTTTCCATTAGGCTGCAAACATTTCAAGCAGAAAAATATCAATCCGTTGCATTTTTAACATTTATACCAATCATCTTCACCTTCTCTTCGAAGTCCTCTTTGTCGCCAATAGCCCCTTTCTTCACGCGTGCGCGATAATTATATATGGTGTTGACGCTGTAGTGGAGAAACTCTGCGATCTTGGAACTGTCGTTGATGCCGAGGCGGATGAGCGCAAAGATACGGATAGAGGTGCTGAGCTGCCCGTCTTTCTCCACGCTCAGCTGGGCCTCGGGTCGGAGCAGTGCGTTGATGTCTTCGACAAAGTGGGGAAAGAGATGGATGAAGGCCGAGTCAAAGCTTTTGTAGAGTTCGCTGGCGTCTTCATCGTTGCTCTCCTTGCTGTGAAGGATACGTTCCAGTTCCACATATTGTTTGTTTTTGAGATAGCGTGCCGTGCGTTTCTTGATCTTGTCGATGCGGTTGACATAAAGGCTACATAGCTCGAGGAATTGTCCGATGTATTCCTCTTTGACACGATTGCTGTCGGCGAGTCGTATGTTGCTGTCGGCGAGTCGCGTGTTGCTTTCTTGCAAGTTGGCATTGCTTTGGTAGAGCAGGTTACGCGTGCGTCGGATATGGTTGCGCTGCTTGATAGTCAGCAACAACAGCACCAAGGCGATGACAAAGAGCACGCTCAGAGCGCATAGTGAGACGGTCAGACGTTGGTGGCTGCTCTCGCTCGCGCTTTTGTATTGTCCGGCGAGACTTGCCATGAGAGGGGCTACTTGCCATTTGCGCTGTCGTGCGCCGAAGGTGTTGGCGCACTGGCTGGCATAGCTGATATAGCGGTAGGCACGTTGCAGGTCACCACTGAGCATCAGCTGGTTGGACAGTTCCCAGATAGATCCTTGGTCGGTGACGCCTAAGCGGATGTCATTGATGACAGACTGTGTCACCCAATACAGCATCCTTGTCGTGTCGCCGAGTGCCTTGTAGGCAAGATAGCGATAGAGCGTGACCATGGCATAGTCGTGCGATCCAGACGGTGTCCTTTTCAGCCACTGATCGTTGAAGTGCAGAGCTTCCCGGGCTTTGCCTTGTGTGGTGAGCTGGTTCTGTCGTGTCTCGCAATAGACGTCATTGTCTTTGCTGAGCAACGGCATCATGGCCTTCTCGTAATCGTTTCTGAGTGTCTCATAGTGGCGTTTCATTTCCGGCAACGTTGTGTAGTAGGCCAGTTCACCATAGAGAGCGTAGCGCGCCATGTCGTAGAGGGCCTGTCCTTGGCGGTCGAGCATCGTAGTGTCGATGTCTTGCAGGCAGATGCGAGCCTCGTCATAGAATCCAGAACTGATAAAGTACTTGGCCAGTATCGCCCGACAGTGGTTGGTCTGTTGGCGCTTTCCTTCCTTCTGAGCGATGGCGATGCAGCGGTTGAGATAGACGCAGGCCTGACTGTGGATGTAAGGTCTGTATAATAGGTATAGTTGATAGCACAATTGATATTGCTGCCGTGTATCCTCGGCGGCACCCAATTGTCGTTCGAGCGCACGTATTTTTTTTGTCGTTGCGCAATATATCGTGAAGACTGGGCAATCGCTTCATCGAGCCGTGCGTATTCTTTGTTCAGGTCGATGTGGATGGCTTGGGTGTTCAGAGCCAGCAATGTTGCGATGATGCATAACAGGAAGCGTGTCATATAGTAATCGGTAAGGATCGTTTTTACTTGGTTTTTGTGAGACAAAGATACGAAAAGAAGTAGTTCCCTCCAAATTTCTACTTAAAATTATCATCATTTTCTTTACTTTTTATCCACTCTTTTAATTTTTCTAAAACTCCATAACTTATTGATTCACAGTAGTTGTTGATTTTAGAGTCTTTATATTCTTCCACTTTTTCATAGCACAGCGTTTCAAGTGTAAAAAAAGTCTGCTATCTTTGCAGTGGTGTTACGAACAGTCGCACTCATTGCCTCGAATCATTTTTAACTAAATACAATATCTATAACCATCAAAACTCAACGATCATGAAAAGAATCAAGACCATGTTGACGGCGACCGCCTTGTTGGTCACCACATCGTTATGGGCACAGCAGAAGAATTATTCCGGCACCGTGCTCGACGCTCATGGTGAGCCTATCATCGGCGCTACGGTCAAGGTGCCCGGCTCTTCTACGGGAGTCATCACCGACCTTGACGGTCATTTCACCATTACAGTTAATCCCGGCACTCAACTCGAGGTGTCGTATATAGGTATGCAGACTCAGACACTCTCTGTAGCTGACAATATGCGTGTGACCTTAAAAGATGATGCCAAGACCCTCAACGATGTGGTTGTCATCGGTTATGGCGTGCAGAAGAAAAGCGTTGTGACCGCGTCGATCGCAAAGGTCGATGCAGAAGATCTTGAAGGAAAGACACAGCTGCGCGCTGAGGACGCACTGAAGGGTCTCGCCGCCGGTGTCAACGTCACAAGCGCTTCCGGACAGCCTGGTGCCAAGTCGATGATCCGCGTACGTGGTATCGGCACCATCAATAACTCCGACCCACTCTATATCATCGACGGCATGGCGACCGATCAAAATGGTATGGAACTCGTCAATCCCGAGGATATCGAGAGCATCGAGGTACTGAAGGATGCCGCTTCAGGAGCCATCTACGGTTCGCGTGCTGCCAACGGTGTCATCCTCGTCACCACGAAGAAGGGCTCCAAGGGCAATGCCAAGATCAACTACAACTTCTCTTATGGCTGGCAGAGTGCATGGCGCAAGCGCGATGTGACCAGTGCTACAGACTATGCCATCTTGCAAAACGAGAAGTATGTCAACGGCGGACAGGCACCTCTCTATGCCGATCCTTATAACCTCACCGATGTCAATGGCAATAAGGTGACGGGCTTCGGAACTAACTGGCAGAAAGAACTCTTCAACGACAATGCACCTATCGTGCAGCACGATCTCTCCATCAGCGGTGCCAGTGAGAAGGTCAACTACTACCTTTCCATGGGCTATATGACTCAGGAAGGTATCGTCGGCGGTAATTTTGGACAATCGAATTACGACCGTCTGACGCTTCGTTCCAACACCAACTACACGCTCTTTGACTTCTCAAAGGAGCGCAACTTCCTCAACAAACTCGATCTCGGTGTCAACGTTGGCTACATGCGTGTCCATAATACGGGCATCGATGCCAACTCCACGTGGGGCTCGCCACTCGGCTCTGCCCTCTATTTGTCACCGATCCTGCCTGTCACCATCACCAACCCCGACGTGGCGGCTGCTATGGAAAAGCAGTACAGCGCCTATGACCTCTACAAGGATGCCAATGGCAACCCCTATACCGTCCCCGGATATTTCGGTTCGTATCAGGAGCAGAACAACCCGATCGCTATGATGCAGGGACACGCCACACGCAACTGGGCACACAAGATTATGCCGAAGTTCTCCCTCGACTTGCAGCTCTTCGACAATCTGAAGTATCACTTCGCCTACAGCGCTGAGCTCTCGTTCTGGGGCTACGACGCTGCCACAACCCAGAAATACTATCTCTCCGGCAACAACAATGCCGACCATACCTCGGCCACCACTTACAAAGGCGACAACAATTCCTGGCAGGTCGACAACACGCTGTCCTACGACAAAACCCTTGGCAAGCACTCCTTCGGCATCGTCCTCGGACAGTCGGCCAGCAAGTTCAAGGGCAGTGAGCTCGGTGGCAGTGCCTGGGATCTCATCAACATCTACAAGCCATCCATCAACTATACCAATGGCAACGGACAGGTCGTTTACAGCACCGACGCCGACGGCAAGATCACTGGAGCCACAGCTCATTTCAACACTTGGGGCGAACCCTACACCGAGCACCGTCTTTCCTCACTCTTTGCCCGTCTGAGCTATAACTACGACGAGCGCTACATGGCACAGTTCACCGTGCGCCGTGACGGTTCCAGTCGTTTTGGTTCTGACAACCTCTACGGTACCTTCCCCTCCTTCTCCTTGGGCTGGAACATCATGAACGAGAAGTTTATGCTCCCCACCCACAACTGGCTGAGCAATGCCAAGCTGCGTTTCAGCTGGGGTAAGAACGGTAACGAGAACATCGGCGACTTTGCTTACACCACGCTGACCTCCATGGGCAACGACTATTATTTCGGTACCAACAGCGTCAAAAATCATGGTTCAAAAGCCAACCGCCTGCCCAATCCCAATCTGAAATGGGAGGAGAGCGAGCAGACCGACATCGGTCTCGATCTTGGATTCTTCAACAGTGCGCTCACCTTCACCGTCGACTACTTCGTCAAGAAGACCAATGGCATGATCATCGCCATGCCGATTCCAAGCTATGTCGGCGAGACTTCTCCACTGGCCAACGTCGGCGACATGAAGAACTCTGGCTGGGAGTTTGAGCTTGGCTACAAAGGCCACATCAGTGATTTCCGCTATGGTCTCAAGGCCAACGCATCCTATCTCCACAACGAGCTCACCAACCTCGGCAATGCTACGGGCTTTCTCGACTGGGGCATCTCCCAGTTCTCCGACGGCGGTACGCGCGCTGAGAACGGACAGCCCTTCCCCTTCTTCTATGGCTACAAGACCGCCAGCGTCTTCCAGACCGTCGACGAGGTCAACGCCTACAAGAATGCTGACGGTGGACTGATACAGCCCGATGCTGTTCCCGGTGATTTGCGCTTCGTCGATGTCAATGGCGATGGCAAGATCACTTCCGATGACCGCACCAACATCGGTAACGGTACGCCTAAGTGGACCTTCGGCTTGAATATCAATGCCGAGTACAAGGGCTTCGACTTTAATCTCTTCTTCCAGGGCGTGAGCGGCGTGGATGTCTTCGATGCTACCTATCGTCAGGATATCGCTTCGGGCAACTATCCTTCTTGGATGCTCGGTCGCTGGACCGGTCCTGGCACGTCCAATACCGTTCCTCGTCTGGCTCTGGGCGACACCAAGAACTGGGTGGTCAGCGACCTCTACGTCCGCGACGGCTCCTATCTGCGTCTGAAAAACTTCCAGTTGGGCTACACCGTACCCCGCTACTTGACGCAGAAGATCGGTGTCGACCGTTTCCGTCTCTTCGTCATGGCCGAGAATCTCTTCACATGGACCAAGTACTGGGGATTCGATCCTGAGATTGGCTCCGGCAGTACATCATTAGGTGTCGACTATGGCGTATATCCTCAGGCACGCACCTGGTCTGTAGGTTTTAACATCACTCTTTAACTGATAAACAAACAAACCATTATGAAAACCAAGAAATATATATATGTAGGAGCGATGGCCGCTGCTTTCCTCTTCGGCTCCTGCAGCGATGACTTCCTCAAAGTCGAAAATCCCACGGGTGAGCCATTGGAAGAATACTACACCACCGATGCCCATCTCCAGGAATCGGTGACCGCCGCCTATGACCCGCTTCATTGGCCCGACTGGGACGGCACGGCTTACAACGCGCTGAATATCGACGCCGAGATCATGGGCGACGACTTCTTCCCTGGTGGCAGCAACATCTCCGACAACCAGCATTGGCATAAGCTCTTCAACTTCGAGGGCGACGGCAACAACACGTTGCCCACACTGTGGGGCGATTTCTACTCCGGTATCAAGCGCTGCAACGATGTGCTGACCTACTGCGCCTACGACGCCAACAAGGACAACACCAACCTTCCCACCTATATCGAGCAGGCGCGCTTGCTGAGAGTCTATTACTACGACATCCTCTGGCACTACTATGGCGACATCCCCTTCTATCTCACCAATCTCTCTAGTCCTTATCAGGCTGAACAGATCTCGGCTGACAAGGTCTATGAAAATCTCATCGCCGAAATGGAGGACATCCTCAAGAACAATGTCCTGCCCATGCGCTGGGACGATGCCAACACCGGACGCGTGAGCAAAGCTTTCGCCTATATGCTCTATGCCGAACTCGTCATGTACCAAGACGACACCGCACGCTATCCTCAGGCCCTGGCTTGCATGAAGGAGATCATCAGCAGCGGTGACTATCAGCTGATGACCAACTTCGCCGATATCTGGAAAGAGAGCGGTGAGTGGGGCTCCGAGTCTATCTTCGAAATCAACTATCAGGACGACCAGGCAGGCCGTGACTGGGGCACCTCCAAGAGTGCCGGTGGTACTGTGCTGCCCACGCTCATTGCGCCAAATGGCTGGAAGGGCGGTGACGGATGGTCGGCAGGTCAGGACGGCTGGGGCTTCCTGCCCATGCGCCCCGAGACTTTCAACATGTATGAGGACGGTGATCAGCGTCGTGAGGCTACCTGCTGGGATCTGCGCAGTCTCCTTGGTACCGACAAGGACTACACCGCGCGCTATCAGGACACACACATCTGGTTGGCCAAATACCACCCGATGGACGACAACAACAAGGATTGTCCGACGTCGAAAAACCTCAACTACAACAACAATCTGCGCATCTACCGCTATGCCGAGACGCTGCTCAACGCTGCCGATCTGACGCTGGCCACCGGTGGCAGCAATGCTGAGGCTACGGGATACTTCAATCAGGTGCACCGCCGTGCCGGTCTTTCTGCCATGCAGAGCATCACAGAGGACGACATCCTCAACGAGCGTCATCTCGAGTTCGTTGGCGAGGGAAAGCGCTATTTCGACCTTGTGCGCGCCGGCAAGGCGGCTACTACACTTGTCGCCATACCGGGCACTGACCGTACCAATAGCTGGACGCCTAACAAGAAGCACGTGCCGTTGGCACAGTCCGAACTCGACAACGATCCTAAACTCCATCCGAACGACTATACCAAATAAAAACCGAAACGATCATGAAAAAGATATTTAAGCTCTTGGCCTGCACGCTCTTTGTGGGGCTGACGCTTCCTGCCTGCTCGCCGGAAGACTTCAGTGGCGCTGACCAAAACGGGCTCCCCACCATGGACGGCGTAGACTTCAACGTCAGCGTCGACCAGTCCACCAACACCATGACGGCCACGGCTCCCTCTGTCAATGGGGAATATCCGGTCTGGCTTATCAATGGCAAGCAGTACTCCACGCTGCCCACGGCCACCTATTCCAATAAAGTCAAGGGTACATATAGCATCGAGCTGCGCATGGCCAACCGCAACGGATTCAGTCAGGCCGGCCTGAAGAAGGAGTTTACCTTCAACGAGACCAAGGTCGACTTCTCGCCCTATGCCGAAAAACTCAAGGGTAAGAAATGGCGTATCGACAACAATGCACCCGGACACATGGCCTGCGGACCCTCCGGAACTTCCGGTACGGAGTGGTGGTCAGCAGCAAAAGACGACAAGAAAGACTTTGGTGTCTACGACGACCGCCTGACTTTCACACCGGCAGACGGCGACCCTATGCGGGGCACCTACATCTACAGCTCGGGTGAGGACGGCAAGACGTTCGTCAACAAAGGCACTACAATCTGGGGCAGCAACGATCCCGACTGGGATGCCACCATCACGGGCGAACAGACATCGACCTACACGCTGGAGTCCGGAACATGGACTGATGCCGACAAAAACATCCAGAATGCCATCTTCCTTGTCTTGGCTGACAACACAGCCTTCCCTTATATCTCCAGTGACGGACAGTATCAGCATCCGCGCTTCCGCATTGAGGGACTGACTTCCACAACGATGACCCTTGTCTACGACAACGGCTCCATCGCCTGGCACTTCATCCTGACGAGCAAAGAACCTTCCACGGAGGTCGTGCCCGTCAACCCCGACGACGATCCCGAGAAGATCAGCTGGTGCGACGTCAACAGTGATCTCAACCTTGGAAAAGCCTACAACAGCTTCGGCCAGATGACATTCTGGTGGGCAGACGGCAACTGGGCTCAGCTCGCCGACCCGCAGTTGAGCTACAAGGACGGCGTCTACACGATTACTTTCAGCGGTCAGCCCGGTGGCTCAGAGTGGCAGGCTCAGTGCATGATCCACACCGCCGACGAGGGCGTGCCTGTCGCTTACGAGAGTGGACAGACCTATGACATCAGCTTCAAACTCAAGACGAATGTCGACATCGCGCGCTACACGCTGAAGATAGCAGACCAGAAGGATGACAACAACGCGCTGTACTACAACAATGCGATGAAGGCGGAGATGGGTACCACGCTGGTGCGCGTGCCTAATGTCAAGGCCACGACATCTTCGTCGTCCACCAAGTTCATCCTCGACTTCGGCGGTATTGGTGCTGACCCGACGTTGTCCATCAGCGACATCATCATTCAGAAGCACGTGTTGAAAAAGTAACTTCTTCGTTCTTATATATACAATAAGGAGTAGTCCACGGCCTGTTGCCTTGGGCTTCTCCTTCCCACTTTGAAATGAAATCATCATGAAACTGAAAACATATCTCAGCGCTCTCTTCCTTGCGCTGTCGTTTCCGCTGACGGGCTGCGGCTCTTCCTCCGGTGATGATCCCGTGCCTGCAGTCACGATCACGGTGAGCAACGACGCGCTCACCCTTCCCGCCGCCGGTGGCAGCCAAAGCTTCACGCTGTCGGCCAACCACGAGTGGGGCCTGGTCTCCACACCGGATTCATGGCTAAAGGTCTCGCCGACCTCAGGTCTGTCCTCCGGTGGTGCCGTACAGATCACGGTGACCGCTGCTGCCAATCCCAACACTTTGTCGCGCTCTGCCTCCCTCGTCTTTGCTGCCGGAACGGAGCGGAAGACTGTCGTCGTGACGCAGGAGGCAGCCACTACGGCCAAATACGATGCGCCCGAAGGCTATGAACTCGTCTGGCACGACGAGTTCGACGGCACACAGCTCAGCGATGACTGGACCGAAGAGCAGAAGCCCGCGGGATGGGTCAACAACGAGTTGCAGACTTACATCAAAGGCTCCTCTGTCAACGAGGTCAAGGACGGACACCTGCTCATCCACTGCTATCAGGAGGGCGGCAAAGTCTATTCCGGCCGTGTCTACGCCAAGGTAAAAGAAGGCTGGACCTATGGCTACTTCGAAGCGCGCATCAAGTTGCCATCAGGAAAGGGCACGTGGCCTGCCTTCTGGATGATGCCGGCTAACAACAATTTCGCCACGAACCCCTGGCCGGGCTGTGGCGAGATCGACATCATGGAGGAAGTAGGCGCCGATCCGAACATCGTCTCCTCAACGATCCACTGCAACAAATACAACAACGGCAACACGCCGACGGAGCACGGCACGCTGAAGGTGCCCACGGCAGAATCGGACTATCATGTCTATGCATGCGAGTGGACAGCCTCTAAACTTGAGTTTTTCGTCGATGGCAAGAGCATCCTCAAATACGAGCCCGCCGACAAGACGAAGGACTTCTGGCCGTTCAATGTTCCCTTCTATCCGATTCTCAACCTCGCCTGGGGCGGCAGTTGGGGCGGATACAAAGGTGTCGACGCCTCCGCGCTGCCCGCTACTATGAGTGTGGACTACGTCAGGGTGTTCCAAAGAAGCCTCACCCCCTAACCCCTCCCCAAGAGGGAGGGGAGTGATTACCGCCAAGGGGTGAGCAGCAGCGGCCTTGCCTTCTTCCGCTTTTCGTCCGGTATCGGGTTCGGTTTGCCTCGGCTGTGCCGAGGCCCTCCCCTTGCCCCGCTCCGCCCCCTACTCTTGACCCTCTCTTTGTTTCCCCGATTAATTCTTGAATAAATTTTGTGCAAACTCCTTCTTTTCTTTTTCCTGCTTTCGCTGCCGGAGATCG